>NZ_JAUZMY010000019.1:0-149237 GCF_036327455.1 Nocardiopsis codii | reverse complement strand
TTCCCGCTCCGGCCGCGCACAGCCGGACGGCGGACCCTCCCCGATCACCCCCCACCACCGGAACCTGAGAGGAAGAGGCACCGTGCTCGCACGCTCCCGAGCCCACACCGAACCCATCGACTGGGGCAACGGCACCAGCGCCAGGCTGCTCACCGCGGACGACAACCTCGGCTTCACCATCGCCCACACCGTCGTCAGGGCGGGCACCGTCTCCAAGCTCCAGTACCGCAACCACCTGGAGGCCTGCTACTGCATCGGCGGCAGCGGCGCCGTCGAGACCATGGACGGCAGTGTCAGGGTGCCTCTCACCACGGGCGTCCTCTACGCCCTGGACGAGCACGACGCCCACCTCCTCATCGCCAGCGACCACGAGGACCTCGAACTCGTCAGCGTGTTCAACCCGCCGCTCCAGGGACACGAGAGACACTCCCTGGACGCCTCCGACTACTCCTCCTACTGACATGGCGGCCCCGACGACGGCCGCCTCGGCCACCCCCGCCATCCCCGCCACCCCCGACGCCACCGGGACGACGACGTCACCGGACACCGGCGCGGTCACGCCCGCCCAGATCCGGAGGCGCCTCGAAGCGATCGCGCCGCGCCTCAACCAGGGACACCCCGAACGGGACCGCGCGGGCGCGTTCCCCCGACAGGCCTGGCGCGACCTGGCCTCCACCGGCCTCTTCGGCTCCTGCCTGCCCGCGGAGCACGGCGGCCACGGACACGGGGTCACCGACCTCATGCGCAGCGCCGAGACCCTGGGCAGGGTCAGCCGGGACGCCGGGCTGAACTTCAGCGCGGCCACCCACCTCGCCAGCACGGGCTTCGCCCTGACCCGGTTCGGCGGCCCAGGACTCCGCAGCCGTCACCTACCCGGCGTCGCCACAGGCGCGGCCGTCGGCTCCCACGCCATCACCGAACCGGACACGGGCTCGGACGTGCTCTCCATGTCCAGCACCGGCCGCGTGGACGGCGACGCGATCGTGCTCGACGGGCACAAGACCTACGTCACCAACGGGCCGGTCGCGGACCTGGCCGTCGTCTACGTGCGGACCGGCGACACACCCGGCCCGCTGGGCCTGACCGCCGTGCTCGTTCCCCGGGGAACGCCCGGCGCGGAGTTCGGGCCGCCCATCGAGAAGAACACCCTGAGGACCTCCCCCTTCGGAACGCTCCGGCTCACCGGGTGCCGCGTCCCCCGCGCCAACGTCGTCGGGGGGATCGGCACCGGCTTCCTCGTCCTGGACCACGTGATGACCTGGGAGATCCTCGTCTCCTTCGTGATCAACGTCGGGGAGATGCGGCACCGGCTCGACCGGGTGGTGGAGCGGGTGAGGACCCGGAGGCAGTTCGGGAACCCGCTCTCCCGTTTCCAGGGCGTGCAGAACTCCGTCGTGGACATGCACATCGCGATCGAGACCGCCCGACAGGCCCTCTACACCGCGGGCGAGGCCGTGGCGGCGGGCCGCAGGCCGACGGCGGAGACCGCGGTGGCGAAGATCCTCGCCAGCGAGGCCAACGTCAGGACCGCACAGGCCGCGGTCGAGCTCTTCGGAGGTTCGGGCGTGCTCACGGAGACCGGCCTGGAGATCGGTGTCCGGGACGCCCTGGGCGGACCCGTCTACTCCGGGACCAACGCGGTCCAACGGCAGAAGATCGCCAGGACCCTCGGCCTCTGAACGGCTCCGGACCCCGTGCCCACCGTCCACACCCCGAACGAACGGCGACCGCCATGACCGACACCCCCACACTGTCCGACGACACGCTCGCCCCGACCTACTTCCTGGACCACCAGGCCCCGGAGGTCCAGGAGTTCGTGGACCGGACCCTGCCCTCCCGAGACGCCCCGCCGGAGGAGCTGGCCGTCCGGCTCCACGACGCCGTCCGGGACCGGATCCGCTACGAGGTCTACGACGCCGACCTGACGAGGGAGGGCACCAGGGCCTCAGCGATCCTGCGGAGGGGAAAGGGCTTCTGCGTCCACAAGTCCATCGTCTACGCGGCGGCGAGCAGGGCCGTCGGGATACCGGCCCGCCTGGTCTACGGCGACGTGCGCAACCACCTCGCGTCCCAGCGCCTGCTCACCCTCATGGGGGGCGACCTCTTCACCTTCCACGCGCTCGTCTCGGTGCGGCCGGGTGAGCACTGGGTGCGGGCCACCCCGGTCTTCAACACGATGCTGTGCCGCCTCTACGGCATCAGACCCCTGGAGTTCGACGGGCGCAACGACAGCTACTACCACCCGTTCGACACCAAGGGCCGACGCCACATGGAGTTCGTGCGGTGGCGCGGCGAGTTCGACGACTTCCCGTACGAGACGGTCGTCGGCGGCATCGCCCGCAACCACCCCGGGCTCGTCGGCCCGGAGCTGCTCACCGTCGCCGGCTCCCTCGTGGCCGACGCCGACCGAGAGAAGGGAGAGTGACCATGGGACCGCAACCCGCAGTCGTCGTCTCGGAGGAGGTCCGTGCGGCGAGGGCCGACGGCCTGCCCGTCGTCGCGCTGGAGACCTCGGTGGTCACCGGCGGGCGCTACCCGGACAACCTGGAGACCGCGCTGGCCGTGGACGCGGCGGCGCGCGAGGAAGGCGCCGTGCCCGCACGCGTCGCCGTCATCGACGGGCGGTTCAGGGTCGGTGTCGAGGACGCGGAGCTGGAACGGCTCGCGGCCGGCCCGGTGGACGGCAAGCTCAGCACCCGGGACCTCGCGCACGCCCTGCACGGCGGGCTGACCGGCGGTACGACGGTGTCCTCCAGCCTGATCGCCACCGTCGCGGCGGGCGTCTCGGTGTTCGCGGTCGCCGGTATCGGCGGGGTCCACCGGGGCGCCGAGACCTCCTTCGACGTCTCGACCGACCTGGACCAGTTCACCAGGTCGCCCGTCGCCGTCGTCTGCGCGGGCGCCAAGTCCCTGCTCGACCCCGGGTTGACCCTCGAATACCTGGAGACCGTCGGTGTACCGGTCATCGGCTACCGCTCAGACGACTTCCCCGGTTACTACACCAGGAGCACCGGCCACCGCGTCCCCCACCGCCTCGACCGGCTGGAGGACGTCGTCGGCGTCATGCACCGCCACTGGGGCCTGGTCGCCGGGTCCTCGGTCCTGGTCACCCACCCCATCGCCGAGGAGTGGAGCCTCGACGCCGACCTCCTCGACCGGCTCGTGGAGGAGGCGCTGGCCGAGGCCCGGCGCGAGGGCGCCTCCGGGGCGGGGCTGACCCCGTTCGTCCTGTCCGCGATCTCGAAGGCGACCGACGGGCGCAGCGGCGCGGTCAACCGCGCCGTGCTGCTGTCCACGACCCGCCTCGCGGCCCGACTGGCCGTGGCCGAGGCCGAGGTCCTGGGCGCGGCTTCCGACGGCCCGTCCGTGCGGGCCGGGGCGGCCCCGGCCGGGGCGGTGGCGCCGTGACCGCCGCGCGCGCGGTGCTCCTCGACCTCGACGGCACCCTGGTCGACACGCCCTCGGCGATCCTCGCCGGCTTCCGCGCCGCGTGCTCCCCCCACGGCGCGGTACCGCTGCCGGACGACGCCCGCTCGCTCATCGGCCGGCCCCTCGACGACATCTTCCCCGTGCTCCTCCCCGGGCTCGGCCCGGCGGTGTGGGAAGAGGCCAAGGGCGTCTTCCGGGCGGCGTTCGCCCAGCACACCCTGTCCGTCGCCGAGAGCCTCGTCTTCCCGGGGGTGCCGGCACTCCTGGAGGACCTGGCGGCCGGGGGAGCGTCCCTGGCCGTCGTCACGAGCAAGGTCACCGCGAGCGCGCGGGAACTGCTCGACGCCAGCGGACTCTCTCCCCTCGTAGGCCTGGTCGTCGGCCACGACCAGGCCGAACGCGGCAAACCGGCCCCGGACCCCGCGCTCCTCGCCGCGAGCCTTCTCGGCCTGCGCCCGGACGAGTGCGTGGTCGTGGGCGACTCCACCGACGACGTGGCCATGGCCGTCGCCGCCGGGGCGCCCGCCATCGGCGTCACCTGGGGCGTCGGCGGCCGGGAGGCCCTGCGTGAGGCGGGGGCCGCCGCCGTCGCGGACACCGTCTCCGACCTCGTCACGCTCCTGCGCGACCTGACACCGACCACCGCCAAGGAAGCAACCCGATGACCTCCACACTCAACAGGGCGGGCAGCGCCGGCACGATCGGGGCACTGTCCGTCGTGTGCCTGGCCCAGTTCCTCATCGCCCTGGACTACTCGATCATCTACGTCGCCCTGCCGAGCATCGGCGGCGAACTCTCCCTCTCGGCCTCCCTGCTCCAGTGGGTGGTCAGCGCCTACGCCGTCCTCTTCGCGGGGCTCCTGCTCGTGGGGGGACGGGTCTCCGACCGCTTCGGGGCCAAGCGGACCTTCCTGGTCGCCGTCGTCGTGTTCGGTCTGGCCAGCGCGCTCGGCGGGTTCGCCCAGGACGGCGCCGCCCTGCTCGCCGCTCGCGGTGTGCAGGGCCTCGCCGCGGCGTTCCTGCAACCGGCGATCCTCGGCCTCATCAGCGCCACCTTCGCGTCCGGCACCGCCCGTTCGCGGGCGCTCGCCCTCTGGGGGGCCGTCGGGGCGTCCGGGCTGGCCGCGGGCGTCGTCCTCGGCGGAGTCCTCACGGCGCTGTCATGGCGGTGGACGTTCCTCATCAACGTCCCGCTCACCCTCCTCGCCGCGGTCGGCGGCCTCCTGTGGCTCGCCGCGGGCGTGCGGGCGCGGTCGGGGGAGCGCGTGCCCCTGACCGCCGCCGTCCTCGGCACCGGCGCGCTGCTGGCCTTCGTCGTCAGCCTGACCCTGGTCGCCGACCCCGCCGCGTCGTCCGCACTGGTCGGAGGGGCGTTCCTCGTCGCCGCCCTGCTGGTCATCGGTTTCCTCGTGAACGAGGCCAGGTCGCAGAACGTCATGGTGGACAGGTCGCTGCGCGGCGACCGCTCCCTCAAGGTCGGCATCGTGGCCACCTACCTGTACATGGCCAGTGTGGGCTCCGAGTTCTACCTGGTCACCCTGCTCCTCCAGGAACTGGAGAACTTCAGCCCCCTCTGGGCCGGACTGGGCTTCCTCCCCCTGGCGGCCCTGGTGACCCTCGGGAACATGGCCGCGGGCCGGGCCGTGGAGCGCATCGGCGCCGAGACGACCCTGACTCTCGGATTCCTCATCAGCGCGGCGGGCCTGGCCCTCCTGGCCGTTCTGCTCGGCTCCGGGCCCTACGCCACGCACCTGCTGCCGGGTCTGCTCCTGAGCGGGTTCGGCCACGGCGTCATCTACACCTCGATGTTCGTGATCGGGACCAGGGACGTGCCGGAGGGGCACCAGGGCAGCGCCGGGGCCCTGATGACCACCTCCCAGTACCTGTCGGCCGCGGTCACGGTCGCGCTCCTGACGATCGTGCTGGGGCCGGTCCCCGAGGCCGGGGAGTTCCGCTGGGCGTTCCTGGTGACCACGGGCTTCGCGGTGGCGGGCGCGCTGCTCGCCCCGCTGGCGCTGCGCCGTCGGGCGCGGGCGCAGGGCGGGGAGGAGGTGTCCTGATGCGTTCTCCGGCACCGGCTCCCACCTCGGAGTGGGGGGTCAGGCTCGGAATCCTGGTCATCCACAACGATCCGGTCCCCGAGGTCGAGATGTGGCGGACAGCGGCCCCCGGGGTGACCGTCCACACCGCGCGGTTCCAGACCCCCAGACCCTTCGGCACGGAGTTCACCGGCGTCGAGCTGGCCGCGCTCTTCGAGACGACCGGGCTCGGCACGGCGGTCGCGCAGCTGGGGGACCTCGGAGTCGACGCGGTCGGCTACTGCTTCACCAGCAGCAGCGTGTTCGGGGGCCCCGCGTTCGACGAGGGGTTCGCGCGACGTGCGGGCGAACTGGCGGGAGGCGTCCCCGTCGTCACCGCGGGCACGGGTATCAGGGAGGAGCTGGCCGCGCGGGAGGTGTCGGAGGTCGCCGTCGTCGCCCCGCCCTGGTTCACCGAGCCGACCCTGGACGCCCTGAGCCGCTACCTGGGGGGCGGGTCCGTCCGGGTGCGGCAGGTCATCCGGTTCGAACTGCCGGGGGAGTGGGACGGGATCGACCGTCCCGACCTCTTCGACCGGGGAGCGCGCTACGCGGTGGACCAGGACGAGCTCGTGCGCCAGGTGGAGAGGCGGATCGAGCCGGGTGCGGACGCGCTCCTGGTGCCGGGGAGCGGGTTCAGCAGCCTGGTGGCCGCCGGGCGCCTCGGCGACTCCCTGGGGATCGGGGTGGTCACCGCCAACGCGGCGCTCCTCAGCGCGCTGGAGCGCAGGGCCGCCGGGGTGGGAGGAGCCCTGGAAGCGGGGCGGACCGTGTCCGGGCGCTGACGGCCGGGCCAGACCCGGGCCCGGGTGCCGGAGGAGCATCCGGGCCCGGGCCGGCGGCCTCGGCGGCGCCCCGTCGCCGCCGCCGGCTCCCCGGCGCCGGTTCCGTCAGAGGAAGACGCGACCGCGCCGGGTGCGATCCCGGAGCGCCGCCATCCGCCGTGTGTTGCTGGGGCGGCGGGTCAGCAGGTGGTACAGCAGCAGGGAGCAGCCCCGGTCGGTACGCGCCCGGTCCGCCATCTCGCCCATGTTCACCCGGCTGTACAGGTGCGCGCCCCCCGCGAGGATCCTGACGGCGTGCGCCCCCTCGGGGAACCGGGCGTAGGCGTGGTCGTCGGCCGTGTACTCCATGGCGCGGGACAGCGCCGAGCCCAGCCCCGGGACGAGGTCCGCGCCGATCGTCGCCATCCGCCGCCAGAAACCGGTGTGCCCCGCCACCACGTGGCCGAGCTGGTGGGCGACCAGGAACGCCAGCGCCTCCGGGTCCCGCAGCCTCCCCCCGGCGTCGAACAGGTCCGCCGACAGCACCAGGTAGCGGCGCAGCCCGTGGCCCGACGCATCCGTTCCGCAGCGCCACCGGCCGAGCCGGACGTACGCCTCCGGAGGCCTCGACAACCCCATGTCGGCCGCCAGCGACACCACCATCCGGTACGCCTCGGGGAACTGCGTGGGTGAGATCTTGACCGACTCCGCGCGGTGCCGGGCGTACACCAGCCCCCGCACCGCCCAGCACACCGCGGGCACCACCGCCAGGGCGGCGATCGCACAGGTCCACGACCCCGTCACCGCGTACACCGTGCGGGCGAGTACGGCGGCCATCAGCAGGGTCACGGCCGCGCACGCCACGAGCAGGGGCCCCTCCCACGGGTGCGCGGGCGTCGGCACGAGCTCCTCGTCCCCGTCGCACCCGTACAGGTCGGCACGGGCGAACACCGGGGGCGGGAACAGCACCTCCTCCCCGGAGACCGTGGAGCAGCCGGGGACGTCGGGGTCCGGCCAGGCGGTGGTACGGCTCTCCGGGGACGTGGGGTGGAACATCCTGCCTACCCTCGGGACAAGGCCAGTGTGACAGCAGGGCATGACTACTCCCTGTGTTCAAATATTACTTTCCGCTGCCCTGGGTATTGGGTTTTGTGCGCTACGGCGTGTTCGGAAGAGGCGGGCCGTTAGGTCGTGTTTTTTGCATCCTTCCGGGCTCGCGTCCGCCAGGCTTCCTCTCGCCGCGCCTCTGCGCTCGTGAAGCACAACCAGGCTGAACGTCGCACATCGTCTTGCGAGAGATCGCCCGGACGGCCGCTCGCCGACCCGGAAATCTCCTGAAAAACACTCCCGTGGGTTCCTGCCGGTGAAGCCGTGGACGCGCCCGCCCCGGGCAGGGTGCGACCCGGCCCCCGAACCCCTCCCGCGCGTCCTGACCTGCGCGGTCGTCCTGCACTGCGGGTGCGGGCCCGCGTCCCCGGTGCCGGGCCTCCGACCGACGACGGGCCCCCGGACCCGCGTGGACCGCCCCGCACCCCGTGGACCGCTCCGCGCTCGGGGCGGTCCGACCACGGACGGGGCCCGGCGCGCTCTGCCACCCCTGCCGCCGGGCCGCGCCGTCCGCAACCGCCGACTACTGCTGCTCGTAGCGGCGCAGCTCCTCCGCGAGGACGTCCAGGAACCGGTCGACCTGGGCCGGGTCGTACCCCGGGCGCGCCCGGGTGGTGGCGAACTGGATCCGCTCCACCTCCGCCGCGGTGAGGGTCGCCCGGTCGGGACGGCCGTGCTGGAGAACGTCGAGCGTGAACTCGGCGCGGTCGAGGAAGTCGTCGACCTCCTGCTCGTTGTAGCCCGTGGTCAACCGGGTCGTCGCGAACTCCTGATCCCGGATGTCCTCCGGAGTCATCCCGAACCGCTGGGGCGGACGCGTCGGCCCGGACGCGTCGGGGGGCGCGTACCGCCGACCCTCCTGCGGGTGCTGCTGTCCGGTCTCCTGGTGCCGTGACGGCCCGGGGCCGTCCTCCTGACCGGGCCGCGGCGGCAGCGGGGGCGACGTCAGGCTCCCGAACCGGCCGAGACCGCGCCCGGCCAGGTCGGCGACCACGACGTCGAGGAAGTCGTCGACCTCGTCCTCGCGGTAGCCGGGGCTCAGTCTCGTGGTGCGGAACCGTGAGTTGCGCACCTCGTCGGCCGTGATGAGCGGACCGGTGCGCGGACCCCCCTCCAGGGCGACGAGCGTCGCCTCGATCCGGTCGAGGAGGGCGTCGACGTCCTCCTCGTTGTAACCCGGGCGCAGACGCACCGTGTGGAACTTCTTTTCGCGGATGTCCGCCGGTGTCAGAGGCATGGTCCCCATTGTGCAGTTCAGGAGGTTCTCGTGGCGGTTATCCCCGACTCGCGCGTGATTCCGCGTCGGAGAGCAGATCGACGAGGTGGTGGAGGACGTCCTGGACCTGCGTGCGGTCGTATCCGCGCAGTGCCAGGTCCAGCCGGGCCTGCCCCAGCTCCGCCGCACTGATCGGCGCCGGCGGCTCCTCCTCGGTCGCCCGCGGGAACGGGAAGGGGGCGTCGGAGTGGAGGGGCGAGCCCGTGAGCACGGCCAGCGTGGAGGCCGTCCGGTGGAGGAGGTCGTCGACCTGGGCGCGGTTGAAGCCGCGCAGGACCACGTCGAACACGGGGAAGGCCGGCAGGGGCGGCGGGGGCTCGGGGGAGGTCATGCACGCATTATGCCGAGGGAGGGCTGCGCCCGCCATACGCACGGGCGTAGTGGCCGGGTGCGGACGTTCGTGCCCGGTGTCACCGGCGCATGAGGTAGGCGGCCATTCCCTGGGCGATGGAGTCGGCGGCGCGTTCCCGCCACTCGGGGTCGGACAGGAGTGCGGCGTCCTCGGGGTTGCGCATGTTGCCCGCCTCCAGGAACACCTTGGGCACCGTGGACATGTTCAGCCCGCCCAGGTCGGTGCGCTCGTCCAGGCCCTCGTCGGCGAGGTAGTCGGCGTAGGGGATGTCGCTCCCCTCCAGGTACGCGCGGCGGATGTCCTCGGCGAGCAGCTGGGAGGGCTCCACGATGTCCTCGGTGAACCCGTCGACCTCACCGGGCATGATCACGTGGAAGCCGCGCCCGGACTCGGGTCCGCCGTCGGCGTGGATGGACAGGGCGGCGTCGGCCTCCGCCTCGTTGCCGATCCCGGCCCGCTCGTCGATGCACGGGCCCACGCCGTCGTTGTCCTCGCGTGTGAGGAGCACGGTGGCGCCGTCGGCCTCCAGCCGCTCCTTGACCAGGAGCGACAGCTCCCAGTTGAACTCGTGCTCCGGGTACCCGTCGTCGGTCTCCGCGCCGACGGTGTCGCAGGCCTTCTCGGCCGGTCCCGCGGGGACGAGCTCGTTGATCTCGCTCGCGGCGGAGGCGTTGCCGCCGTTGTGGCCGGGGTCGATGACGACGACGCGGGTGCCGAGAGGGCCCTCGCCGACGGGTGGGTCGCCGTCACCGTCGGGTGCGGTGTCGCGGTCGTCGGCGGGGGAGCTGTCGCCGTCCTGCGGGCCGGGGAGCGGGGGCGCCGCCGTGGGGGCGCTGCCGGAGGACCCTCCGGGCAGGGCCGCGCATGCGGCGGTGAGGAGGAGGGCGAGGGACGTCAGAGACAGGGCGCGGGTGGCGCGGCTCCGGGGTCCTGGCGGTGCGGAGACGGGCATGCCCACAACCTAGCCGCTCGCGACACCCGGAACATCACGTCCCATTCCCGCACGAAGGGTGCGCGTGAGGGGTGGAAGTGCGAAAAAAGGGGATGTGTCGCCCGTCACGGCGTGCCGTTTCGAGGGTGTCCCGCGCGTGTGGCCGAGGGCCTCCCCCGGGGACGCGCCTCTTCATAAGACGCCCGTTCCGTGCCGAGGTTTACACCGTTAGGAAAACTTCCTCAAAAGAATTGCTTCCTCGCTCAGTGTAACTTCACATCTTCATCGTGATCTGTTCGTGATGGGATGTCGGGCGATTCTCCTGTTTCGTCCGTTGTAAGGTTCGAGTGAGGAAATGGGAAGCTACTCCGACGCGGTTCCGCAGGCCCCTCGTTCTGTGGTCGCGACCGCGTTTTCCCCGTTTTCGCAGGTAGGGGGCTTCTGTATGCCCCCGCCATCCCCCATCCGACCCTGGTTCGTGTTCCGCGCCCCGAAAACCCCGCTGTCGGCGGTGGTCCGCGCAGCCAGGCCGGTCCGAGGTTTCTCGGACTGTGGTGATCCGAATGAGGATTGACTTGAAGAACACTCGCGTAACCGCGCGCCGCATTCTCCAGGGCGGCGCCGCCTTTGCCGCGCTGGGTGCGCTCGGTGTGGCCACGGCCCTTCCCGCCGCCGCCGACACCCAGACCGTGGGCTGGGCCCACGCCAATGTCGCCGACGGGTACGGCATCGCGGAGACCTACATCACTCCGCAGGGCGAGTCGGACAGCGACTCCAGCGGCTACTCCGGCGCCCTCGACGAGTACTTCAGCATCGAGGCCTCCACCTCGGCCGCGGTCGACGGGAACGGTGCGACCTCCACCACCACGGTGGCCAGTGCCAGCATCCGGCTCACCGCCGCCGACGTCGAGGAGATCATCGCCGAGGCCCAGGACGAGGAGGACGGCGCAGAGTCGGACGAGGAGCCGTCCGACGCTCCGTCCGACGAGCCCGCCGAGGAGGAGACCGACGCCGAGGAGGAGACCCCCGCTCCCGGAGACGGCGGGGGTGAGGGCGACGGAACCGTCGAGACCCCGCCCGCCCCCGAGCTGACCGACCCGCCGGCCGAGCCCACCGACACCCCCGACGCCGACGCGGGCGACACCTCCGCGGACGACGCGGTCGCTCCGCTCGTCGAGCTGGGCGAGGACGACATCGACCTCTCCTCCGCCGGTGACGAGATCGTCCTGTCCGCCACGATCTCGGGTGCGAGCGTCACGACGACCCAGTCCTGGAACGGCGCCGTCACCCACTCGGTCGACCCGGGCAGCGTCAGCTACGAGGTCAACGAGCTCGACGCCGTGATCGGCGCCCCGTACCAGGAGCAGGGCACCTACACCTCGGACGACGCGGGCTTCGACTGGGACGACGCCTACACCGCACTCCTCGTGGACATCACCGTCCCCGGTGAGTTCGAGGGCGGCTACGTCCTGGGCGTCACCTACGCCAGCGTCGGTGTCACGGGCGAGGACCCGGGCAACGGCGGCGGCGACAACGGCGGTGACGACGGCGGCGACGGCGGCGACGACCGGACCCCGCCGTCCCGCGACGCCGCCGAGCTGCCCAAGCCGGAGCCGAAGCCGACCGAGGCCCTGGCCACGACCGGCAGCCCGCTCGCCGGGCTGATCGCGGCCGGTGCCGCGATCGCCGCCGGCGGTGGCGCGGCCGCGTACCTCGCGCGTCGCAAGAAGAACGCCGCCGACGCCTCCGCCGAGAGCAGCGAGGGCTAGGTCGTGTTTTTGCATCCTTCCGGGCTCGCGTCCGCCATGCTTCCTCTCGCTGCGCCTCTGCGCTCGTGAAGCACAACCAGGCTGAACCTCGCACATCGTCTTGCGAGAGATTGCCTGGACGGCCGCTCGCCGACCCGGAAGCCTCCTGAAAAACACTTCCTGGACGGAGCACCGCTCGGCCTCGGGCCGGGTGTGCTGACAGGGCCCCGGGGGACGCGTCCCCCGGGGCCCTTCCGTGTGCCCGTTCCGCCGGAGGCCGAGGTGCGCTGCGGGGCGGACGCTCCCGGAACTTCTCCGACACGCGTTCCGTTATCTGATGGTCAATGGATATTTGTCGTTCGATAGTCGAACGTAGGACGGTTTCCGTTTTGTGATCCACCGGTTAGGCTCGCCCTACGGGCGCCTCACGCGCGCCACGCGTCGGAGTTCCTTCCCGGGGCGGGAAGGCCCCTCTCCCGCCGTCCCGCACACCGAGACCGGGCCCCTCCGGGCCGGTCCGGCGAATCCTGTGACCGTGAGCGGAGACGCAGGCCGGTCCCGCGCGGCCGGACATCCCCCAGATACAACAGGAGTGTTGTGGTGACTCCCGCCAAGCCGAACGCCCGCCGACTCGTCGGCGCGGGCGTCCTGTTCGCCGCGCTCGGGGCGATCGGTCCCGCGTCCGCGCTCCCCGCCTCCGCCTCCACCACCCCCATGGTCTGGGGGAACGCCCAGGCCTGGGTGGCGGACGGCGACGTCGTCACCGGATACTCCACCGCCGTCAGCTTCGGCGGCGAGACCGAGGCCAGCGACACCGCCGACGACCTCTTCGGTCCGATGGCCGCCTACATGGAGATCGACGGGGAGAGCCACACGCTCGTCGACGACGAGGGCGCCCGCGCCGCGGCCACGGTCGACACCGCCACCTTCCGTATGGGCGTCGCCGACCTCGCCGCCCACGGGATGGTCGACGTCCCGCCGGGGGTCGAACTGGACGAGCCCTCCGAGGAACCGCGGGAGGAGCCGTCCCCGGAGGACAGCACCCCCCTCCAGGACGACCCGAGCTCCGACGCCACGGGCGAGGAGCGCGTGCCCGGCGGCGCCGAAGAGGAGGGCGGGCAGCCCCCGGAGTCGGAGAAGAGCCCGGAGGCGCCCGGAGACCGGCCCGGAGAGGCGCCGGAGCCGTCCCCGAGCGAGGAGGACGAAGTGGTCGTCCTGGACGAGACCAACTCCGACACGGTCGCCGCCGACGACAACGCCGTGGAGTTCACCCTCGCCGACGTGGCCACCACGGCGGGCTCCGGATACGCCGGCTCGACCGAGGCGTCGTTCGAGCACGGCGACCTGACCGCGTTCGGCGTCCCCGTGGGACCTGTGGGCACGGACGGGGTCGTCGTGGAGGACGTCCTGGAACTGTTCGACGAGAAGGGCGACGTGGCCCTGTCGGTGCCCGTGAGCGTGCGCTTCGTCGCCAACGAGACGACCTTCGAGGACGAGGACGCCGACTGGGACGGCAAGGGCATCCGCAGCTGGATGACCGCGTGGGTCCAGGTGGGCGACCCCGAGGAGGAGCAGGGGTTCGCGGTGGACTTCGCCGACTCCTGGGCACTCGGCTCCACCTACGCGGCGAGCGCGCCGCCCGTCCCCGGTGACAAGGGCGAGGCCGCCGGGGAGGACACGGCGGCCAGGCCGGACAACCGCCTGGCGACCACCGGCAGCTCACTGGCCGGACTGATCACCGCCGCCGTGGTGGCGGTGGGAGGCGGTGCCGCCGCGACCTTCCTCGCACGCAAGCGCACCACCGCGATGGACGACCAGATCGGGGACTGAGCCCCGCCGGCCACGCGCCCTCGCCCTTCGCACCGCCGCCGTCCGGCCCCGTACCCCGGGGGCGGGCGGCGGCGGTGCGCTCGTTCCCTTGCGCACCACCGTTGGATAACGAATCCATAACTCCCGCGAGGGCCTGTCCCGCCTGGTGCGCGGCCCCGCCCCCCTCGTCCGGTGATCCACGCTTTCGCAGGTCAGGGTCGAATGTGAACAGCGTGTTCACGTTTGCCGGGCGATCGCGGGGCCGGATACAACGGGTCAGCCGCACGGACCGACTCCGGTCAGGCCGGAATCCGCGCGGCGTCTGGACCGAAGGGGAAGCGATGACCGTACTGGTGACCGGCGCGACGGGGAACGTGGGCAGGCTCGTGGTCCGCCGACTGCACGACGCGGGCGTCGGGGTCCGCGCGATGACCCGGGCGTCCCGGCGCCCGGACGTGCCCCCGGCGGTCGAGGTGGTCCACGGCGACCTCGCCTCCCCCGACACCCTCACCGACGCCCTGCGCGGCGTCGACCGGCTCTACCTCTTCCCCGTGCCGGGGACCGCATCCGAGGTGGTCGGGCGTGCCGTGGAGGCCGGGGTGCGCCGCATCGTCACCCTCTCCTCCGGGGCCGTCACGGGCGGGTACGACACCGACTTCCACCTGCCCGTCGAACAGGCCGTGGAGAGCTCCGGGGCCGAGTGGACACACGTCCGCCCCGGCGAGTTCGCGCTCAACAAGCTGTGGCTCTGGGGGCCGTCCATCCGCACCGGGAACGTCGTCCGCGACCCCCACCCGGAGGCGGCCTGGTACCCCACGCACGAGGCCGACATCGCCGACGTCGCGGTGGAGGCCCTCACCGGGGACGGCCACGCCGGCGCGGCCCACACCTTCGGCGGGCCCGAGCTGATCAGCCACCGCGAGCAGGTCGAGGCGATCTCCCGGGCCCTCGGCCGCGAGATCCGCTTCGAGACGGTGAGCCCGGAGGAGGCGCGCGAGCACTACCGCGCGCAGGGCGGGTTCGCCGCGGACAACGCCGACATGCTGCTGGGCTTCACGGACTACTCCGGGGGTGAGGCCGACGCCGACACCTGGGCCGAGGAGGCCGGGGCGGCCGTTCCTGACGGCGCTCCCGCGACCGCGGGCGACATCACCGGGCGGCCCGCCCGCACCTTCGCAGAGTGGGCGCGGGACCACGCCGACGACTTCCGCTGAGCGCGGGCCAGGGGCGGGGCCGGGAGCCGGTGGGGGTGTCCGGAGCCGGACGGGGCGGGCAGGGCCGGGGCCCGGAGCAACGGGGGGCGGGGCGGCGCATGCGGTGCCCCTGCGGACCGTACCGGAGGGCAGCACGGTGTCGGTGGACCCTGGGGGCCCCTGTCTTCCGGACAACCCTGCCCTGGTCGGCGGCGCCGGTGCTGTCCACATCCTGTGGACGGTTTTCGTGCGCTCGACGGAGGGGCGGGTGCTCATGTGCGGAGAGTGACGGAGGGGAGGTGGTCCCCCATCCGCTCAGGGGCGGCGCAGAGGCCTCGGCGGGCCCGGAGCGGATGGGGGTGAGGAAGACAGGTGGGGCGGGTCTCCTTCTCAGGAGGCCCGCCCCACGAATCGTGTCAGCCTCTGCGTCTAGCCGGTGCGCGGTGGCCGTTCCCCCCGGAATCGGCACAGACCGGGGAGATCACTCCGTGCGCTGGCTGGGGATTCCGGCCAGCAGGGCACGGACCTCGGTCTCGCGGTAGCGACGGTGTCCACCCAAGGTGCGGATCGAGGTCAGCTTGCCCGCCTTGGCCCAGCGCGTCACGGTCTTGGGGTCTACGCGGAACATGGTGGCAACCTCGGCGGGGGTCAACAGGGGCTCCGCCTCGGGCGTGCGAGTAGACATGTGTACGGCCTCTCCTCCTGGATCTGTGTGCCGATCCTTGAGACTTAATCCTGGCACTTGGCCCGGATGTCCAATATTTGCACTACGTCTATATTGGCATCACCCGAGGTGATTGCGCGACCACTCCAAGCAACTTTGCACGTGGGAGGCCAAAGAAAGCCGCCCGTGGCCGCGTCACGCTAAGTGATTCTAGCGACACGTTTAGTGGCATGTGGCGTATTCGGTCAAAACTTCGTTCTCCGGCCTCGTTTTTCTCTATCCGGAGTGTCTGAAGTGCTACGGAAGCCTGACCGAAACTCGGTGTCCGAGTCCGGCGCCGGGGGTCGGGGCTCCCGGTCGGCCGCCGCGCCGGGGGAGGTGGCGTGCGTCGGATGGGGACGGGCTCCACGGGGGCCGGTCGACGGGTCGGGCCTCGCGGAACGCCTGCGTGGCAAGGGTTTCCTGATTACTCAGAGTGCACTCGGTGATCGACTGGCTACAGTCTATGTCGATCCCTATCGGGCGTTATGCCCAGTTTCACGAGGCTTGATGTCGTACACAGGCGACATCAGGACTCGCACCTTTGTCACGTGCGAAAAGGCGCTCCGACGCGCCGAGAAACCTGGCGTACCAGGTTGGTGTCCGGCGTGGCGTGCCCCTGTCGGGGCTCTCAGATGACGACAGGGCGCCACCCGCTGTCCATGAAAGCCTTGGTGACCCATGACCCTCAGTTGGCGTGCTGGAGGGCGCGTACCGACCTCCAGCGCCGGGTGAGCCGCTCCCGCAGCTCCAGCACGCGCTGTCCGTCACCCTTCGCCAGGGCCTCGACCGCCCCGGACACCTCGGCCACCGACTGGTCCTCGCTCAGGTGGTCGTCGCTGAGCAGGTGGGGCAGGCCGCCGTAGTCCAGTTCCAGCAGGGAGTCGGGATGCGCCGTCAGGGAGAGCCAGTCCACCAGGTGCTCGGTGGAGGAGGACACCGCGTGCTCGCCGATGTGCTCCCGCAGGATCGCCACGGTGTGCTCCAGCCGCCGTTTCGCCAGCGACGTCCGTGTCAGGTACAGGAGCGTGCGCGTGGAGTTCGCCGACAGGACCAGGCAGCGCTCCCGGCCCTCGAACGGCACGAACCACGGAACCGGGATGGTCCAGTTGCTCGACAGGATGCCGGGACGCAGCGTCCCCCCGGAGTCCTGCCACTCCCGGTAGCCCTCCTCGGCCCGCTCCGCCTCGGGCTCCGGCACGAACGCCTCGCACATGGCCGCCGGCATCGACCCGCTGAACTCGGCGAAGGCCCGCCACGACCGCAGCCGCGTCTGCCACGGGCACACGTACAGGCGCTCGTCCACGCGGCGGAGGTAGGCGTCTCTGCTCTCCTCCTCCGGCGCCACCACGGGCGGCGTCGTGAGCAGGCGGTTCAGGCTCTCGCCGTGCTCCGCCGCCAGGGCGTTGACCCGGCGGGGCCTGCCGGGCGAGGACGAGTAGACCTCCCAGTACCGGCGATCGCTCGGGGGGAAGGCGTCGATCGGCTGGTAGACACGGAGGTAGGCGGTGTAGGGCAGCACGATCGAATCGTGGCACATATCGTTGCGTGTGGCACTCACCTCCGGAACGCCCTGGCGTGCGGACGATCCGTGCGCGCACCACATCCGTCACACCCGGGTGGCGTAGGCACGACGGGGGCCGACCAGGTACGGTTGGGTGTGTACGTAAGCTGACGCGTGTCGTCAGTCGCGTTTGACGGCCGTCAGCCCGATAGTGCGGGTTAGTAAGTGATCTCGGGTTCGTCGGAACCCAATCGTTGAGGGGGTCGAGCCAATGGGGCGCGGCCGAGCCAAGGCCAAGCAGCAGAAGGTCGCCCGGAAGCTCAAGTACAGCTCCGGTGGGACCGACCTTGATCGGCTGCGGTCGGAGCTGGGTGTCGCTGAGGACGAGGGGTCTCCCTCCGGGCCGTTGGGGCCGGACGAGTCCCACACGGATTCTCAGGACGATCTGGTCGACCGTTACGCGGATCTTGCCGACAAGTACTCGGACTCCGACAAGTAGTACGGAGTGGGCCGAGACTTCTGGTCGCTCGGGACGACAACCGCTGACCTGTAGCGGTTACGGCTTGCCCATGAGGAAGCCGTCGCGGACAGGTGGATATAGCCGGTGCGAACCACTGTGGTGGTTCGCACCGGCTATGTTCGCGTCCGTTTCTCACGCGTCCCGGTACTCACCGGTCAGGGCGGACTGCCCGGAACCGGCCGTCACCGTGCCCAGCCTCCAGGCCGGGACACCGCGGTCCGCGAGGACCTCCAGGGCGCGTGCGGCGTCGTCCGCCGCGACGATCGCCACCATGCCCACGCCCATGTTGAACGTGGCCTCCATGTCCTCGCGGCTCACACCGCCCTTGTCGGCGAGGTAGCCGAACACGGGGGCGGGCGCCCAGGTGGAACGGTCCAGTTCGGCGTCCAGATGGCCCGGCAGGGACCGGGACAGGTTCGCCGCCAGACCGCCGCCGGTGATGTGCGAGTAGGCGTGCACCTCCACCGCGCCGGTCAGCGCGACGCAGTCCTTGGCGTACACCCGCGTCGGGGTGAGCAGGACCTCGCCCAGGACCCCTCCCAGTTCGGGGACGTGGGCGAACAGGTCCAGGTCCGCCCGGTCCACGATGTGCCGGACCAGCGAGTAGCCGTTGGAGTGGGGGCCCGAGGAGGCCATCGCGATCACCGCGTCGCCCTCGCGGACCCGCTCCTGGCCGAGGATCGCGTCACCCTCGACCACACCGGTGCCCGCGCCGGCCAGGTCGTACTCGCCGGGCTCCATGGCGCCCGGGTGCTCGGCGGTCTCCCCGCCGATCAGCGAGCAGCCCGCCTGGTGGCAGCCCTCCGCGATGCCGCCGACGATCTCGGCGATGCGCTCGGGGACCACGGCGCCGCAGGCCACGTAGTCCGTCATGAACAGCGGCTCGGCGCCGCTCACCACGAGGTCGTCGACGACCATGCCGACCAGGTCGATGCCGATCGTGTCGTGCTTGTCCATCTGCTGGGCGAGCATGACCTTGGTGCCCACGCCGTCGGTGGAGGTCGCCAGGACCGGGTCCTTGTACTTGCCGACGTCCAGTCGGAAGAGGCCCGCGAAGCCGCTGGCGTCGGTGACCTGCTCCGGCCGGCGGGTGCGCGCCACGTGGCGCTTCATCAGGTCGACGGCGCGCTCACCGGCGGCGATGTCGACGCCCGCGGCCGCGTACGCGCCCGTCGCCCCTGTGCTGTCGGCTGCCACGCGAGATCTCCTCGTGCTGTGTTGCGGTGGTTGAGCTGCCCCGCGGCCCGTCTCCGGGCACGGCGGAGCGAACGCACGGCGGGCCGGACCGGCCCGCCGTGCGGTGGTTACTTGTCGCTGGTCGCCAGCGTCGAGCCCTCCGGGGTCCCGCAGGACTTCTCCAGCAGGAACTTGCCCCTGGAGTCGGCGTCGACCTCGATGGGGTACACCCCGTCGAAGCAGGCCCGGCACAGCTCGTTCTCGGGGACCTCGCTGGCCGCGACGAGCTCGTCGAGGCTCACGTAGGCGAGGGAGTCGGCGTTCACCGACGCGGCGATCTCGTCCACGCTGAGGTTCGCCGCGATGAGCTCGGCCCGTGTGGCGAAGTCGATGCCGTAGTAGCAGGGCCACAGGACCGGCGGGCTGGAGATGCGCACGTGCACCTCCGCGGCGCCCGCGTCGCGCAGCATCCTGACCAGGGCCCGCTGGGTGTTGCCGCGCACGATCGAGTCGTCCACGACCACCAGGCGGCGGCCCTGGATGACCTCGCGCAACGGGTTCAGCTTGAGCCGGATGCCCAGCTGGCGCAGGGTCTGGCTGGGCTGGATGAAGGTCCGGCCCACGTAGGAGTTCTTGACCAGGCCCTGGGCGAACGGGATGCCGCTCGCCTCGGCGTAGCCCACCGCGGCGGGCGTACCGGACTCCGGCACCGGGATGACCAGGTCGGCCTCCACCGGGTGCTGCCTGGCGAGCCGGCGGCCCACCTCGACACGCGTGGAGTTGACGTTGCGCCCGGCGATGGTGGTGTCCGGGCGGGCCAGGTAGACGTACTCGAACAGGCAGCCCTTGCGGCGGGCGGGAGCGAAACGGCGGGAGCGGACCCCGCGTTCGTCGATGGTGAGCAGTTCGCCCGGCTCGATCTCGCGGACGACGGTGGCGCCCACGATGTCGAGTGCGGCCGTCTCACTGGCGACGACCCAGCCGCCCGCGCCCGAGGTCTCGCCGAGGCGGCCGAGCACGAACGGGCGGATGCCCTGCGGGTCACGCGCCGCGTACAGGGTGTTCTCGTCCATGAACACCAGGGAGAAAGCGCCCTTGACCTTGGGAAGCAGCTCCATGGCGGCTTCTTCCACGGAACTCCCGCGCTTGGCCTGGTCGGCCAGCAGGTTGGTCAGGACCTCGGTGTCGGTGGTCGCGCCGCGGCGGGTGTCCGGCAGCATCGCGGCCAGTTCCGGGGTGTTGATCAGGTTGCCGTTGTGGCCGAGCGCCAGACCCCCCTCACGGGCGGTGTAGAAGGTCGGCTGGGCGTTCTCCCACACCGGTGACCCGGTGGTGGAGTAACGGCAGTGGCCGATCGCGAGGTGGCCTCTCAGGGAGTCCAGGGTCGCCTCGTTGAAGACCTGGGAGACGAGTCCCATGTCCTTGTAGACGACGATCCGTTCCCCGTCGCTCAGTGCGATGCCCGCGGATTCCTGGCCGCGGTGTTGCAGAGCGTAGAGACCGAAGTAGGTGAGCTTGCTGACTTCTTCGCCGGGTGCCCAGACCCCAAATACACCGCAGGCGTCCTGCGGGCCGCGTTCGAGCGGATCGAGGTCCATGGAGAGCCGGCCGTCGGAGTACGACACACGCACAGCTTAGTGCCTGCCTGTCAGCCCGGCACCACCCGGGGAGGGGCCGACCAGAGGGGCAGGTGTCCGGACAGGTCCGAGCGGGCCCCGCTCGCCTGCACCAGGTGCTCGGAAACCGCCTGTTCCCAGGGGGTGTGGCCGGTCACCAGGCGCAGCCAGGTGAACGGTTCCGTCTCCACGACCCCGGGCGGGGTGCCACGGGTGTGACGCGGGCCCTCGATCACCTGTACGGCCCCGTACGGGGGGACGCGCACCTCCAGGCTGTGCCCCGGCGCGCGGTCGGACAGCACCGCGAGCGTGCCCCGCACCGCGGCCTTGACGGCGGCCCTCAGAGGCTCCTCGGCACGCAGCACCGCCTGGGCGCACGCGGCGACGGCCGCCTCGTCCCCGCCCTCGAAGGGGGCCTCTCCCAGGGCGGAGAGCTGTTCGTCCAGTGACTCGCGGAGGCGCCGGGCGGCGCTCGCGCTCAGAGCGGATGGCATGGGAAGAAGCCTAGGGGGCGGCAGTGACGCGAATCCGGGATCATCGGAAGTGTGAACCCGGGAGGTACTTGTCATAACGGCTGAATGGACCGAAGGTGGACATCACGCAACGCCGACGGAGCTGTCCGTCGGTCTCCGCTCGATCGGGTGATTCCTGTCTCAGCGCACCGCTGGCCAGCGGGGGCGGGACACGGTAGCGTCCCGAACCGTTCCGGTGTCGCCGAGATTGAGAGGATTGCGACGGAACCTGTGCCCCAGGCAGTTCCACGCGCCGACGCCAGGAGATGAACGATGGGTGACCGGTCCCACAGCTGCCCATCCTCCCGCGCCCCGGACCCCTGCCACGCTGCGCAGCCGCGCTGGACCAGCTGTCCGGCACGCTTAACATCCACGAAGGAACACCACCGCACCATCGGGAGAACGACGTGCGCCTGCGCTTGCGCCCGCGTGATGACAGCTACTACGAGATGTTCACCGATTCGGCCAACAACCTGGTCATCGGTGCCCGCCTGCTGGTGGAGCTGATGAGTGACGGCGCCGACAGGGAGGCCATCACCGAGAAGATGCGCGCCTGCGAGCACGCGGGTGACGACGCCACCCACGCGATCATGCGCCGCCTGAACAAGAGCACGGCGACGCCGATCCACCGGGAGGACATCTACCGGCTGGCCTCGAACCTGGACGACGTCATGGACTCCATGGACGCCGCCGTCGACCTCATCGGCCTCTACGGCCTGGAGCGCCTTCCGAAGGGGATCATCGACCAGATCGAGGTGCTCGAACGCGCAGCCGAGCTGACGGCCGAGGCGATGCCCCGGCTCCGCTCCCTGGAGGACCTGACCCGGTACTGGATCGAGATCAACCAGCTGGAGAACCAGGCCGACCGCATCTACCGCAAACTCCTGGCCCACCTGTTCAGCGGGGAGTACGACGCCCTGACGGTCCTCAAGCTCAAGGACGTCATCGAGGAGCTGGAGACCGCCGCCGACGCGTTCGAGCACGTCGCGAACACGGTGGAGACCATCGTCGTCAAGAACGGCTGACCCCGCCCCTCGGGCCCCGCACCCGAGCGTCCCCCGCCCCCGGCCCCCGGCCCCCCGCGTACGCGCTCTCCGTCGTTCCCGCCCTCCGGAGCCCCGCTCCGGCCCTTCGGCGTCCCCGCGGTCCCGCCGGGCGCCCCGGCCAGGGGTCCGGCGCCCACGACGGCCCCAGCCGCTCCCCGCGCATCCGCCCGTCCGCTCCGGGACCCGAACCGCCGGTCCCGGAGCGCCCGTCCCCGACCGCGTCGCCGGCGGGCGCTGCCCCCGCCGGCCGGCCGTGTACCGCCCGGCCCCGAGGCCGGGCGGTGTCACCGGGCGGTGACCGCGCTGGTACCGGTGTTCGCCCCGGTGTCGGGCGCCGGAGCGCAGGTCCCGTTCACACCTCCTTGTGGAGGATCAGGTGCTCGTGGTGGAGCACCCCGTCCCGGATGTCGCCCGTGGCGGTGAAACCCGTGTCGTCCACGTAGTCGATGTGGTCGCCCGTCACCGTGTAGCTGCCGGTGTACGCGCTGCGCCTCGCCCCGCGCGCCTCGTCGTACCTGCCGTCGGAGCGCAGCTCCTGCCGGATGTGGCCGTCCGCCGTCGTCCACATGCCCACCACGTCCGGTCGCGGTTCCCCGCCCGTGCTTCCCGTCCCCGCCGTACTCGCTGCCACTTGCCCCTGCCTCCTCCGTGATCGGTCGCCACCGAGTCTGCGGGGCCGCACCCGCGGCGCACAGGACGTGCCGTGCCAGGGAGTCCCACACCCAGGCAGCCCGCCGCCCTCCGGCGTAACCTGACCGCATGAGCGGCAACGACCTCGGAGACCTCCTGCGGGCGCACCGGGCACGGATCCGACCGGAAGACGCCGGAGTTCCCTCCTACGGCCCGCGCAGGGTCGAGGGGCTCCGTCGCGAGGAGGTGGCGGTGCTCGCGGGCATGAGCAGCGACTACTACGCCCGCCTGGAGCAGGGGCGGGAACGCAACCCCTCGGCGCAGGTCCTCGACGCCGTCAGCGGGGTCCTGAGGCTCGACGACGACACCCGCGACCACCTGTACCGACTGGCGGGCACGGTGCCCGACGACGCGCGTCGCCGCGAGGTGGTGGAGACGGTCACCCCGGAGCTGCGGCAGCTGCTGGACGGGTACCCGAACACACCGGCGTTCGTGCTCAACCCCGCACTGGACCTCCTGGCCGCCAACGCGCTGGCCGGGGCGCTGTTCTCGCCGTTCGAGCGGGCGGACAACCTGGCCCGGATGACCTTCCTCGACCCGGCGGCGCGCACCTTCCACGCGAGGTGGGAGCGGGCCGCCCGCACGACCGCGGCGGGTCTTCGCCACGCGGTGGGGCTCGATCCGCACCACCCCGGGCTCACGTCCCTGGTCAGGGAGCTGATCGAGGGGAGCGGGGACTTCGCCGAACTCTGGAGGACCCACACCGTGCGCGGCAAGACCAGCAACGCCAAGGAGTTCGTCCACCCGGACGTCGGGGCCCTCTCGCTGGTCTACCAGGCCTTCGACGTGCGCGGGGCGCGGGGGCAGCAGCTCGTCATCTACCACGCCGAGCCGGGGAGCCGGAGCGCGCAGGCACTGGCGCTCCTGGGCACCAGCGACGCGACGCGGCGGCGGGCCGAGGCGTAGGAGGGCGGTGGAGGGCCCTGCCGGGGCCTACAGCCCGGTGATCTTCCTGGGCGGGGAGGTGGGCCGGGACAGCACCTCGACGACGTACTCGAAGAACCCTTCGGCGTCGATCTCCTCGACCACCGTCGCGTTGGGCTCCAGCCCGTGCACGCCCCAGGACATGGCCGAGTAGCCGCGGGTCAGCTCCCCGGCGGTCTCCACGTCCACGTGGTAGCGCCCGGAGCGGCGCACCAGGTCCGGGCGGAGCAGGACGGCGGCGGTCAGCGAGTCGGGATGGGTGGTGCCGTCGATCCCGACCTTCCGGTCGAACTCCAGCGTGGCGGAGCACACCCGGACGAAGAAGTCGGCCAGCGGCGTGCCGATCGCGGCGACGGCGTCCAGCCGCTCCTGGCCGAACACCGCCTGGCGCAGCGTCAGCGGGTCCCACGGGACCACCGTGACGTCGAAGCCCGCCTCGAAGACGGCCTTCGCGGCCTCGGGGTCCACGTAGAAGTTGAACTCGGCTGCGGCCGTGATGTTGCCGCGCCCGTTGTTGGAGCCGCCCATGACGTACAGGGTGCGCACGTTGCGGACGAAGTCCGGGTCCTTGACGACCGCCATCGCGATGTTGGTCAGCGGGCCGATCGCCACCACGGACAGCTCGCCGGGGTTCTCGGCGGCCAGCCGGACCAGGGCGTCGACCGCGTGCTCGGCCTCGGGCTCCAGGCCGGACCGGTCCATGGACAGCCCGCCCGACCCGTCGCCGTGGACGTTCTCCGCGCTCACCCACGCGCGTGTCAGCGGACGGCGGCATCCGAGGTAGACGGGTACCTCGCCCGGGCGCCCGGCCACGTTGAGGGTGAGGAAGGCGTTGCGCACCTGCTGGTCGAAGCCGACGTTCCCGGCGACCATGGTGATGGCGCGCAGATCCGCTCCGGGGTCCAGCAGCCCGACGAGGAGCGCGACGCAGTCGTCCTGCGCGGTGTCGGTGTCGATCACCAGGGGTGTGGTCACGCCTTCTTCTCCTTCGGGTCCCGCACGGGGCGGGGAACGGGCAGCGGCCGGGTCGGCCTCGAAGCGCAGCACCGGACCATCGCCGTGCGTTGCCCAGCCCAGGGCACTCTTTAGCCGAATCGCCCACACCATCGCCGGGCGATGCCCAGGTCAGCGCAGGGCGCGTGGCTCCTTAGCCGAATCGGCCACACCATCGCCGGGCGATGCCCAGGTCAGCGCAGGGCGCGTGGCTCCTTAGCCGAATCGGCCACACCATCGCCGGGCGTCGGGAAAGTGGCTCCTTAGCCGAATCGCCCGGTGATATAGTTCTCGGTCTCCTTCTTGTCCGGCCGCGTGAACATCTGGTTGGTCTCGCCCATCTCGATGAGCTTGCCGGGCTTGCCGGGAGCCGACAGGTTGAAGAACGCGGTCCGGTCGGACACGCGCGCCGCCTGCTGCATGTTGTGGGTGACGATGACGATCGTGTAGTCCTCCTTCAGCTTGTGAATGAGGTCCTCGATCGCCAGGGTCGAGATCGGGTCCAGCGCGGAGCACGGCTCGTCCATCAGCAGCACGGACGGCTTCACGGCCGTCGCACGGGCGATGCACAGGCGCTGCTGCTGACCGCCGGAGAGGCCCGAACCGGGCTTGTTCAGCCGGTCCTTGACCTCCTCCCAGAGGTTCGCGCCGCGCAGCGACTGCTCCACCAGTTCGTCGGCCTCGGACCGGCTCATCCGGCGGTTGTTGAGGCGGGCGCCGGCGATGACGTTGTCGTAGATCGACATGGTCGGGAACGGGTTGGCCTTCTGGAAGACCATGCCGACCTCGCTGCGCACCATGACGGGGTCCACGTCGTGACCGTAGACGTCCAGGTCGTCGAGGAGGACCTTGCCCTCGGCGCGGGCGCCCGGGGTCACCTCGTGCATCCGGTTGAGGGTCCGCAGGAAGGTGGACTTGCCGCAGCCGGACGACCCGATGAACGCCGTCACCGACCGCGGCTCGATGGTCATCGACACGTCCTCGACGGCCTTGAAGTCGCCGTAGTAGACGTTGAGGCCGGAGACGTCGATTCGTTTCGCCACTGGATGTTCCTCGTCAGTCTGCTCCACGCGCGGGACGTGGGCGGTTGGTGTAGGGATCAACGGGCCTTCGGCGCGAACAGGCGGCCGATCATGCGGGCCAGGAAGAACAGCAGCATGACCACGAGGATCAGCGTCAGCGCCGCGGCCCAGGCCCTCTCGTAGTTGACGGCGCCGCCCATGCGGACCTGTGAGTAGATGAACACCGGGAGGCTCATCATCTGCCCGTCGAACAGGTTCCAGTTGATCGACACCGCGGACGACCCCGCGGTGAGGATCAGCGGTGCCGTCTCTCCGATAACGCGCGCGATGGCGAGCATGATTCCGGTGGTCAGACCGGCCGCCGAGGTGGGGAGCACCACCTTGGTGATGGTCCGCCACTTGGGCACGCCCAGGGCGTACGACGCCTCGCGCAGGTCCTGCGGCACCAGCCGCAGCATCTCCTCGCTGGACCGGACCACGACCGGGATCATCAGCACGGCGAGGGCGATCGCGCCGGCGGCGCCGTTGGTCGCCCCCGGACCGAACAGGATGATCCACAGCGCCACCACGAACAGTCCGGCGACGATCGACGGGATGCCCGTCATGACGTCGACGAAGAACATGATGGTCCGCTTCATGCGGCCCTCGGCGTACTCGACCAGGTACACGGCGGTCATCACGCCGATCGGCACCGAGATGAGCGTGGCCATGCCGGTGATCGCGAGGGTGCCCACGATCGCGTGGTAGGCGCCGCCCGCGTCCATGCTCGGCAGGACGCCGTTCATGGACACCGACAGGAAGTAGGGGTCGAACCGGGCGAAGCCGTTGCCGAGCACGGTCCAGAGCACCGACACCAGCGGCAGCATCGCGAGCAGGAAGCAGCCGTAGACCAGTGAGGTGACCAGACGGTCCCTGGCCTTGCGTCCGCCCTCGACACGCGCGGAGGCGGTCACGACGAACACCACGTAGGCGACGGCGGTGAGCAGCCCCCACAGGACGAACCCGAAGGAGGAGAAGGCCAGCAGGACGCCCGCCACGACGGCGGCGGTGGCGGCGAGCAGGGCCACCGGGAAGCGGTTGGGCAGTGAGCCGCGGCGCAGGGCCGACGAGGCGGGGCCCATCTCGGGGCCGGGCGGTGGCGTGGTCGTCAGGCTCATCAGGACTCCTTGTTCCCACGCGCCACGACGTAGCGTGCGCCCATGTTGACAACCAGGGTGATCGCGAACAGCACCAGGCCTGCGGCGATCAGCGCGGACACGCCGTAGCCGGTGGCCTCGGGGTACTGGAGCGCGATGTGCCCGGCGATGGTCTGGTTACCGCTCTGGAGCAGGTTCCAGGAGATGGCGAGGGAGGGGGAGAGGATCATGGCGACGGCCATGGTCTCGCCGAGGGCGCGCCCCATGCCGAGCATGGCGCCGCCGACGATGCCGGACTTGCCGAACGGCAGGACGGCGAGGCGGATCATCTCCCAGCGGGTGGCGCCCATGGCCAGCGCTGCCTCGCGGTGCCCCTGGGGCACCTGGTGGAAGACGTCGCGGGACATCGCGGTGATGATCGGCAGGATCATCACGGCCAGGACGATACCGGCGGTCAGGATGGTCCGCGCCGAGGTGGAGGCGGGGCCCGCGAACAGGGGGATCCAGCCGAGGTACCGGGTCATGCCCTCGTACACCGGCACGAGCTGGGGGGCGAGGAAGCCGATGCCCCACAGGCCGTACACGACGCTGGGGATGGCGGCGAGCAGGTCGACCAGGTAGCCCAGCAGGGAGGCCAGCTTGCGGGGCGCGTAGTAGACGATGAAGAGCGCGATCCCGATCGCCACCGGGGTGGCCAGGAGGAGCGCGATCGCGGCGGCGAGCACGGTGCCGAAGGCCAGGGCGGCGACGCCGAACGCGGGCGACTCGCGGACGTTGGCCTCCCACGCCTGGGAGGTCAGGAAGTTCGCGGTGTTGGCGGCCAGGGACGGCCAGGCCTGAACGATCAGAAAGGCGGCGACACCGGCGAGGATCAGCAGGATCAGGATGCCCGAGCCTCGGGCGGTGCCGGCGAAAACGACGTCGCCCATCCGGCGCTTGCCCGTGGGCGGCGGTGCCGCCTTGGGCGCGTCCGTGGTCGTCATGGATTGGCTCCGGTTCGGAAGGGTTGCAGTGCGGGTCGCCGGGGTGGCGCGGTGTGCACCGGACACCCCCGTGTACGCCTGTTCTCGTTGTTCCGGGCGGGTCCCGGCGCTCCCCGTGCGGGGGAGTCTCCCCCGCAGGGGGCCGTCGTGCCCCGCGTCTGGCCTTCCGGCGGCCGCGATCCCACGGCCACCGTGCGCGAAATGGTCGTCCCGCGCCGATTGTGAAGGTAGGCGTAGGAGGTGACCAGTTGTCCCAGAGAAGGTGAACGGGGGATGAACGAGGCGTCGCACTACCGTGGCGGTAGGGGGATTGCCCGGTGAATGTGATCAGCCGCACGTCAGGCGGAGGAGTGCCCCTTCCCGGGCGGCGCGTACATCACGTCGGTGTCCCACATGCCGAACCCGAGTGACTCGTACAGCCGCACGGCGGCCTCGTTGTCACCGTCCACGTAGAGGTGGACCCAGGGCAGCCCCGCGTCGCGCAGGTGCTGGAGACCGGCCAGCGTCAGCGTCCGTCCCAGGCCGCTGCCCTGCCAGGACGGGACGACGCCGACCGCGTAGACCTCGCCGACGGGTTCGCCGTCGGTGAGACCGGCGCCGTCGGCGTGGGTCTTGGTCCAGTGGAACGCGGCGACCTTGCCGTCCTTGGTGGTGGCGAGGAAGAAGCCGCGGGGGTCGAACCAGTCCTCGATCTCGCGCTGGAGCAGGTCGTCCAGGGTGAGCTGGCCCTGCTCGGGGTGGTCGGCGAACGCCAGCGCGTTGGCGGCCAGCCACGCCTCCTCGTCCTGGCCGACGACGAACTCCCGCACCCGCACGCTGTCGGCCACGTCGCTCCGGAGCACCGGCTCGGGGAGCTCGGGCGCCTCCCAGGGGCCTCCCGCCTCGCCGGCCGGGATGTCGTGCAGAGGCATCCGCATCTTGTGCAGCGCGCGGACGGCGGTCCAGCCGTCGCCCTCCGCGACGGAGACGGCCTGCGGGGTGCGCCCGTGGGCCCACACCCGGACCCCGTCGGGGCCCGCGTCCCGGTCGACGGAGCGGAGCAGGGCGGTGCCGTGCCCCCGGCCCCGGTGCGCGGGGTCGACGACGACCTCGCCGGAGTCGGGTTCTCCGGGGACGCGTTCGACGAGGGCGAAACCGACCACGCGGTCGTCCTCGGTGATGACGTGGAAGCGGCTGCTCCCGGAGGGCGCGCCGTGGCGGACACGGAGCAGGGTGTGCTCGGACAGCGGTGCGACGCCGTCCTCGCTGCGCGCGGATTCGGCGAGTGTCAGGACCTGGTCGGCCAGGCCGGAGGCCAGATCATCGGTGACTAGCGGGGTGCTCATGGACCGAAAGCCTACGACGGAGGGGCCGTAAAGATTCTGTCAGCCTCGCACAGTGAGGCTTTTGTCCTGGTGCGAGGCCTGGTCCGCGGTCGACTCTCCTCGGGGCGCCGGCGTGGCGCCCGGCGGGCGGTCCCCGGTGCCGTGACAGGCTCCCCGGAGCCCGGCCGGCGGCGCGGCCCCGGACACGGAGCGGGGGCGCCCGGGGACACGTCCCCGGGCGCCCCCGGCGTGTGGGAGGGGCCTCGCGCGGCCCGCAGGCTCACCCCTTGCGGCGCTTGCCCTGGTATCCGCCGCCGACGCGGACGCGGCGCACGGGCGCGAGCGGTGCGGCGAGCAGCAGTGCGAGGAGGAGCGCCGCGAGCAGGACCGCCGGGGCCATGTTCGGCCCCATGTCGCCGTGGTCCGCGGCCACCTCGGTCTCGTCGATGCCGTCGTCGGACTGCGGGGAGACCAGGGGCAGTTCGGCGAGGTCCTCCGAACCGGGCGCGACCTCGGGCAGGTCGGCGTCGTTGCGCGGCAGGGTCGGGATGTCGGCGCCGGTGGTGGGCACGTCGCCCACCCCGCCGCGGGGCGAACCGGAGCCGGCGGACGGGCTGTTCGAGCCGCGGTCGCGGTTGTCGCTCCCACCGCCGCCACCGGGGGTCCGGGTGGGGCTCGGGCTGGAGGTCGGCGTGGGCCGGTCCGACGGGGTCCCGGTCGGTTCCTCGGTCGGCTCCTCGCTGGGTTCCTCGGTCGGGTCCTCGGTGGGGGACGGTGTGGGGTCGGGCGAGGGGCCCGGCTTGGCCACGGACACCGCCCACGTCCCTGTGGAGACGGTGTGGAGTTCGGGGGACCGCAGGACGGAGCAGTCCACACCCTCCACCGCCAACGCGTAGGTCAGGGTCGCGACGACGTCGGTGGACACGCGGGGGGCGCCGGTGACGACGCCCGCCGACGCGGACTCCCCGGGCGCGACCTCCTGGCGCGCGAAACCGGAGGAGACGAAGCCCCGGCCCTGGACCTCCAGGTCGACCAGGCACACGGCGGAGGCGCCGTCGTTGGTCGCGGTGACCGTGTTGGGCGGGGCGGGCCTGCCCAGCTCCACCTCGCTGGCGCCGTTCTGGAACGCGACGACGGCGGACGGCACGGGGGAGGGGCTCTCGGGGGCGGTCGGATCCGCGTACGCCGGGGACATCACGGCGACGAGGCTGGAACCGACGAAGGCGGCGCCGAGGACGAAACCCGCACGACGGCGTCCGGGTGTGAGCGGGAAACCTGCGGCGGTCAGGGGCATCGGGGCGATTCACTCCTCAGGGTGGCGCGCCAAGGCTGCTTCGGCCGCACCCGGCCGCGAGGCGTTCGCCGCGCCTGACCATCCCCGGGGTTCGGGTGCTCCACGATCTTAGGACCTGCGGCCACGGAAAACGAGTGTCCGAGTGACGCCGTTACGTCATCTCTCAGGAAGGGTTTCCGGTCACGGCCCGGGGACGACTCCGGGGCGCCATACGCGGGTGCGCGGCGCCCCGGGGTGTTCACGGCCGTGGTGTCCCGGCGTTCCTGTGCGGAGCTACTTGGTGCTGGGTTCGGCGGTCCGGGCCGCGGGCAGCGGCTCGGCGGCCTCGGCCGACGGCGCGGGCGCCTTGGCGACCGGGTCGGGGACGAAGCGGTAGCCGACGTTGCGCACGGTGCCGATCAGCGACTCGTACTCCGAGCCGAGCTTGGCGCGCAGGCGCCGGACGTGGACGTCGATGGTGCGGGTGCCGCCGAAGTAGTCGTAGCCCCACACCTCCTGGAGCAGCTGGGCGCGGGTGAACACCCGGCCGGGGTGCTGCGCCAGGAACTTGAGGAGCTCGAACTCCTTGAAGGTGAGGTCGAGGATGCGTCCCCTCAGTCGGGCGATGTAGGTGGCCTCGTCGATCACGAGGTCGCCCCGGCGGATCTCGTCGGGGTCGTCGGTCCCGGCCTCGGCGGAGCCGACGGCGAGCCGGAGCCGTGCCTCGACCTCCGCGGGTCCCGCCGTGGCCAGGATGAAGTCGTGGACCTGCCAGTCCGGTGTGAGCGCCGCGACGCCGCCCTCGGTGAGGACCACGAGCAGCGGGCACTCCAGTCCTGTGGTGTCGAGCAGGCGGCAGAAGTTACGGGCCGCGGCGAGGTCGGTTCTGGCGTCGACCAGAATGGCGTCGACGGGCGCGTTCGCGTTGCCGCCGGCTCCTGACGCCAGCAGGGCTCCGGCCTCCGCGGGAGCCACCCGCACGGAGTGCAGGAGGAGTCCGAGGGCCGGCAGCACGTGGTCGGACGGTTCGTTGGAGTTCGTCAACAGCAGCAGATGGCTCATGCGTCTCTTCTCGTCAACCCGCGCTATGCGGACGATCGAAGGCGCCATTGCCCCCGGTGAAGATTTGTTTAATATGTCGCCTCCGAGCAACACCAAGGATAATCAATAGATGGCGAAGTGCACTATCAGGTACTGGGCAGCGGCCAAGGAAGCGGCCGGAACTGCGGAGGAACGCGTCGAGGCGGACACCCTCGCCGAGGCCCTCGAAGCGGCGTGTCGCCTCCACCCCGACGACCGCTTCCTGCGCGTACTCGGGGCTTCGTCGCTCCTGGTGGACGAGCGGCCGGTCGGGGCGCGGCCCCATGCCGGGGTCGCGGTCTCGGACGGGACTGTGATCGAGGTCCTACCGCCCTTCGCGGGCGGGTGAGGTGTCCGACAGCCGGAGGGAATCAGGAGGAAACATGACGGAAACCCCTGAGTGGGCGGGCCGTGCGCGCGTGGTGATGCTCGGCAGGGCCGGATGCCACCTGTGCGAGGACGCGTGGCGGACGATCGGGCACGTCGCGGACGAGATCGGCGCGAGCCGCGCGGAGGTGGATCTCGACGGGGTGGGCGAGGCCGACCGCGAGGAGTACTGGGACAAGATCCCGGTCACGTTCGTGGACGGGCGGCGCCACGACTTCTGGCGCGTCCAGGAGGGGCGGCTGCGCGCGGCGCTCGGGGGCTGAACGGTCGGGTCCGAGGGGTGGAAACCGCCGGTTCCGACCACAAATCCTCACACCGGTTCCATTCCGGGTGTCCTGAACCGGTGAGCGCGCACCCTTCTTTTCCGCCGGTCCCGGAGTTCCCCGCGCGTGGGAACTTCTGTTCCCGGTGTCACAGCGGACCCCACTTTGTGCGTGCTTTCACAAGCACGTAATCTAGGTCCACCGACCTGTCGGGAGCACCATCGCGCGTACCCCGAAGCCGGGCGGCGCGCGACCGGCCCCGCTCCCGGTGCCCCGCTTCCCGTCCGCACCGACCGCCGCTCAGGAGCACCCGCCTGTGATCAGTCGTCCACCACGGCCCCGGGACAGGGGTATCCCGGAGGCCACCGTCGCCCGGCTCCCCATCTACCTGCGTGCGCTCCAGTCACTCGAGGACCGCGGCACCCTCACCGTCTCCTCGGAGGACCTCGCCTCCGCGGCCGGCGTCAACTCGGCGAAGCTCCGCAAGGACCTGTCCCACCTCGGCTCCTACGGGACCCGGGGGGTCGGCTACGAGGTCCAGTACCTCGTCTACCAGATCTCACGTGAGCTTGGTCTCACCCAGGACTGGGCCGTCGCGATCGTCGGCATAGGAAACCTCGGCCGCGCACTGGCCAACTACGGGGGTTTCGGTACCCGCGGCTTCCGGATCGCGGCCCTCCTCGACGCCGACCCCGACATGGTCGGGCAGAACGTTGCGTCCCTGGACGTGAGGCATATTGACAACCTGGAGGAAGTCGTCCGTTCCAAGGGCGTTTCCATAGGAGTCATCACCACGCCCGGGGCCTCGGCCCAGGGCGTCGCCACCCGCTTCGTCGAGGCGGGGGTGAGCAGCATCCTCAACTTCGCGCCGGTCGTCCTCAGTGTGCCGGACGGGGTCGATGTGCGTAAGGTCGACTTGTCCATCGAACTCCAGATCCTGGCCTTCCACGCGCAGCGCAGGGCGGACGGCGACGGCCGTGCCCCGGAGAGGGCGGGACTGGAACTGACATGAGACGTGTTCCGGTCCGAGGGACCGGTGGGAGCGGTGGGCGAAGAGCGAGCGTGCGCCGCGTTCCGGGGGGTTGGCCGCGGGGGTCGGCCGACGTGCCGGAGCATAGAGAGACGCTGAGTCGTGCCTGCATAGGAGAATGCGGATGAGTGTCCTGGCCGTGGGGTTGAGCCACCGGAGTTCGCCGGTGGCGCTTCTCGAACGCGTCGCGCTGAACGGGGAGACGCGCACCAAGGCGGTCGGTGAGATGGTCGGCTCCGACTCCGTCAACGAGGTCATGGTGGTCTCCACCTGCAACCGGACGGAGGTCTACGCCGACGTCGAGGCCTTCCACGGCGGGGTGGCCGCGATCACCGAACTGCTCTCCTGGCACAGCGGAGTCCCCCTCGGGGAACTCTCCGAACACCTCTACGTGCACTACGAGGACCGCGCCGTCCAGCACCTGTTCTCGGTCACGTGCGGCCTGGACTCGATGGTCGTCGGCGAGGGCCAGATCCTCGGCCAGGTGCGCGACGCCCTCAAGGAGGGGCAGGACACCGGCTCCGTCGGCCGCGTCCTCAACGACCTCGGCCAGCGCGCCCTGCGTGTGGGCAAGCGCGCCCACACCGAGACCCACCTGGACCACGCGGGCGCCGACATGGTGAGCTTCGGCCTCACCGTCGCGGCCCGCGACCTGGGCCTCGGACCGACAGGGGCGGACGAGACCACCGCCGACCAGACCGTCCCCGCCGTGGGCACGGTGCCGCCCGTCGGCTGCCCCATGTCCGCGTCCCCCGGTGACACCGGCGACGCCCCCGGGCTCGCCCGGCCCTCCCACGGCCCCCTCACCGGCCTGCGCGTCCTGGTCCTCGGCGCGGGCTCCATGAGCGCGCTGTCCGCCAACACCGTCTCCCGGCAGGGCGCGGGGACCGTCGTCGTCGCCAACCGCACCCCCGAGCGCGCCGCACGCCTCGCCGAGTGCCTCACCGAGGCCTACGACACCGTCGGCGCCCGGTCCGTGCCCTTCGCCGACGCCGCCGGGGTCCTCGCCGACGTCGACCTCGTCATCTCCTGCACCGGAGCCCAGGGCCTCGTCCTCACCGCCGACTCCGTCGCCGCGGCGACCGCGGGCCGCACCCGGCCCCTGGTCTTCCTCGACCTCGCCCTCCCCCGCGACATCGACCCCGCCGTGCGCGACCTGCCCGGTGTGCGCCTCGTCGACATCGAGGACCTGCGCCAGGCCGCCGCCACCGGCGCAGTCGGCGGTGCCGGCGAGCGCTCCAGCGCCCTCACCCTCGTACGCGGGATCGTCGACGAGGAGGTCACCGAGTTCCGCACGGTCCGCCGCGCGAACCAGGTCACCCCCACCGTCGTCGCCCTGCGCTCCCAGGCCAGGGACGTCGTCGAGGCCGAGCTGTCCCGCCTCCACGGCCGTCTGCCCGACGACATCGACGACCGCACCCGGGAGGAGATCACCCGCGCGATGCGCCGCGTCGCCGACAAGCTCCTCCACCGCCCCACGGTGCGCGTCAAGGAACTGGCAGCCGCACCCGACGGGGAGTCCTACGAGGCGGCCCTGCGGCAACTCTTCGACCTCGACCCCAAGACGCCGGAGGCACTGACCGTGTCCGGCGGTCCCAGCACCGCGGCGCGGTCCGCACAGGAGAAGGCATGACGGGCATCCCCGCCAAACTCGGCACGCGTCGCAGCACCATGGCGACCAGCCAGTCCCGGATGGTCGCGGACGCGATCACCGAGCGCACCGGCCAGGCCATCGAACTGGAGCTGATCACCAGCTTCGGAGACGTCACCAAGGCCCACCTGACCCAGCTCGGCGGGACCGGCGTGTTCGTCAACGCCCTGCGCGACGAACTCGTCGCGGGCACCATCGACTTCGCCGTCCACTCCCTCAAGGACCTGCCCACGGCTCCCGCCGACGGGCTCGTCCTCGCCGCCATCCCCGAACGCGACGACCCCCGCGACGCCCTGTGCGCCCGCGACGGCCTCGCGTTCGCCGACCTGCCCGCCGGGGCCAGGGTCGGCACCGGCTCCCCGCGCCGCGTCGCCCAGCTCGCCGCCCTCCGCCCGGACCTCACCTACCTGCCCATCCGCGGCAACGCGGAGACGCGCCTGGGCAAGGTCACCTCCGGTGAGCTCGACGCCGTCGTCCTCGCCTACGCCGGTCTCGGCCGAGTCGGCCGGACCGACGACGTCACCGACGTCTTCGAGCCCGAGCAGATGCTGCCCGCCCCCGGCCAGGGGGCCCTCGCCGTCGAGTGCTCCGTCGAGCGCCGTGACGGCGACCTCGCCTACCTCGCCACCGTGGACCACCCCGCCACCCGGGCCGCCGTCGTCGCCGAGCGGACCGTCCTCTCCGAGCTGGAGGCGGGGTGCGCCGCCCCCGTCGGCGCGTACGCCGAGTACGACGCCGGGACGGGCAGCCTGCGCCTGCGCGCGGCCGTCGTCTCCACCGACGGGGCCACCTCCGTGCGCCGCGAGCGCACCGCCGACCTCGCCTCGCCCGGGGACCTGGACGCCGCCACCGCGCTCGGCCGCGACCTGGCACGCCAGATGATCGACGAGGGCGCCGACCGCATCGTCGCCGAGGCCTTCGCTGAGAGGGACACACCCTGACCAGGAGTCGACGGCGGGGCGCCCCGGCCGGACCCCGCCGCACACGCCGGCACCCCGGAGAACTCCGCGCACAGGGACGCCGGCGACCACACAGAGGAGCCAGTACGTGAACGCCAACGCCAACTCCCAGCCGGAGGAGCCCCGCGCCACCACCCGGCCCGGGCACGTCGCCCTGGTCGGGACCGGTCCGGGCGGCGCCGATCTGCTGACCCTGCGCGGCGCGGAGCTGCTGAGCCGCGCCGACGTGGTCATCACCCTGCGGGAGCCCGCGGCCGAGGAGCTCGCCGGCTTCCGCGAGGAGCTCCTCTCCCACTGCTCCCCCGACGTCTCCGTCATCCAGGCACACGAGTGCGGCGGCGACGTCAACGCCCTGGCGGTCTCCCGCGCCCGCGAGGGGCAGAGGGTCGTACGCCTCTACTCGGGCGACCCGTTCTTCGGCTGCCGCGGCGCCGACCTCGTCGCCGCCTGCGAGGAGGCGGGTGTGGAGGCCGAGGTCGCCCCCGGCGTCTCCTCCGTCACCTCCGTCGCCACCTTCGCGGGCATCCCGCTGATGGGCGACGCCGGCGCCGAGGTGCGGATCCTCAACGCCCGCCCGCACGGCACGGCCGAGGTCGACTGGAACGAGGCCGCCGCGAGCGACGCCACCCTGATCATCATGGGCGGCGACGCCCCCGCGGACGAGGCGCCCGAACACCGGGGCCCCGGCCTCGACGTGCTGTGCAAGACCCTCGTCGCGGGCGGCCGGCCGACCAGCACGCCCGTCTCCGTGGTGCGCGCGGGCGGGACCACACGGCAGACCACCGTCACCTCCACCCTGGCCCGCCTGGTCGCCGACCTGAAGGCCAAGGACGCCAAGAACCACCACGCGACCGCGCCGGCGCTCATGATCGTCGGCCCCGCGGCCGCCCGCAGACCCGAGCTGTCCTGGTACGAGGGCCGCCCGCTGTTCGGCTGGCGCGTCCTGGTCCCCCGCACCAAGGAGCAGGCCGCCGCCCTGTCCGAGCAGCTGCAGGGCTACGGCGCGGTGCCCGAGGAGGTGCCCACCATCTCGGTGGAGCCGCCGCGCACCCCCCAGCAGATGGAGCGCGCCGTCCGAGGGCTGGTGACCGGCCGCTACCAGTGGGTCGCGTTCACCTCCGTCAACGCGGTCAGGGCGATCCGCGAGCGGCTGGAGTCCTACGGCCTCGACGCGCGCGCGTTCGCCGGGGTCAAGGTCGCGGTCGTGGGGGAGGCCACCGCCGACGCGGTGCGCGAGTTCGGCATCCAACCCGACCTGACACCGCCCGAGGACGCCCAGTCCAGCGCGGGCCTGGTGTCGGTGTGGCCGCCCTACGACGACGAGATCGACCCCATCGAGCGGGTCCTCCTGCCCCGCGCGGACATCGCCACCGACACCCTCGTAGCCGGGCTGACCGACCTCGGCTGGGAGACCGACGACGTCACCGCGTACCGCACGGTGCGCGCCGCGCCCCCGCCCGCACCCGTCCGTGAGGCGATCAAGGGCGGCGGCTTCGACGCGGTGCTGTTCACGTCCTCCTCCACGGTGCGCAACCTGGTGGGGATCGCGGGCAAGCCGCACAACACCACCGTCATCGCGGTGATCGGCCCGGAAACGGAGCGGACCGCCGTCGAGTTCGGCCTGCGCGTCGACGTGGTGGCGCCCAAAGCCTCGGTTTCGGCCCTCGCCCGGGCCCTCTCGGAGTACGGTGCCGCCAGGAGCCGTGAAGCCGTCGAGTCCGGCAAGCCCGTCCTCAAGCCCAGCCAGAAGCGCCGCGGACGCCGACGCAAGCTCTAGGCGCCCGTGCCCGCTCCGTCCACGAGACCGGGCGCGGAGCGGACCGGGCGCTTCCCGGGCCCCGGGAAGCGCCCGACCCGCCGGCGTCCGCGGTTCGATCCGCCCACGCGGGCGGACGCTCCGGGAGCCCGGCCCCAGACCACACGTCCACCACGCGAACCCACATCCGGGAGCCCCGCATTGACCGCCTCCAACGACGCCGCCTTCCCCGCCGCCCGTCCCCGCCGCCTGCGCCGTGGACCGGCGCTGCGTCGACTGGTCGCCGAGACCCGGGTGCTCCCGCAGAACCTCGTCCTGCCGATGTTCGTCAAGGAGGGGATCACCGAACCCGTGGCGATCTCCTCGATGCCGGGTCAGGTGCAGCACACGCGTGACAGCCTGCGCAAGGCTGCCCACGAGGCCGCCGCGGCGGGGGTCGGCGGACTCATGCTGTTCGGCATCCCCGCGCACAAGGACGAGCGCGGCTCGGGCGCCGACGACCCCGACGGGATCGTCCAGGTCGCCCTGCGCGACCTGGCGGCCGAGGTCGGCGACGACCTCGTGGTCATGGCCGACCTGTGCCTGTGCGAGTACACCTCGCACGGCCACTGCGGACCGCTGGAGACCGGCGGGAACGTCGACAACGACCTCACCCTGGAGCGCTACGCGTCCGTCGCCGCAGCCCAGGCCGAGGCCGGGGCGGCCGTCGTGGCGCCCAGCGGGATGATGGACGGCCAGGTCGCGGCCATCCGGGCCGGGCTGGACCGGGCCGGGTTCCACCAGGTCCCGATCCTGGCCTACGCCGCCAAGTACGCCTCGGCCTTCTACGGGCCCTTCCGGGAGGCGGCCGAGGGCGCACCGCAGTTCGGTGACCGCTCCGGCTACCAGCAGGATCCCGCCAACGCCCGCGAGGCCCTGCGCGAGGTCGCCCTGGACGTCGCCGAGGGCGCCGACATGGTCATGGTCAAACCGGGGCTGGCCTACCTCGACATCGTCGCCAAGGTCGCGGAGTCGTCCCCGGTACCCGTGTCGGCGTACCAGGTCAGCGGCGAGTACGCGATGATCGAGGCAGCCGCCGAGCGCGGCTGGATCGACCGCGAGCGGGCCATCGTCGAGACCCTGACCTCCTACCGGCGGGCGGGCGCGGAACAGATCCTCACGTACTGGGCCACCGAGGCCGCCCTCCTTCTGCGGTAACGCGACCAGGTCCTTCGCCCCGGTCGCGGTCGCCGGGCGCCGGGCCTTCCGACGGAGGCCGCGCCTGGACCACGCACGATCACCGGGGAGGACCCATGGCCGACGTACTGTACCGACGGAAGCGCCGACATGCGACGGACAGCATGCTCGACGCGGCTCTGCGCTACGCGGAGCTGGGGTGGCCGGTCGCGCGCGGCGCCGCGCCCGGCGAGGACCGCGCGTGCAACTGCGACAGGATGGGCTGTCCGGACCCGGCGGCGCACCCGGTCACGATGGCCTGGGGGGTGGAGGCCAGCACCGACCCCGCCACCCTCCGCCGCTGGTGGACGGCCACCCCCGACGCCAACGTCATCCTGCCGACGGGCAGGGTCTTCGACGTGTTCGACGTCCCGCGCGAGGCGGGTGTGATGGCGCTCGCGCGGATGGGGCGGTCGGGGATCCCGGCCGGGCCGGTCGCGGCGGTCGACTCCTCCCGCTACCTGTTCTTCGTGGCCACGCGCTCCCCGGTGGACGAGGACGAGTGGTGGTCCTGCCACCTGGACTGCGTGCCCGAGGACGTCGAGGAGATGCCCGGCCTGCGCTGGCACTGCCGGGACAGCTTCGTGCTCGGCGCCCCCTCCCTCATGCCCTCCGGCAACCGGGTCACCTGGATCCGGACCCCCCTCGACGCCGGCGAGCCGGTCCCGCTGCCCGACCCGATCGCGGTGCTCGGCATCCTCGCGGACGCCAGCGCGGAGTTCTCCGGCTGACGGTCGCCACCCGCCCCCGCACGCGGCGGCCCGGAGGCGTTCCGCCCCGGGCCGGTGCGCCCCACCGCTCCGCCGTCCCACCGCGCCTGTGCCTGGCCGCGCGGGCGGCCGGAGGGGCGCGTCAGGCCCCTCCGCGTTCGCGCACCCACAGCGCCAGCCTCGTGCGGTCGCGCAGACCGAGCTTGCGCAGGATGCTCGTGACGTGGTTCTTCGCGGTCCCCTCGGTGATGAACAGGGTCCGCGCGACCTCCCGGTTGGTGGCGCCGGTCCCCACCAGCCTCGCCACCTCCTCCTCGCGCTCCGACAGCGGTGACGCGGCGGCGGGAGCCGGCGCGGGGGCCGGAACCGCGTCCAGGGCGGCGACCAGCCGCTCCGCGGCAGGCCCTCCCAGGACGGTCTCCCCCCGGGAGGCGCGGCGCAGCGCCGAGACCAGCTCCTCCGGCGGCACGTCCTTGAGCAGGTAGCCGCGCGCACCGGCGCGCAGCCCCCCGAAGATCAGCTCGTCGTCGTCGAACGTGGTCAGCACGACGGCCGGAACGTCCGGGTACTCCTCCCGCATACGGCCGATGAGGGTGATCCCGTCCATGAGCGGCATGCGGGCGTCCACGAGGGCCACGTCCGGGAGCGGGGCGGCCGACGACAGGAACTCCAGCGCCTCCACCCCGTTGGCGGCCTCACCGACCACGGCGATGCCCTCCTCGATCTCCAACAGCTTGCGCAGCCCCTGCCTCAGCAGGATCTGGTCGTCCACGATCAGGACCGAGACGGTGCTCACGCGGCGCCCCCGATCGTGGTCAGGGCGGTCTCCGGCGCGGGGACGCGTGCGGGAACCGCCACCCTGAGGCGGAAGCCGCGCCGCGGCGCGCCCTCCTGCTCTCCCCCGGAGGAGCCCTCGGCCCCGACCCCCGCACCGGCCCCGGCGCGGGCCTCCCCGTCCCCGCCGCCCGCGCCCACGGGGACGCCCGTGCCGGGGGTGCCCCGAACCGCTGCGTCCCCGTCCGCGTCGCCGACGTCCAGCGTGCCCCCGACGGCCTCGACCCGCTCCGCGAGCCCGCGCAGACCGAACCCGGAGATCGCCGACCCCTCCGCGGCCCCGCCGCCGTTGTCGGCCACCGTGACCGACACTCCGCCGGGGCCCGCGTCGACCAGGACCTCCACCAGGTCCGCGCCCGAGTGGCGCATCGCGTTCGTCAGCCCCTCCTGGAGGCCGCGGTAGCAGACCAGCTCGGCCTCCTCCGACAGCTCGGGCCAGGTCCCGGTGTCGGTGAACCCGATGCGGATGCCGCCGCCGTCGAACGAGTCCGCCATCGCGCGCATGGCGGCCACCCCGGCGCGCCCCTCCAGCCGCAGCGGTCGCAGCGCGCGCACCCACCTGCGCGTGTCGGTCAGCGCCTCGCCCGCCAGCTCCCGCGCCTGCTCCACCTCGCCCCACGCCGCGTCGGGGCGGGCGGTGCGGAAGCGCAGGGCGTTGGACAGGGACATGGCGAGCGCGGTCAGGTAGTGGCCGGTGCTGTCGTGCATCTCCCGGGACATGCGGGCGCGCTCCTCGGCCACGGTCAGCTCCCGCACCCGCTCGGCGCGGTGGCGCAGCTCCTCGTGGGCCCGCTCCAGCTCGGAGAGGAGGGCGGTGGTCCGCTCGGCGCGCTCCGAGGCGACGACCAGGCCCACGAAGGCCATGCCCGACGCGGCCACGATGAACAGGAGGCTGGTCCCCATCACCAGTCCCGCCCAGAGCGGGGCCAGACCCGGCAGGGCGAGGGCGAGGACCACGCTGAACGCGAAGATGGAGGCCCCGTAGCCGAACCCGCCGGGCAGGCCGAACACGGCCACCGCGTTCATCGTCCCCACGCACACCAGCAGGAACATCGTGTAGTTGTTCGTGACCAGGCACAGGATGGTGAGGACGAGGAAGACCACGCTGGCCAGCCGCCGCAGCGGAGGGGAGTCCTCGGACCAGGCGAGGAGCGGCCACAGCGCGCACGACGCGATCGTCGCCCCGAAGCTGGCGAACATCACCGCCTTCAGCGCGGGGGGACCGGACGCGAACGTCGGCTCGATCAGGATGACCAGGGTCTGGAGCACGATCGTGATGCCCATCGCTCCCCAGAACAGCAGTTGCAGCATGCGCGGCGGGCGGTCCCTGTGGAGGATGACCCAGGCCGACAGGTCGGGGAGCGAACCGGACGTCTTCATCCCACGAGCGTAGCCACGCCCCGCTCCCGGTCGCGCTCCGGCAGGGGGCACGTCCGGAGCATGTTCCCGCCATGACCTCCGGCATGCCCGATGCCCGGAGAACGGCATGACCGCACCGTGCCGCGCGGTCGATGCGGCCGTCCCCCGCCTTTCCCTAATGTTCCCGGTGAGAGAACGAGAGCGGAGGGGAAATGGGCATGAGAACGGCTGCGAGAACCTCGGGCGAACCCCGGATTCCGATGGTGGGAATCGCTTTCTCGGTGGTGGGGATCACCCTGATGGCCTACGTCTCGTGGGTCGCCTGGCCGGACCTCCCCGCCATGGTGCACGGCGGGAAGACCAACCTGGACGGCACCCCCTCCATGGTCCCGCGCGCGTTGCTCGTGGCGGCCCTGCCGGCCACGGCCGTGATCCTGGCGGTCGTGCTGGCGGTCGGGGGGATCGTCGGCGCCCGGATCGAGCGCGCGCTGAACCTTCCGGTCCTGTGGACGGCGCGCGGCCTCACCCGGAACACGAACGTCATGCTCTCCCTGCTGTCCCTATTCCTCCTGGTCGTGCACGGGGTCCTCGTCCTCGGCCGGGCAGGGAGGGACATCCCGACCGATCAGGTCATGGGTGCGGCGGTCGGCCTCTTCCTCGTCGGAGCCGGACTGCTCCTCGCGCGGACGGAGGCGAAGCACGCCACCGCCAGCGCGTTCCACCGCTTCGGGGCGGCCGCCCGGGTCCCCGCCGCGGTCGCGCTGACCGCGGTCGGACTCACCCAGGCCGCCGTCGCGCTGCTCGCGCCCGCGTCCCCCCTCGCTTTCCTCGTCCCCCTGCTCCTCCTCCCCGCGCTGGGGGCGGCGGTGGGCGTCGCCGCCCTCCGCTCGCGCCCCTGAGACAACCCCGAGAGAAAAGACACGGAGGTGCCCATGCACGGCACGCCGATCATCACCACGAAGAAACTCACCAGGGACTACGGAAACGGTGCGGGGGTGTTCGACGTCGACCTCTCCATTCCGCGCGGGAGCGTTTTCGGACTCGTCGGCCCCAACGGCGCCGGAAAGACCACGCTGCTCTCCGTCCTCGCCGGACTGAGGCGCGCAGGGAGCGGGTCGGTGCGGGTGGGGACCGCGAGCGGACGGGTCCTGCTCTGCCCCGACATCCCCGACTTCGAACCCTGGCTCACCGCCACCGAGGTCGTCACCCTCAGCGCTCGGCTCGCCGGGGTCCCCGCCACGGAGGCGGACACGGCCCTCGCCCTGGAGCGGGTCGGGCTCGCCGAGGCCGCCCACCGGCGCAACGCCCGCTTCTCCAGGGGTATGCGGCAGCGGCTCGGCCTCGCCGCCGCCCTCGTCTGCCGCCCCGAGGTGCTCATCCTGGACGAGCCGGCCTCCGGACTGGACCCGCGGGGCCGTGTGGACGTCCTCGCCCTCATCCGCTCCCTGCGGGAGGACTGCACGGTCGTGCTCGCCAGCCACCTGCTCGGCGACGTACAGAGGGTGTGCGACGACGTCGCCGTCCTGGTCCGGGGGCGGGTGGTCTACCAGGGGCCGGTCGCCGACATCGCCGACCGCGGACGGCCCAGCGCGTGGCAGGTGCGGGTGCGCGGGTCGGCCGAGCGGGTGGCGGACCTGCTGTCCGCCGAACCCTGGGTCACAGGCGCCTTCCCGGTGGAGGCCGAACCCGACTGCGTCCACGTGGAGGCCACGGGAGCCGCCGCCGGGGAGACCGGCATCCCGCGGGTGCTCGTCGAACACGGCGTCCCCCTGGTCTCCATGAACGGCTACGAGGCCGACCTGGAGTCGGCCTTCCTCTCCCTCACCTCGACGGACGCCACGGACCGGAGCTCCCGATGAACACCGCGCCCTACCGCAACGAGATCAGGCGCATGACGCGCACCCACTCCCTCACCGGGCTGCTGGCGTTCTTCGTCTTCTTCGGGGCGGCCTCACCCCTCCTGACGTTCTTCCTCCCCGACCTGCTGGCGTCGATGGAGGGCATGGAGGGCGTCGACCCAGGCATGGCCGACCTCCTGCCGGAGGCCACCCCCGTCGCGGCGATCGGCTCCTACGTCGAGAACGGGCAGACCCTCGGCGTCCTCTTCGTGCTCCTGGTGGCCGCCGCGGCGCTGGCGCTCGACGGCAGCCCCGGCCGCTCCACCTTCTACCGGGTGCGGGTGTCCGGCCCCGGCGCGCTGGTCCTCCCGCGCTTCGCGGTCCCCGCGGCGGCAGCCGCCGCCTCCTACACGGTCGGCGCCCTCGTCGCCTGGGCGGTGACGCTGCTGCTGATCGGGGAGCTCCCCCTCGGGGCGACACTCGCGGGGGCGGTGCTCACGGGGCTGTTCCTGGTCTTCGCCGTCGCGGTGACGGCCCTGGTCGCCAGCAGGGCCGGCGGCCTGCTGTCCACGGTCGGGTTCTCGGTGGCCGCGCTGGTCCTGCTGCTCCTGCTGGGGCAGCTGCCGGTGGTGGGGGAGTGGTCGCCCACCACCCTCGTCGCAGCCCAGGCGGCGCTGCCCGCCGGCGCCCCGGCGACCGACTTCCTGCCCGCGGCGGTGAGCACCCTCGCGGGGACCGCCGCACTCCTCGCCCTGGCCGTGCGCGGCTTCGGGACCCGGGAGACCTGAGCGGGGAAGCCGGGCGCACCGCGCCCCCGGGGCATCCGCGGAGGGGGTCATCGGACGGACCCCCTCCGTTCGCGTCCGCTCTGTCCGGGCGCGGTCCTAGATCTCCGTGGCGTTCACCACGATCCCGTCCTCGTCGCTGTACAGCCACTCGCCCGGCACGAACGTGACGTCGCCGAAGACCACCGGCACGTCGAGACGCCCGGCGCCGTCCTTCGCGGACTTGCGGGGGTTGGACCCCAGCGCCTTCACCCCCAGGTCGAGACCGCCGAGCGCCCTGGTGTCGCGCACCGCGCCGAGGATCACCGCGCCGGCCCAGCCGTTGTCCACGGCCGCCGCGGCGATCATGTCGCCCATCAGCGCGGACCGGAGCGAACCGCCGCCGTCCACGACCAGCACCGCCCCGGCCCCGGGGGTGTTGAGAACCTGCTTGACCAGGCCGTTGTCCTCATGGCACCTGACGGTGCGGACACGGCCCGAGAAGACCGCGCGCCCACCGAACTGGCGGAACTGCGTGGAACAGCTCCGCAGGGTGTCGCCGTGGTCGTCGATGAGGTCGGCGGTGGAGAAGTTCGAGGTCATGGCAGCTCCGGTACGGGTCGTGGGGTGGACACCCCCAAAATTACTCGCCGGTACCGCGCGTCTCCCCGCCGGTCCCGAACGCCACTTTCCTCGGTGCGGCCCCCGCTCCGGCCCTGAACGGTCGCTGTTGATGACAGGATAAGGAACTTCCCGTCATCAGCTCGTGGGAGTCCCGTCACCCGCCGACCGGACGTCGCCCAGCCCCTCCCCCGCTCGCGCGCGACCCTCCCCGTACGACTTTCTGGAGAGAGATGGTCTCCGAGATCTTCGCTGTCAGTGCCACCTGGTCCCGGGCCGTGATCGAGTTCGCCGACGGACTCGACCCCTGGGTCCAGGAGGCCGCCTACCTGGGCACCGACCTCTTCCTCGGCGTGTTCGCGGTGCTCTTCCTCGCCGCCTGGTGGCGAGCCAGGTCCCACGGCTCCCGCGCCGTCGGCCTGGCCCTGTTCGCCCCCGTCGCCACCGTCATCGCCTACGCCGTCAGCCGCACCGTCAAGACGTTCTTCGAACAGCTGCGGCCCTGCCAGGCCATGACCGACCTGACCACCATCGCCACCTGTGACCCCATCGGCGACTGGTCGTTCCCGAGCAACCACGCCGCCATCGCGGGCGCCGCCGCCGCGGCCATCATCATCGCCTGGCGCCGCATCGCGGTCGTCGCCGTGCTCTTCGCCGTCCTGGAAGCCTTCTCCCGGGTCTTCGTCGGCGCCCACTACCCCCACGACGTCACCGTCGGCCTCCTCGTCGGCGCCACCGTCGCCGCCCTGGTCTCCCTCGCCATGGCCCGCCCGATGACCGCGCTCGTCGACCGCGTCGCCTCCACCGAACGCCTCCGTCCGCTCGTCCGCGCCGGGGGCGCGGCCGAGGAGGAGACGGAGGGCGCGGAGCCTCCCAGAGACACCGACCCCCGCAACACGTACGCGAACGCCTGACCGCTCTCCCCGTGTGCCCCGTCCCGCCCCCGGGACGGGGCACACGTGTGCGGTGCCCCGGGGCGCGTGCCCCGAGTCCCCCCAGGCTGGTGGACACGTGATCCGGGTACCCGGGTCCACCGGCTCGTCCGGTCCGTCCTGCGCCCCTGACCTCGGCCCGGGCGCCCCGGCTGTGGGGGCGGGTCACGGTTCCGCGGCAGGACACAGCTGACACACTGGTGAGGTGGGTACTCAACAGACTTCAGCACAGCTCTTCGAGCGGGCCGCCGCCGTCGTTCCCGGGGGAGTGAACTCGCCCGTGCGCGCCTTCGGCGCCGTCGGCGGGACTCCCCCCTTCTTCGTCAGGGGCGAGGGCCCCTACCTCACCGACTCCGACGGCCGCGAGTACGTCGACCTGGTCTGCTCCTGGGGTCCGCTGATCCTCGGACACGCCGCCCCCTCCGTCGTGGACGCCCTCCACACGGCGGTCGACGCGGGGACCTCCTACGGGGCACCGACGCCGGGCGAGGTCGAACTCGCCGAGCTGATCGTCGGCCGCACCCCCGTGGAGAAGGTCCGACTGGTCAACTCCGGTACCGAGGCGACCATGTCCGCGATCCGCCTCGCGCGCGGCTTCACCGGCCGCAGCAAGATCGTCAAGTTCGCGGGCAACTACCACGGCCACGTCGACGCCCTCCTGGCCGCCGCCGGATCCGGCCTGGCCACGTTCGCCCTGCCCGACTCGCCGGGGGTGACCGGCGCCAGCGCCGCCGACACCCTGGTGCTGCCCTACAACGACGCCGAGGCCGTCGAGCGGGCGTTCGCCGAGCACGGCGACGACATCGCCTGCGTCATCGCCGAGGCCTGCCCCGCCAACATGGGCGTGGTCCCGCCCGGGGCCGGGTTCAACGCCCGCCTCAAGGAGATCGCGCACGCCAACGGCGCGCTGCTGATCCTCGACGAGGTCCTGACCGGCTTCCGCGTCAGCGCGTCCGGGTGGTACGGCCTGGAGGAGGTCGCCCCCGACCTGATGACCTTCGGCAAGGTGATGGGCGGCGGGCTCCCCGCCGCGGCGTTCGGCGGGCGTGCCGAGATCATGGACAGGCTGGCCCCGAACGGCCCCGTGTACCAGGCGGGCACCCTGTCCGGGAACCCCCTCGCCACGGCTGCGGGGCTCGCCACCCTGCGCGGCGCCACCCCCGAGGTGTACGCGCACATCGACCGCGTGTCGGCGCAGGTGGAGTCGGAGGTCTCCAAGGCCCTCAGCGCGGCCGGAGTCGTCCACCGGGTGCAGAGCGGCGGCAGCCTCTTCACGGTGTTCTTCACCGACAGGGAGGCCGTCGACTTCGACAGCGCCCGCACCACGGACACCAGCGTGTTCGCCGCGTTCTTCCACGCGATGCTCGACCAGGGCGTGTACCTGCCCCCCGCCGCCTTCGAGGCCTGGTTCTTCTCCGCCGCGCACGACGACGCGGCCGTCGACAGGGTGGTCTCGGCGCTGCCCAGAGCGGCCCAGGCGGCGGCAGAGGCCCAGGGCTGAGTCCTGGCCCGGCCCGATGACCCCGAAAGAAAGAAACACACGATGACGACGACGACCGTCGTGCACCTGCTGCGGCACGGAGAGGTGTACAACCCTGACAAGGTGCTCTACGGAAGGCTTCCGGACTTCCACCTGAGCGAGCGGGGCCGACAGATGGCGGAGATGGCCGCGGAGTGGTTCGAGGGCCACGACATCGCCGCGCTGTACTCCTCCCCGCTGGACCGGACCCAGGAGACAGCCGTCCCGCTCCAGAAGATGCTCGGGCTCCCGGTGGCCCTCGACGACAGGATCATCGAGGCCGCCAACAAGTTCGAGGGGATGGCGCTGTCCCGGAGGTCGATGCGCGACCCCCGCGTGTTCAGCCGGGTCTACAACCCGTTCCTGCCGTCCTGGGGCGAACCGTACTCCGAGATCGTCACCCGCATGGTCTCCGCCATCAAGGACGCCCGCCGCGCGGCGTGGGGGAGGGAGACGGTGCTCGTCAGCCACCAGCTGCCGATCTGGATGGCCCGCCGGACCGCCGAGGCGAAACGGCTCTGGCACCGTCCGGACCTGCGCGAGTGCAATCTGGCGAGCGTCACGTCGTTGACGTTCGCCGACCAGCGGCTGGCCAGCGTCAGCTACGCCGAACCGGCCGCCGAGTTGTACCGCGACGAGCCCTCGGTTCCCGGGGCGTGACCCGGAGCGCGTACCCGTCGCGGTAAGCTGGTGCTTCGGGTGCGGTAGGCGTGCGCTTTTCCGGCGTTCGGCCTCCCCGGGGTACGCCCCGGTCGCATCGGCCCCCCGCGCCCTGAGCGCGTTGGTGCCAGCGGGCCCAGCAGCCGCATCCGAGCCCCTTGCCGGTTTTCACCGCCCAGCGGTTCGGCATGTCCGTACTCATCGTGAGCGAGAAGGTGATCCCATGGGTTCCGTCATCAAGAAGCGTCGCAAGCGGATGGCGAAGAAGAAGCACCGCAAGCTGCTCAAGCGCACGCGTATCGCGCGTCGCAACAAGAAGTAGGACCGGTCGCGGCGAAGTCGTCTCTCCGCGGGCGTGGGCGTGCCTTCGGTTCGCCTCGGGCGCGGAGACACCTTCTCCCCTTGCGTGCGCTTTGCCACCGCAATGGAATTTTCTGGGTGGGACGATGTTGTGTCTCACGGGTCGCGGTAGCCGGCTCACCCTCGTGGTGAACGGTCCGCGGACCTCCCGGAACAGCTCCCGTCTCCTTCCAAGGAACGTGTCGCCATGGCTCGTGTCGTACTCGTCACAGGGGTGTCCAGCCCCCTGGCCGCCAGGGTCGCGCAGACCCTGAGCGAGCAGCCCGGTGTCCGCCGAGTGATCGGCGCCGACTCCTCGCCGCCTCCCCGGCACTCCCAGGGGATCGAGTACGCCCATGTCGACCTGCACGACGGGAGTCTGGACCGGATCGTCACCGACTCCGGTGCCGACCTCGTCCTGCACCTGGGCCTGGACACCGAGGGCGCGCCGAACCGGGAGGACAACCTCCTGGGGACCATGCGGGTCCTGGGCGCCGCCCAGCGCTCCACCACGGTCCGCCGCCTGGTGGTCCGCTCCAGCGCCACCCTCGACGCCGACGACGCGGCCGAGGTCGAGCGCCACACACGCGGACTCCAGCGCCGCCGCCCCGACCTGTCGGTGGCGCTCCTGAGGTTCGCGAACCTCATCGGCCCCTCCGCCGATACCCCCCTCACCCGCTACCTGGACTCGCGCGTCGTGCCCACGGTGCTCGGCAGCGACCCCCGTGTGCGGTTCCTGCACGAGGACGACGGCGCCGAGGCGCTGGTGCGCATGGCGCTCAGCGACGGAACGGGCTTCTTCGACGTGGCGGGCACCGACCCCGTGCCGCTCTCGCAGTGCCTGCGCCGTGTCGGCGGCCAGCGGCTGCCGGTCCCGGCCCGCGGCCTGAAGGTGCTGAGCGGACTCGCCAAGCACGGCCGCATCGGCTACGCGAGCTCCAGCACGACGCGTGCCGTGCACGCGGGCCTGCGCACCCCGGGGATGGATCCCGACTCCCTGGAGCGGGTGCTGGACTGGTCTCCCGCGTACTCCTCGGCCGAGGCCTTCGAGTCCTACGCGCACAGCCGCACCGTCTCCCCGCCGCGCGGCGGGAGAGGCCTGCGCCCGATCCACGTGCTCGCCCTCGCCAGGGCCACGCTGGGGCGCTGAACCCCTCTTCTCCACCGTCCCGGACGTGTGCGGCCCGCCTTGCGCGGGCCCTCCCGGGAGTCCGTCGGCCCGCTTCGCGCGGGCTCCACGGTGAATCCCTCGACCCGCTTCGTCCGGGGTCTCCGGCGCGCGGTGCCGCTTCGTGCGGGCACCTCCCCGTGCCCGACGGCCCGCTCCGGCGGGCCGGTCTCCTGATCTTCCGGCGCCCGCGCCCACGCGCGTTCCCGCCGGATTCCGGCCGAGTGCCGGCCGTGTGGGGCCTCGCGGGGCCGCTCGGCGCCCGCAGATCCCCCGTGAGCGCTCCGGGGCCGGGTGGCCTGCCGCCCAATCGGCAGAAACCCTCCCGTGTCCTCTCAGACCGCTCTGCGTTGTCTGACCGCCCGCAGGGCGACGGCTCCGGCCACCGCGCCCGCCACCGCGGCGGGGACCGCCACCTTCAGGGCGGCCCTGTGCTTCCGGAAGTCGTGCACCGGCCATCCGTGCGTGCGCGCGTACCGGCGCAGGTCCCCGTCCGGGTTGACCGCGTGGGGCCGACCCACGAGGGACAGCAGGGGAAGGTCGTTGGAGGAGTCGCTGTAGGCCGAGCACGCGGCGAGGTCCCAGCCCTCCTTGCGGGCGAGCGCTCGCACCGCGACGGCCTTCGCGGGGCCGTGCATCAGGTCCCCGTTGAGACGCCCCGTGTACACCCCGTCGACGTTCTCGGCCTCGGTGCCCAGGGCGCCGGTCAGGCCGAGCCGCCGCCGGATGATCTGTGCGAGTTCGACCGGGGTGGCGGTGACGAGCCACACGGGTTCGCCCGCGTCGAGGTGCCGCTGCACCAGTGCGCGGGTGCCCTCCCAGATCCGGTCGGCCATGGTGTCGTCGTAGATCTCCTCGCACAGGGTGACGAGGTCGTCCAGGTCGTGACCCGCGACGAACGCCAGGGCGGCCTCGCGCGCGGCGTTGATGTGCTCGGGCTGTTCGCTCCCGGTGACCCTGAAGACCGTCTGCCCCCAGGCGAACCGCATCAGGTCGCGGGTGGTGAAGAGGTCGCGGGCCGCCAGGCCCCGGGCGAAGTGGTAGATCGAGGCGCCCCGCATCAGGGTGTTGTCCACGTCGAAGAAGGCGGCCCCCGGACCGACCGGAGTCGGGGGCACGGCGTCGTATGACACGGTTCTCTCCTGGCTTGGGTGGGGGAGGCGGCCCTCCGGTGTCGGGGTGGCGCTCCCCGCGTAGATGCGAGCCTATGACCACCCGCGGGTCATCAGGGGCTGCTGGGATGCGACGGTAAACCAGGTGATGAAGCTCACAGTGTGAATCGCCGTTGTGGGCCCCACACTGCGGGATCTTCCCCGAAACTGCACCTCTCATTCTGCTCGAAGTGCACATCCACCCGCTGGCGTGCAGCATCATTGTCGGGATGGTGACGGTAGGACTGGCATTCATAAGCGCGTTGGTGGGCTGGAGCGCCACCGCCGCGCTCGCCGCGTACGCCCAACGCCGTCCCGGTGTGGCCGCCGTCGGGTGGCTGATCGCCGCACTGGGAATGACGGTGGGACTCAGCGCGGCCGTGATCGGGGCGATGTTCGACTTCGGCGAACTCACCTTCCGGCTGCTCCAGATCGGTATCAGCCTCATAGGCCCGCTCTTCATGGCCTGGGCCGCGTTCGAGTACGGCGTCCGATCGCCGCGAGGGCTGTTCTCCTCCAGGCTGCTGCTCAGCGCGTTCACCATCGTTCCCCTGGTGGTGCTGTCCGTCGACCGGGTGAGCACCCGTTTCGGCGGGACCTTCCCCGCCCTGGGCGACCACTACGACCTCATCCCGCGCTCGCTCGTCAACGTCACGCAGGTCGTCGCCGCGGTCCTGCTGGTCACCGCGATCGTCGCGGTGGCGCGGCGCGCCTCCGACCACCGCAACGCCACCCTGGCGGTGCTCGGCCTGATCGCCCTCGCCACGCTGCTCTCGGTGCTGGTCGGCAGATTCGGGCTCGGCCTCGGCGGGCCCCTGCTGATGCTCGGCGCGGTCTCCGCGCTGTGGGGCGCCGCCGCCATGGCAGCGCGTCCCCGCCGGGACTCCTACGACGATGACGACTACTACGACGACTACGACGACGTGGCCGAGGACACCGACGACGAACTCCCGGAGGAGCCCGTGCGCCGCAAGCGTCGCAACGCCGAGACCTACGACGACTACTACGACGGTCCGCCGACCCGGCAGGCCCCGCCCGCCAAGCTGCGCGGCGTCATCACGATCTACACCCTCGCCGACGGCCAGGGGCCGGGTTTCGACCGCCTCGCCGACGCCGTCGTCGCGCAGGTCGCCGAGCGCGAGCCGGACACGCTCCTGTTCGCCTGCCACACGGTGCCCAGCGCGACCTCGCAGCGCATCGTCTACGCGATCTACCGGGACGAGCTGGCGCAGGAGGAGCACGAGCAGCAGCCGCACGTCGTGGAGTTCGCCCGACTCGGCACGAGCCACGTCGTCGCCACCAACGTGATCGAGCTCTCCCTGTCCGGCGCCGCGGCCAGCGACGGCCTCGCCGGCATGCTGATGCCGCGCTGACCTGCGCTTCGGATCCCCGGCGGTAGGGCGATCCGACCCGCGTTCCCCCTGGCCCCCACCAGGGGATGTCTCGAACCGGTGTATTTGCCCCGGAACGTTGAACCAGCTGAGGGGCCCCGGCGTCCAACCCCGGGTGAAGTACCCTTCCCTACAGGTTTGTCATGACCGGTGCCCGTCGGGCACCGATGGCGTGTGACCGAGACCGGCCGGACAGCCCAGCCGAGAGGCGCGCCGGAGCGAAAGAAAGTGTGCTGGGATTTCCGATGCGTAAATTTCTTGTCGTCCTCCTGATCCTCCTGGTCGCCCTCGTGGTGGCAGTCGACATCGGGGGACGCAGCGTCGCGCAGACCGCGGTCGCGCGCCAGCTCGCACAGCAGCTCCAGATGGCCGAGGAGCCGACCGTCGAGATCGCGGGCTGGGCGTTCCTGCCCCAGGTGTTCGGGGGCGAGTACTCCGAGATCCGGATCACCGCCGACACCGCCACCCTCAACGGTGTGACCCTCGAGCAGATCGACGCCACCGCGTCCGACGTGCAGGCGCCCCTGGCGGACCTCCTCGACCAGCCCAGCGTGGTGGCCGGTCAGCTGGACGGCTCCGCAGTCGTCCCCTACTCCTACTTCAACGCCTACCTTCCCGAGGGCATCACGGTGGCGACCGAGGACGGTCAGCCCCGGATCACCGGAGAGCTCGCCCTCCCCGAGCTCGGACTCAGCACCTCGGTCAACGCGGGCGGCCAGTTCACCGTGGACGGCGACACCCTGTCCTTCACCCCCGAGGACATCCAGGTCGAAGGGGTCCCCGGGGACGTCGGCAGCCTGGTCGCGGGGTCGCTCACCTTCAGCGCGCAGGCGCCGGCCCTCCCCTTCGGCCTGGCCGTCACCGACATGGAGCCCACCTCCTCCGGGCTGCGGATCACCGGCACCGGCGCGGACGTCCCCCTGATGGGGGCCGAGGCGGCCTGACGGACCCGGCCGGCGGCGCGGTCCCCGCGGCGCCCCTGCTCCCGGGCGGGGTCGCCGGCCTCGCCCGGCGCCGGAACCCCGCGCGCCTCCGGGAGCACACGGCGCGGGGAGCGCGGGCGCACCGCCCCCGGGGCGCGCGGACCGGACGGACGGCACACCAGGAGGAGGACGGAGCGGTGGCGGCACCAGGCGGGAACAGGCGGCCGGACGCGGAGCGGTCCGGCGCGGTCGACGCGCTCACCTCCGACGAGATCGGCGCCGAACTGGGCAGGCGGGCCACACTCGTACAGTTCTCCAGCGCCTTCTGCCAGCCCTGCCGCGCCACCCGGCGCGTCCTCGACGACGTCGTCGCGATGGTCGACGGCGTCGGCCACGTGGAGATCGACGCCGAGTCCCGGCTCGACCTCGTCCGCAGACTCGACGTCGTGCGGACCCCCACGGTCCTCGTCCTCGACGCCGGGGGCCGGATCGTGCGCAGGGCGAGCGGGCAGCCCCGCAAGGCGGACGTCATCGCCGCGCTCGGCGAGGCCGTCCGCTGAGCGGACGATTCCCGCGCGCCCACCGGGAAGAACGGCCGTCCTGTGATCTACCCCACCCGTGACAAACGCGTCGCGGGGACTGTAGCGTCTAGGACGTGACTTCCTTGACGAGCGCGTATCTGACGAAGCGACGGGCAGTGGACTTCTGCCGCGTCGCCGCCGCGCTCTGTCTGTGTCCCTAGGGCGGACGGGCTTCCCGACCCCCGCCCCCTCCGTGCGACTGGTTCCTTTCCGTGTACGCAGCAGGGGACAGCACACCATGCAGGTCGACCCTCGCGGGCAGCGCTTCCGCGCTGCCCTGACCACCCTCGCACCGGCCGTCGCCCTCGCCACCGGGAACCCCTGGTTCCCCTCGGTTTCCAGGCGCTGGTCTTCGCCGCAGCGGTGGTTCCCGGGGCGCGTCACCCGCCCTGCGGCCTGCTGTTCTCCGCCCTCGTACGCCCCCGGCTCGGCCCTCCGGCCGAACCTGAGGACGCACGGCCTCCACGGTTCGCACAGGGAGTGGGACTCGCCTTCGCCGTTCTCGGACTCGCCGGACACCTGGCGGGCCCGGAGCGGCTCGGTACCGCCCTCGCCCTCCTCGCCGCCTTCCCCGACACCGCGTCCGGCTTCTGCGCCGGCTGCGAGACGTATCCGCTCGCACGCCGCCTCACGGCGTCGGGGAGGACGGCCTGACACCCCGTATCCCGGGACGGCAGCACCCGGGAGCACCGACCGCACAAGCGACACCGCACAAGAAACACTGGAGGTTCCGCATGAGCCGCTCCGACGTCCTCGTGGATGCCGACTGGGTGGAGGCTCACCTGGACGATGACAACGTGGTCCTCGTCGAGGTCGACGAGGACACGTCCGCCTACGACAAGGGCCACATCCGCGGCGCAGTCAAGATCGACTGGAAGACGGACCTCCAGGACCCGGTCCGCCGCGACTTCGTGGACCGCACCGGGTTCGAGAAGCTGCTGTCCGCCAAGGGCATCGGCAACGACGACCAGGTGATCCTGTACGGCGGCAACAACAACTGGTTCGCGGCCTACGCCTACTGGTACTTCAAGCTGTACGGCCACGAGGCCGTCCGCCTGCTCGACGGCGGCCGCAAGAAGTGGGAGCTGGACTCCCGCGAGCTGGTCGAGGAGGTCCCCGAGCGGGCCGCCACCGAGTACACCGCCCAGGAGCAGGACGCGTCGATCCGCGCCTTCCGCGACGAGGTCGTCGAGGCCATCGGCACCAAGGACCTGGTCGACGTCCGCTCGCCCGACGAGTTCACGGGCAAGCTGCTCGCCCCCGCGCACCTGCCGCAGGAGACCTCGCAGCGCCCCGGCCACATCCCGACCGCGCGCAACATCCCGTGGGCCAAGACCGCCAACGAGGACGGCACGTTCAAGAGCGCCGACGAGCTGCGGGAGCTGTACACCGAGGCCGGCGTGGACCTGGACAAGGACATCATCGCCTACTGCCGCATCGGCGAGCGCTCCTCGCACACCTGGTTCGCCCTGCACGAGATCGTCGGCCTGGAGAACGTCAAGAACTACGACGGCTCCTGGACCGAGTACGGCTCCCTGGTGGGCGTGCCGGTCGAGCTGGGAGAGGCGGAGGCCAAGTGAGCGACAGCTGCGGAGCGCCGGTCGGCGGGGTCGCCCTCGCCGACGTCGACGCGGGCAACCAGGCGGTCATCCAGGGCACGGTGACACGTGACGGCGAGCCGTTGCGCGGAGCCTACGCCCGCCTGCTCAACGCCTCCGACGACTTCGTCGGGGAGGTGGCCACCGGCGACGAGGGCACGTTCCGCTTCTTCGCCGCGGACGGGGACTGGAAGGTCCGCGTCCTGGCGTCCAAGGGCTTCACCGGGGAGTACCCGGTGCGGGCCGAGGTGGGCAAGGTCATCGACCTCCAGGTGCAGGCCTGACCAACGGGGGACACGACAGTTCGGGCGCGGAGCGCCGGTACCGACGGGAGACCGTCCGGCGCCGGCGCTCCGCGCTGTCCGGGCCCCGTGCCCGGGGCGTCCGGAGGTACCCGCCGCTCCGGTGACGCGGGCGGCCCGGGGGTGCGGTCGCGGGCGTTCGGGATGCCGGCGCCGACGGCGGCCCTCCCCTGAGGGCGGCCCCCGCGGTCCCGGAGCCGGCGGGCGCGGGCCCGCCCCCGGCAGGGTGGGGACCCGGGTGTCCGGAGGCCGGAGGACCACCCGTCACCGCGTCCCGCACCGCGGAGCGCCCGCGGCCGTCCGTCCTGCGCCCGGACCCGGGCGACCGCGCGTTCGTCCACAGGGAGCGGCCGGGACTGGTGGGCCGTTCCGGGGGCTGCTTCACTGGAAGGAGTGCGACCTCACCGACTCTCCGGCCGCGACCGGCTTTCGGCAGCGTGTCGACCCCGGTGGGACCGTGACAAGCACCTCGGGCAGGTGGCAGCATCAGGCCCACACTCCGGTCACAGCCGGAGCCCCGCGTGAACAACCCCCGGCCGCACCCTCCACGGCGGCCGGTCAGGAGGTGTGAGGACGGTGCCCGACCCCCGCACAGGCGGCACGGCCCGAGGAGAGGCCGGGCGGACCTACGTCGGCTGGCGCCACACTGCGCTCCTCCCGCCCCCGGGACCGGCCCCCCGCAGGCCCGTGCCCGCCGACACCGAGAGCGTCAGCGAGGAGTGGATCGCCGCCCAGCGCGACAGCGAGGCCCAGACCAACCGCCCCCTCTACTTCGCCCTGGCGGGACTCGGCGTGTTCGCCCTGCTGTGCCCGCTGCTGTGGACCCTGCGCATCCTCCCGGGCAGCTTCGCCCTCGGTGGCGCGTTCGCCTGCGCCGCGATCGCCGCTCCCGTCGTCTACGCCCTGGTCCAGAGCCGCCAGGTCGTCGCCGAGCGGCTGGCCAGGGCCCGTGAGCAGTTGGCCGCCGAACGCGACGAACGCGAACGGGTCCTGCACGAACAGCAGCGCGACCACGCCCGCCGGTACACCGAGTGGCAGGCGGCCTCGCGCGCCTACGAGGCGCAGCCCCGCTGGTACGGGGTGACCGTGCCCGCCGACGCCTGCGCCGCCGTCGTGGTCGGCGGTACCGACACCGGATGGTCGGCGCTGCTCGCCACCGTCGGCGTCTCCCGGCTGCGCGAGGGCGGAGACCTCACCGTCGTCGACCTCACCGGGCGCTCCGTGGCCCGCGAGCTCGTTCGGCTCGCCCGCCGCTGCGCTGTCGACCCGCGCCGCTGGGTGCTGCCCGCCGACCTGCCGCGGATGACGCTGGGCACCAATCTGGACGCAGGCCAACGGGCGCGCATCCTGTCCGCCGTCGCGGCCGCCTCCGGGGACGCCGACGACGCCGACGCGGACGAGACCCTGCTGCTGCGCCTGCTGGAGGTGCTGGGCCCGCACGTCGGCATCGCCGAGCTCATCGGTGGCCTGCGCGCCCTCATCACCCCCCTGGAGGACGCGGCCGAGGACGACCCGGCGCTCGCCCTGCTCACCCCCGGGCAGCGGGTGCGGGTGCGCGAGCGCTGCGCCGACCGACCCGACGTCCGGGAGCGGGCCTGGGAGCTCGAACGCCGCCTCAGCCCCTTCGAGGCGGTCGGCACCCGGGCGGACGACGGCGACTACGCGCAGGTCAAGATCATCTCCACCGATCGCGCCTCCGGCCCGTCGGCGGCCCGCGTCTACGGTACCTACGCCGTGTCCGCGCTCAGCGAGCTCCTGGAGGGGGCGGCGCGCCCCCGCGACACCGGAGGCGGGCGCTCCCGCGTCCGGCCCGACCGCACGCGGACCGTCGTGGTCTGCGGAGCGGACACCCTCCCCCCGGAGGAGGTCGACCAGGTCCTGTCCGCCGGGGCCGAGAGCGGGGTGGAGGTGGTCCTGATGTTCGGCGCCGCCTCACCCGCCGCCCTGGCCAGGTTCTCCGATCCCTCCTGCCTGCCGGTGGTGATGCGCCAGCAGGACGGCTCCGCGGAGACCGTCGAGCACGCCGTGGCCGCCGCCCCGGGGTTCGCCGGGCACGATCCCGCACGGCTGCAACTGCACCGCCTGACCGAGGCGGTCGGCGAGGCCGTGAGCGGCTCGGACACCGGTGCGGAGGACCCCGAGGACGAGATCGAGGCCGACGACCGCTTCTTCGCCTCACCGCACACCGAGTCCGGAGCGGTGATCCGCAACGCCGCCGCCGCGATCACCCCCCTCGACCTCGTCCGCCATGTGAGATCCGCCACGGCCTGGGGGCGCGCCACCGCGCAGGCGGCCGGGATCGACGCACCCGGTGCGCAAGGGGACGGAGAGGGCGATCCCGTGCGCGTCAGCCGACTGGACGCCGGCGCGCTCCGCGACCTGCCCCCGACCGCCGCGGTCGTCCTGACCCCCGGAGGCCCTGTCCTCGCGGACACCAACCCGGGTATCCTCACCCTGTCCACAGCCACACTGGCCACCGTGGACGACTCCCAGAACTCCAGCACCACGTCGAGCGGGCGCGGCGCCAAGGCGGCGGACACCCGCCGGGGCCGGAGGGGACGGCACGCCGAGAGCGGACGTCCCCGTTCCGTGGCATCCGGCGGCGCCCCGCCCGACACGCCCGCCGGCGCCCGCGACGGGTCGCCGGCGTCCGTGGGGGTCGACGACACCAGGGGGCAGGTACCGCCCAACCTGGGGCCTCCGCCGGAGAGGTTGGACTGGCGGGTCTGATCCCAGGTGGACACTAGGCTTGGCCCGACACGTCGCCCGCCGCCGCCCACGAGCGAACGGCGCGGGTGATCCAGCAGTTCTGGAGAGTAGGCAGCGGGTTCCCCGCCTGGGGCGGGGCCTTCGGTCCTCCGGGCCGTGGACCCGCCGCTGCCGGCACGAGCCGTCCCCAGGAGGTGACCGACGATGGCTGCGTTTCACGTAGGACGACAGGCCGGCCCCTGTGCGCTTCCTCCGCTGCCCGCGTCACCCGCCAGGACGCTCCGGCTCCCCGCCCGCGGCGGCGCCGAGGCCGCTCGGCGCACACCGTTCACCGTCCGCTCCACGGGCCGCGCCGTCGTCTCCCCCCGCACCGGGGAGCCGGGGACGGCACGGTCCCACCGGGGCACGGCGCCGGCGGCCACCGCCGCGGGGCGCGGCGGTTATGCGCGGACGTGTGCCGACAAGTACGGTTCTCCTCGTCTGCGTTCGCCGGGGGCCCAGCGGTTCCACGGGTTCGCCACGGGGGAGTCCGTCCGGGCGGTCCCGCCGACCGGGAGGACGGCCGGTGCCGGCACCGGCCGAGTCGCGGTACGCGTGACCGGCAGTTCCAACGTTCGTACCCGGCACGGCATCGTGCAGGGGATCCACCACCGCCGTTTCCGGCTGCTCCAGCGAGCAGGCGGACATGCCTACACCACTCAGAAGGAGGCAGGGGCCACCTCTCCCGGCCTGCAAGCCGGAGTAACCGTCCCGCACAGCAGATGAGCGAGCTTCCCTTGCGCGCCCAACTGGCATCGGTCCTGGGAAGGAGCGCAGCCAGCCTCTCCCGTGCCACCGGACGGGGAGACGGCTCCGTCATCGGTGGCAAGGTGGCGCTCAAGGTCGAACCCGACCTGCTCGCCAAGCTCGCCCGTGGCCGCAGGCTCGCCCTGATCAGCGCCACGAACGGCAAGACCACCACCACCAGGCTCATCGCGCAGGCCCTGCGCGAGTTCGGTGACGTGGCCACCAACGAGCACGGCGCCAACATGCCCACCGGGCACATCACGGCTCTGTCCGACAACCGCTCCGCCGTCAACGGCGTGCTGGAGGTCGACGAGAAGTACCTCCCGCAGGTGCTGCTCGCCACCCAGCCGTCGTTCGTGGTCCTCATGAACCTGAGCCGCGACCAGATGGACCGCGCCTCGGAGATCAACCTGCTCGCCAAGAAGTGGCGCACCGCCCTGGGCAAGAGCAACGCGCACGTCATCGCCAACGCCGACGACCCGCTCGTCGCCTGGGCGGGCCTGGGCGCGCCCAACGCCACCTGGGTCTCCGCCGGCCAGCGCTGGAAGGAGGACTCCTGGTGCTGCCCCGAGTGCGGCGGCCACCTCAGGCGCGAGACCGACCCGTACTGGGAGTGCCCCGAGTGCGGGCTGGCACGCCCCCGCACGAGCTGGGCCGTCGAGAACGAGACCGACACCCTGGTCACGCCGGAGGGCCAGCGGATCAAGCTGCGGCTCAACCTGCCCGGCGACGCCAACCGGGCCAACGCGGCGATCGCCGCCGCGACCGCCGCGGGGTACGGCATCCACCCCGAGCGCACCGTCGAGCGGCTGCGGGAGATCACCTCCGTCGCCGGTCGCTACACCTCCGTGGTGACCATGGGGGTCGAGGTGCGGCTGCTCCTCTCCAAGAACCCCGCCGGGTGGCTGGAGTCGTTCGCCGTGCTGGACCCGCCCCGGACCCCGGTGATCCTTGCGGTCAACGCCCAGATCCCCGACGGAAAGGACACGTCCTGGCTGTGGGACGTGGACTACACGGTGCTGCGCGACCGCCGCGTGTTCGTCATGGGCGAGCGCCGGACGGACCTCGCGCTGCGGCTGGAGACCGACGGGGTCCGATTCGAGATCGCCGACCGGGTGGACGAGGTGCTGGGACGCCTCAAGGCCGAGCAGCCCGACATCACCAAGGTCGACCTCATCGCCAACTACACCGCCTTCCAGCAGATCCGCACGGCCTACGGCCGCGTCCAGTAGGGGAATGTCATGACGAACACCAGTGCGTTGCGGATCGTGTGGATCTACCCCGACCTCCTGAGCACCTACGGCGACCAGGGCAACGTCCTCATCCTCAAGCGCCGCGCCGAACTGCGCGGCATCCCGACCGAGATCGTGCACGTCCACTCCAGTGACGCGGTGCCCGAGCAGGGCGACATCTACCTGCTCGGCGGCGGCGAGGACCGGCCACAGATCCTCGCGGCCGAGCGCCTGCGCACGGACGGCGGGCTGGCCCGCGCCGCCGCCCGCGGCGCGTGCGTCTTCGCGGTGTGCGCCGGCTACCAGATCATCGGCGAGTCCTACGGCGACGACGAGGCCAACCCCCTCCCGGGGGTGGGCATCCTCGACATCCGCAGCGGGCGGGGCGAGACGCGCGCGGTCGGCGAGATCGTCGCCGACGTGGAACCGTCCCTGGGCGTCGGCCGGATCACCGGTTTCGAGAACCACCAGGGCCGCACGGCCATCGGCCCGTCGGCGCGCCCGCTGTCCACCACGGTGCGGGGGATCGGTAACGACGACCGCACCGAGGGCGCCTACCAGGGCCAGATCCTGGGCACGTACCTGCACGGTCCCGCCCTGCCCCGCAACCCGCAGCTGGCGGACCTCCTGCTGCGCTGGCGCGTGGGGCAGCTGGCCCCGCTCGCACCGTCCTGGGGCGAGCGGCTGCACGACGAGCGCCTCGCCGCGGCGCTGCGCTAGGGCGTGTTCTGTGGATGCTTTCGGTTGACTCGGCGCTTGCGCCGATCGACGCGAGCGGCTTCCAGGCCATCTCTCGCAAGACGAGTAGCGCAGGTCAGCCCGGGTTTGGCTGTCCAAGCGCAGTCGGCGCGGCGAGAGGCAGCCTGGGGGACGCGAGCCCGGAATGATCCGCGGAACGCGGCCTAGCCCGGGGAAACCAGCGCGGGGCCCGGCGGGCACGGAACCACTCCGTGCCCCCGGGCCCCGCCGCTTTCACACCGGATCCGGCCCGCGCCGGAGGGGCCGCCGGAATGTTCCGGCCGTGTGTGACGCTTCCCAGGACATGAAGGCAATAGCTCTGCAGCAGTACGGTTCCGCGGACGACCTGGCCCTTGTGGAGGTCTCCGACCCCAAGGTCGCCCCCGGTGAGGTCCTGATCCGCGTGAGGGCGGCGGGCGTGAACCCGGTCGACTGGAAGGTCGCGGCCGGAGCACTCGACCCCATCATGGAGGCGGACTTCCCGCTGATCCCGGGATGGGACGTCGCGGGCGTCGTCGAGGCGGTCGGGCTCGACACCACCGAGTACGAGGTGGGGGACGAGGTCTACGGGTACGCCCGCAAGGACTGGGCGAAGAACGGCACCTACGCCGAACTCGTGTCCGCGAGTGTGCGCATGGTCGCCCCCAAGCCCGCGTCGCTGAGCTGGGAGGAAGCCGCGGGGGTCCCGTTGGCGGGCCTGACCGCCCACCAGGCACTGAAGCGCGTCGGGGTGGGGGCCGGTGACACCGTGCTCGTCCACGCCGCCGCGGGCGGGGTGGGGGCGTTCTGCGTCCAGATCGCGGTGGCGAAGGGCGCCCGCGTCATCGGTACGGCCAGCGAGCGCAACCACGACTTCCTGCGTTCCCTGGGCGCCGAACCGGTCGTCTACGGGGAAGGGCTCGTCGACCGCGTCCGGGACCTGGCGCCCGGGGGAGTCGACGCCGTGCTGGACTTCGTCGGCGGCGGGGTGGCCGAGCTCTCGCTCCCGCTGGTGGGGGCGCCGGATCGTGTCGCGTCGATCGCGGACGCGGGCATCCTGGCGCACGGCGGCCACTACGTGTGGGTCCGGCCCGACTCCGCCGGCCTCGTCGACCTGGCCCGGCTCGCCGACGACGGCAAGCTCTCCGTGCACGTCGAGCGTGCGTTCCCGCTCTCCGAAGCGGCCGACGCCTGGCGCCTGAGCCAGACCGGTCGGACCCGGGGCAAGATCGTCCTGACGGTCTGACCGATACGAGGGGGCCCGGCGGACGCGGTCCGCCGGGCCCCCTGTCATGCCGCGCCGAGCTCGCCCCCTGCCGTCCCCGAGGCGTCCGCGCCCCGGGAGGGGGCATGGGGGGCAGGTCCGGGGTGACGGCCAGCGATCCGTGCTCGACCCGTAGGTGCAGGGCACCGCCTATGGCGCCGATGTACGAACGCAGCAGTTCGAGGCTGTCGATCTGTCCGTGTTCGATCTGTGAGATGCGCGCCCGGCCTTCATGCCTGGTCGTCCTCCGGCCTTCGCAGGTGACCCAGGTGGCGCCCGATCCCCTCCGCGTCCTAGGCCGCGTTCCGCGGATCGTTCCGGGCTCGCGTCCCCCGGGCTGCCTCTCGCCGCGCCGACTGCGCTCGGACAGCCAAACCGGGGCTGATCTGCGCTACTCGTCTTGCGAGAGATGGCCTGGAAGCCGCTCGCGTCGATCGGCGCAAGCGCCGGGTCAACCGAAGGCATCCACGGAACACGCCCTAGCGGGGGCGCCGCCGCAGGGTGATCTGCGCGTTGGCTCCGGTGTCGGGATCCACCACGACCTCCTGGCCCGCGGCGATGCCCTCCACCACCAGGTCGGCGTCCACGGGCGCGGAGCGCTTGACCACGCCGAGGGCGATCGGGCCCAGTTCGTGGTGCCGGGCCGAGGTTCCCACCCGTCCGATGGCGCGGCCGTCCAGCTCGATCGGGCTGCCCACCTCCGGTAGGCGCTCCGCGGTGCCGTCCAGGTGGAGCAACACCAGCCGGCGCGGGGGACGACCCATGTTGTGCACCCGCGCGACCGTCTCCTGGCCCGGGTAGCAGCCCTTCTCCAGGTGGACGGCCCGGCCCACCCAGTCCACCTCGTGCGGGATGGTCCGGTCGTCGGTGTCCAGCCCGGGGCGGACCCGGTGCCCGGCGATCCGCTGCGCCTCGTACGCCCACATCCCGGCGGCACGCGTTCCGGCGGCCGTCAGCGCCTCGGCGGCCCTGGCCAGGCGCTCGGCGGGCAGGAACAGGTCGGTGCCGTCCTCCGCAGGGCGCGCGGGCACGTCGCCGAGCGACGCCGCCCCGATGGCCTCCGCCCGGCCCGGGCCGAGCACGGTGAGGACCGCCCGAGCGTCACTCAGGTCCTCCACCTCGACGCGGAGCATGAAGCGCATGGATTCCAGGAACGCGGCCAGCGCGGCTCCGCCCCCGGGCTCGGTGTGGATCCAGGTCGCCTCGCCGTCGTCCACGAGGGACAGGTGGTGGCGGAGGTGGCCCCTGCCGTCCAGGATCAGCGCCTCGGTGGCGTCCCCGGGGGCCAGGCCGCGGGTCAGCTGACTGGTGAGGTCGTTCAACCACCCCAGGCGGTCGGGCCCGCTCACCCGCACCACACCGCGGTTGCTCCGGTCGACCCACGCGCTCGAACGTTCCATGGCACGCCCCTCGTGGGCGGGGTCGCCGTAGTGCGCGGCGACTCCGGCGTCGTGGGACTCGGCGCTCACGGCGCCCGGTGTGCTCATCAGCGGCGAAGTCATACCGCCGAGACTAGCCGCCCCGTAAAGGGTCCGGAAACACGGCTCTGACCTGCGAATTCGCGCACAGGAAAAACATTTGCCCCCGGGCTTCCAGGGGACGTACTGTCGGTGTCACGCAAGAAAGGAGGTGGTCTAAGAGTGGTTGATCTTAGGACTGGCGAGGTGGCCGTCCGTTAGGGCGACGCACGCGTTCGCGCGGCGTCGTCCGTAGCGAATCCCAAACGGACACCCGGACCCCGGGCTGCCGGAATCGTCCGACCGGCCCCGCCTCCAGGCGGGAGGAAGCCCGGGGTCTGTCCGTGCCCGGACCCCGCCCCTACTTCTTCGCGTCGGTCCGCTTGAGCTGCGCCGACATGTACGAGCGCAGGCTGTGGCCGCTCGCCGCCAGGTCCCAGGCGTACCCCAGCGTCTCCCGGTCGTCGCCGAACAGGCCGTACAACCGGTGCGAGGCGGTCGCGTCGATGCCGGTCTCGGTGTGCACCACCGCGTCGGTGTGCATCTCCACCCGGTTCGCGAACACGTTGCCCAGGTAGACCTCGGTGAAGCCCTCGGGGTGCGAGATCAGCGCCTCCAGGTGCACGACCTGCTCACCCTCCTCGCGCGTCTCGGCCTCGGAGTCCGGGCGCACGCGCCAGTAGCCCGACTCCTCGGTGACGAGCTCGCCCGGCTTGCCGTCGGCGCCCATCCGCCAGGCCCTGCTCGTGTAGGCCAGGTACGGAAGACCGCCCGTGTGTGTGAACTCGATCTCCTGTCCGAACTGGAACTCGTCCACGTCGACGTAACCCGCGACGCCGACGCCCTCCCAGTGACCGATCAGGAAGGACAGTTTCGCCAGATCGGGGTGTGCCTCAGCGTCCATGACACCAGAGCGTAGCGGCGGCGGACGAGTGGCGGTGACGGCCGGCGTGCGAGCGGTGGCGTCCGCCACTCCCGTGCCGTGGTCCGGCCATGCCCAATTGGCCCCGGTTTCCCGAAGAACTGGTAAAGATTGTCACCAACGCGGTGTGGCCACGGGGTGTTACGCCAACCGCTGACGTAGACCTCCGACGCACTTCCATAAGGGGCGGCCTGTGTTACTGGTGATCGGTTCGGCGCTGCTCGTGGCCGCGGTGGTCCTCCTCCCTCTGACCGTCATCGCCCTCCGGCGCTGGCTCCGCCAGCGCGGACTGGCCCAGCTCCGGCCCGGGGCCCTCGCGGCGCAGGACGGCCAGAGGGTCACGCTCACCGGCGTGGCCGCTCCGGGGCCCGAAGGCCCCATCACGTCCGGACTGGCCGGTGTGGAGTGCGTGTGGCACGGCCACGAGGTGTTGCGCCACTACTGGCCGCTCAACCGCGACCGGGCCGAGGGCACGGTCCGCGAGCGGGCCTGCGACTCGATCGCCGACTACGGCTCCGACAACCTGTTCGGACTCGTCGCGGAGGGGCGCGAGGGCGACCCCGACCGGGTCCTCGTCGTCCCCGGCGACACCGAGCCCAGGGGCGCAGAGCTGTGCCTGAAGCGCCTGGTCGGCAGACCGCAACCCGGTGTGGCCTCGCCCGCCGACGACCTGCTGCCCCGTGTGCGCGGTCGGATCTCGGGCGTCTTCCGAGGGGAGACCATCGAGTTCGAGTACCGGGAATGGGTGATCCGGCCCGGCGCCCGCGTGCGCGTCACGGGTGAGCTCCGGGTCCGGGACGGGCGCGTGCTCCTGACCGCGCCCGAGGGCGGCACGATCAGCATCGAGCACGGCGTCGCGGAGCAGCCGGTGCGGGTCTCGCCCCGGCGCACCGAGGCGATCGTGTTCACCGCGGCCCTCGGCTTTTGCGCGGTGGCGGGGGCGGTTCTGACCCTCACGGCGCTGTGAGTAGGGTGGCGACCATGTCTCGTTCCTTGGTGATCAAGGTCACCGCCGGGGAGAATGATCCCGAGCGGTGCAACCAGGCGTTCACGGTCGCTGCCGCGGCCCTGGCCAGCGGGGTCGACGTCTCGCTCTGGCTGACCGGTGAGTCGGCGTGGTTCGCCGTCCCCGGCCGTGCTGAGGAGTTCCGCCTCCCGCACGCCGCCCCCCTCGAGGACCTCCTCGGAGCGGTGCTCGCCGCGGGCCGCGTCACGGTGTGCACCCAGTGCGCGGCGCGGCGGGACCTCACCCAGGACGACCTCCTGGACGGCGTGCGCATCGCCGGGGCCCCCTCGTTCGTGGAGGAGACGATCCAGGACGGCGCGCAGGCCCTGGTCTACTGACCCCCGTCTCCCGTCTCCCGTCTCCCGGCTCCGGACACGGCCGTGCCCGTACCGCCGACGGCGGCACGGGCACGGGACGTAGGAGGGGCCGTTACTTCTTGCCCTGGTTGGCGACCGCCTCGATGGCGGACTTGGCGGCCTCCGGGTCGAGGTACGTGCCGCCGGGGTTGGTCGGCTCGAAGGCGTCGTTCAGCTCGTAGACCAGCGGGATGCCCGTCGGGATGTTCAGTCCCGCGATGTCGGCGTCGCTGACGCCGTCCAGGTGCTTGACGAGCGCGCGCAGCGAGTTGCCGTGCGCCACGACCAGCACCGTCTTGCCCGCGGCCAGGTCCGGGACGATGGAGTCGTACCAGTAGGGCAGGGCGCGGTCCAGGACGTCCTTCAGGCATTCGGTGCGCGGCAGCAGCTCCGGGGGGAGCTGGGCGTAGCGGGCGTCACCCGACTGCGAGTAGGGGTCGTCGTCGGCGATGGGCGGCGGAGGGGTGTCGTAGGAACGGCGCCAGACCATGAACTGCTCGTCGCCGTACTCGTCGCGCGTCTGCGCCTTGTCCTTGCCCTGGAGCGCGCCGTAGTGGCGCTCGTTGAGGCGCCAGCTCCGCTCGACGGGCAGCCAGTGCAGGTCGGCGGTCTCCAAGGCGAGGTTCGCCGTGCGGATGGCGCGCTTGAGGAGGGAGGTGTGCAGGACGTCCGGCGTCACACCGGCGTCCTTGAGCAGCTCCCCGCCCCGGCGGGCCTCGTCCTCGCCCGTCGCGGAAAGGTCGACGTCCACCCAGCCGGTGAACAGCCCCTTCGCGTTCCAGACGCTCTCACCGTGTCGCAGCAGTACCAGAGTTCCCATGGGTCAAGCCTAGCCACCCGGTGGTGCGGCTCGGGCGCCCACCCGGCACCTGGGCGCCACGGCGGCACTGCCTGCGCATACGCGTGCGCCGGGCGCGCCCGGAACGGCGCGGACGGAGGCGCCGTGCCCGCGCCGCGGCTGCCCCCGCGGGGAGGCTGCGCGTCCGGGTGTACGGGGCGGCCCCGGTCCTACCGGTCGTCCCCGGCGTCGGTCAGGTGCGTGAACGCGCTCAGGTTGCGCATGTCGTGGCCGCGCTCCGCGCGCCACTTCCACTCCTTGCGGATCGCCGACGCGAACCCGCGCTCCAGGGCCCCGTTGAAGTTCTCGTCCGAGTAGGTGAGCACGCACCCGAGCAGCCGGTCGACCTCGCCGGGGGTGACGCCCTCCAACGGCAGGCGGCCGCGGATGTACACGTCGCCCACCTCGTCCGCCGCGAACGCCATCCCGTACATGTCGGTGTTCTTGCGCATCAGCCACAGGTAGAACGCGGCGTGGTTCTCGTCCGGCTGGCGGCAGAAGAACGAGGTGAGCGTGAGGCTGTGCGGTCCCGCCTCCAACCACACGAGGGTCCTCAGCTTGGCGCTGCCCGGAAGCGTGACGAGGAACGACCCCTCGCGCGGGCACTCCACCTCCAGCCCCGCCCCGGTCACCGCAGCGGTGATCGCCTCGACCGCGGCCTCGCGCGCCCCGTCGGTACCCACCTCGTACGCCCCCTCACTCGGTCACCTGTTCGCGGCCAGCGGCAGCGCGGGCGGGGTGATGCTCGCGCTGTACACGTTCAGCAGCTCGTCCACCGTCCGCGACCAGCCCAGGGTGGCGGCGTGCTTGGGCGCCGCCATCGCCAGCTTGGCACGCCAGGCCGGTTCGGCGATCATCCGGTGCAGCTGCGCCGCGTAGTCGGCCGGGTCGTGCCCCTCCACCAGGACCCCCGACACCCCGTCCGCCACGGCCGTGGTCAGCCCGCCCACACGCGCGGCGAGCACCGGGGTGCCACAGGCCTGTGACTCCACCGCCACAAGGCCGAACGACTCGGAGTAGGACGGCACCACGGTCACCGCGGCCGCCCGGTAGTGGTCGGCCAGCCGTTCACGGGTCTGCGCCGGCTCGATCCTCACCACGTCCGCCACCCCCAGGGACCGGGCCAGGTCCGTGAGCAGCCGGGGTTCGCGCATCCCGCCGCCGGACAGGCCGCCGACCACGCCCACCACCAGGCGCGACCGCAGCGAGGGGTCGCGCCGCAGGAGGTCGGCGGCGGCGCGGATCAGCACGTCGGGGGCCTTCAGCCGCTGTACGCGGCCCACGAACAACAGCAGTTCGGTGTCCGGGGGAAGGCCGATGCGGGCCAGCGCGTCCCGGCGCGAACCCGGACTGAACACCTCCAGGTCCACCCCGGGCGGGATCACGCTGATCTGGCCGTCGCGCGCGCCGTAGTGCTCGCGGAGCTGGCGGGCCTCGTCGTCGGTGTTGGCGATCAACCGGTCGGCCTGGTGGACCAGCTGGTCCTCGCCGCGCACACGGAGCTCGGGTTCGGGCACGTCGCCCTCGGCCAGGGCGGCGTTCTTCACCCGCGCCATGGTGTGCATCGACTGGACCATCGGCACGCCCCAGCGGCGGGCCGCCACCACACCGGCGCGGCCGGACAGCCAGTAGTGGCCGTGCACGAGGTCGTAGTGGCCGGGGTCGCCCTGGGCCTCGGCGCGCAACAGGCCGAAGATGAACGGGCACAGGTGCTCGGCGAGCGTGTTCTTGTCCAGGTGGCCGTAGGGGCCGGCGGGCACGTGCCGTACGTTCACGCCGGGGGCGAGCTCCACGACCGGGGGCAGGTCGGGTTCGGTCGCGCGCGTGAACACGTCGACGGCCACGCCGCGTTCGGCCATCCGGCGGGCCACCTCGACCACGTAGACGTTCAGCCCTCCGGCGTCACCGGTGCCCGGCTGGTCGAGCGGCGAGGTGTGCAGACTGACGGTCGCGACTCTGGAAGGGACCGCCGTCTGATCTCCCAGGGGAACGATTCCCGACACCGGTGGGTCCCTTCAGTTCGTGTATACAGCCGCTGTCCTCAACAGCGACGAAGGTACACACTGTTCCCGCCCGGATTGTCCGAGGGGCCTGCTATTGACCGCTCGGCGGCCAGGGTGTAGCGGACCGGCCCGCCACCAGGACGTCCACCGTGTCGGGAAAGGCGCGCCTCCACGTGCCGGGGGCGTGCCCTCCGACAGGGTGGACTGTGGCCACCGTCATACCGTGCTCCGCGAGAAGGCCGGGGCTGCGGTCCGCCTCCCGGGGGGCGCCGCGACTCCGGAGCGGAGCGTGGTCGTCTCCGCCCTCCGCCGGGGAGGACCCGATGCCGAGCCCCTTCTCCGAGGACGGGGCAGGCCGGTGCTGTCGGGGCCGTTCGGGCGGCGGATCCACAGGGGCCGCGTCGCAGCGTCACGCGTGGCGACGGCCGTGTCCGGGCGGTCCCCCTTCCGGAGCCCGTCGGCGCCGCGCGGGCGTCACGCGGCGCACACCCGCCCGGCGGGCGGCGGCAGGACCGCTCAGACCGAGACGGAGTGCCTGAGCCGCAGGTCGTCGGGGTACGGGCGCAGGTACGTCTGGTCCCTCGCCCACGCGACGTCCTCCGCCGCGCAGTGGTGGCGCAGGAGGGCCACCGGGACGCTCAGCGGCACCTGCTCCCTCCGGTAGTCCTCGATCGCCTCCAGCAGGTCGTGCCTGCGGGCGTCGTCCAGGAGGGAGCTCAGCATCCCGAAGGCGTGCTGGAGCGCGTTGACGTGCCTGCCGCGGCTCGGCAGGACCGCCATCGCACGGTGGAACGCCTCCGTGTACGCGGCGACGGTCTCCTCGCGGTCCGCGGTGCCGGCGCGTGCGACGATCCGCCCGGTCTCGCGGTACCCGTCCGGGGAGTGCGACATCAGTTGCAGCTTGTGCCGACTGTGCAGATCCACCAGGTCGCGGGGCCGCCACGGCGACTCCCAGAGCTCCCGCAGCCTGGCGTGGGCGAACACCCGCTGCGCGAACTGCTCGCGCAGGACCGCGTCGGACAGGCGCCCCTGCTCCTCCACGGGGAGGGACGGCAGCAACTCGGTGAGTCTGCGGGCGAACGCCCCGCGCCCCTTGCCGTCCACCCGGTTCCCGTCCTCGTCGAACACCGGCAGGGCGAACAGGCCGCAGCTGGGCGACTTGTTCTTGAGGACGTACCCGTCCAGGCGGCGCAGCTGGGAGAGGTGCTGGTCGGCGATCCCCGCCAGCTCCTCCGACACGTCGGTCCCGTCCTTGCTGGAGACCACCCGGTCCTCCCCGTCCCGGCGCCGGAGGCGCAGGGTCGGGCGCGGGACGCCCAGGCCGATCTCGGCCTCGGGGCAGACCGGGAGCCAGTTGACGTGCCGGTCGAGCTCGTCGGTGAGGAAGCGGGAGCGCGAGTGGCCGCCGTTGTAGCGGACCGGCGCGCCCAGCAGGCAGCTGGACACACCGACCAGCGGGCGAGAGGGGGCCTTGGCGGCGGTCTGCGCAGGTGGCGGGTGTGTCTTCATGGGTCATCCTTACCCGGTCCAGGGGTCCCGCATCGGATTTCCACAGGAGCATTCGTGGAACTAGGGTGTTCCGATGAACACGAAGAGTAGTGATGCTCGCGATCCAGGCCGGGAGCGCCGCCCGGACGCCCCCACGCTCGTCCTGTTCACCCAGGACCTGCGCGTCCGCGACCACCCCGCCCTCACGGCCGCGCTCGACCGCACAGGGACCGTCGTCCCGGTGTTCGTACTCGATCCGGCGGTGGCCGAGCGCTCCGCCCGCAACCGCGTCGCGCACCTCGCCGACGCCCTGGCCTCCCTCCGGGCCGGGCTCCGCGAACGCGGAGGCGACCTGGTGGTCCGCCGGGGGGACACCGTGGAGGAGGTCCGCGCCCTGGCCGGGGCCACCGGCGCCGACACCGTGCACGTGACCGCCGGGGTGAGCGCCCTGGCCGCGCGCCGCACCCGGCGGCTGCGCGCGGCCGGCCTCTCCGTGCGGGCCTTCCCCGGCCTCACGGTGGTCCCGCCCGGTGAGGTCACCCCGGCGAGCGGGGACCACTACAAGGTGTTCACCCCCTACTGGAGGGCCTGGGAGGCGCACACGTGGCGCGAACCGCTCCCCGCCCCGGACCGGGTGGCACTCCCCGGCGGGGTGCGTCCGGGAGACCTGCCCGGCGACGCCGGGCGCGGCAGGGGGCGCCTGGCCGACCACCTGCCCGAGGGCGGCGAGCGCGCCGCCCGTGAGCGGCTGCGCGCGTGGGTGGAGCACGGACTGGCCGACTACCCCGACCGCCACGACGACCTGCCCGGGGCCGCCACCTCGCACCTGTCCGCCGACCTGCGCCTCGGCTGCCTGTCCCCACTGGAGACCGCCCTGGCCGCGGGCAGCGGACCGGGCTCGGGGGAGTTCGTCCGCCAGCTCGCCTGGCGCGACTTCCACCACCAGGTCACCGCGGTCTTCCCGGACATGAACGTCCGCGACTACCGGCCCCGGGACAAGGAGTGGCGGCACGACCCCGACGCCCTCGCCGCGTGGAAGGAGGGCCGTACCGGAGTGCCGATCGTCGACGCGGGGATGCGCCAACTGCTCCGCGAGGGGTTCATGCACAACCGCGCCCGCATGATCACGGCCGCCTTCCTCACCCGCACACTGCGCGTGCACTGGCGGGAGGGGGCCGACCACTTCTTCGAGCACCTCCTCGACGGGGACGTGGCGAACAACTACGGCAACTGGCAGTGGGTGGCGGGGACGGGCAACGACACCCGGCCGAACCGGTCGTTCAACCCGCTGCGCCAGGCCCGGCGGTTCGACCCCGACGGCGTGTACGTCCGCCGCTACCTGACCGAGCTCGCCGACCTCCCCGGCGCCCGCGCCCTCACACCCTGGCGGGAGGAGAAGGCGCCGGAGGGGTATCCGCCACCGATCGCCGACCCCGGGCACTGACCCCGGAGCGGCCTCGGAACCGGGACTGTCGGGAGACCGTGCCACCATCCAGGTCCACCCCGAGACGGACGGAACCGAACGATGGACTGGATACCGGTCACAGGCGGATACGCGGTCCGCCTACGCGGAACCGGAGGCGACACCCGACTCGTCTGCCGAAACCCCCGGGGCCGTGAGCTGGCCCGTGTGCCCGCCTCCCTCAAGGACGACCCGGACGTCGCCGCCCTGCGCGGGCTCCGTGCGTGGCTCGGCGAGCACGAGGAAGGGGCGCACGGCACGGTCCTGGTGTGGGTCCTGCGCTCCCTGCCCGTCCCCGCGCCGCTGATCGCCGCGCTCTGGCCGGACGCCGCCTGGCGGCGAGCCCTGGGGGGACTCGTCGTCGCGCCCGCAGCCGACCCCGCCGGAGTCTGGAAGCGCGACGAGCTCGGCCTGCTCACCGACGCCGACCCCGACCGCGGACTGCGGCTCACGGGAACCGACGGCGCGCACCGGTGGACCGGCGCCCCCGCCGTCGTCGCCCCGCACCCCGCACTGATCGGCGACGCCGTCCCCGACTGGCGCGGGGCCGCCGCGCCGCTCGGGCTCGACCTGTGGTCCCCGCAGTTCGACCACCCCGTGTGGCCTCGGGCCGACGACGTGCCGCCGGACACCGCGGCGATCGAGCTGGAGAGCCGGTTCGACTACGAACTCGGGTCGACCTTCGAGCGCCGTGTCAACAGGCTCGGCGGGCGCATCCGGGGCGAGACCGCCCATTTCCTCCTCTACGGCGCCCGCCACGGAGACGGCCCCGTCCCCGCCAGCCTGTCCCTGCGCTGGCAGGGGCCCGACACCATGGTGGACGTGCGCTCCCTGGCCTGGGACGCGCCCCCCGGGGGGATCGACGAGGTCGCATGGTCCGAGAGCGTGCGCATCCTCGTCGACCTGTACGACCACCGCTCCGGTGCGGGGGAGGACGGGCTTCTCGCCCCCGACCCCCGGGTCCGGGCGGCCCGGCACCAGCACCTGTGGACCCGGGACGCTGCGGCCCGCGAGCCCGCCGAGCCGCGCCGCGCCCTCCTGGCCGCCGACGGCGTCGCGCCCCTCCCAGCCGGCCCCGGGGAGGACGTCCTCGTCGCCCTCCGACTCGCCCACCCCGCCCTCGACGGCCCCGTGGTCACCCTGGAGCCCCGCCACTCCGCCTCCGCGCAGCTGGAGGCCCTCGCCCTGTTCGGGCTCCGGGGAGACGGCGAGACGGAGACGGGCGCGCGGCGCCACCGCCCGCCCGGCTTCCTCGCGGTCGCGCTCTCACGGGCCCCCGAACTCCGGGAGACGGCGGTCGGCCTCCTCCCCGCCCTGGCACGCCAGGGGGAGGTCGCCCGGACCAAGCCGGGCCGGGCGCACCGGGCGCTCACGGCGATCGGTGACGCGCTCTCCGACGAACACCCCGTCCTGGCCGCCCCCTTCTACGACGAGTGCTCGCAGGTCGTCCTCGAGGCGGGCAGCCCCACCTACGCGATCCGGCTCTTCGACCAGGCCAGGGACGCCGAGCGCACGTCCGCCGACGTGGACGAGGACGCCGTGGTCGCCGCCTACCGGCGCTTCCCCGCCCTCGACGCGCTGCCGCGCAGCCTGCGCACGCACGCGGAGAGCCTGGCCGCCCGCCTCGAACCGTCCGAGGCCTACCGACGGCAGCGCGACCTCGTCACAACCTGGTGCGAGGGCGACCGCCGGGCCTCGGCCGACCTGGCGGCGGGGCTCGCCTCCCTGGCGGACGACGCCGGGATCGTCCCGGGCGGGGACGGCTCCGACGACCCGGAGGCGGACGCCCGGGCCCTGCGGGCGCTTCTCGTCAGCGGCTCGCTGGAACTCGCTCCGAAGCGGGCGTGGGACCGGTTCGGCCCCCTCCTCGCCGCCATGGCCCGGCACGACCCCCGCGACGCCGGGGTGCTCGCCACCCGGCTGCCCGCGCCGTCGGGGACGTCGGCCAGGGCCGCGGCCTCGGCGATCGGCGTGCTGGTCCGCGCCCTGCGCGGCGCGGGCCTGACCGCGCCCTTCAGCGGCGACACCGCTCTCACCGGAGCCCAGGTCAAGGACTGGCTCGAACGCTTCCTCACGCTGTACACGGCGGCCCGGCCACCGGTCGACGGTCTCGCCGAACTCCTGGCCGACGCGGGCGCCAGGCTCCGTTCCGAGGGTCTGACCTGTGACGTCTCCGGGATGCTCGCGTACGACTACCGGAACCCCCAGCCGCTGGACCTGCTCGACACCGCAGTGTCCAGCGGAGTCCCGGCCTCCGGTCCGGGGGACCGGGAACCGGCGGTTGTCCTGCACCACCGGGCCGGGGCCGAGCGCCGCGACCGGGACCTCTCCGGGCTGGCCGCCGACCCACGATGGCGGGTCGTGCTCACGGACGCGGCCTGGGCCGGAGACGACCTGAACGAGTTCGGACGCCCGGGATGGGTTCCCGTCCCCGAGGACGCCGACCACCACGCACGCCAGGCCGGGGTCCGCGCCGCACAGGAGACACGCGCACTGGCGGCCGTGCCCGGTGTCTCCGACGTTCTCCGCGCCTCCCTGGACCAGCACGCCGAGAACGTGGCGGGGGAAGGGCTGGCCGGACTGCACCGGGCGGCCTGTGCCGTCGCGCGGTTCACGGCGGGCGAACCGCCCGCGTGGTGGGGGGAGCGCGCCGCGGCGATCGCGGCCGCGGCCGATCCGGAGGCGTCGCTCGCGCTCACGCTGCGGTCGGGGATCGCCGACGAACTGGCCCTCGCGTCGGCGGAGGAGGGAGACCTCCCCGCCCGCATCGACCTCGTCGAGCACGGCACCGGTCTCTTCCTCGTCGACCACGACAGCGCCTCGACCATCGCGCGGATCGGCCGCGAGGAGCGGGGGCCGTGGGTGAGGACACCCTTCTCCAGCTACTCCAGCGCGTCGAGGTGCCCCGTGTGCCTCGCGTCGGTGGCCGACGGAACGGTCACGAACCGGCGATACACCTGCGGCCACACCCGCGACGACCGGAGGACGGGAGCCGCCGAGGAACGGATCCGCTTCCCCGGTACCCGCGCCGACCTCACCGTGTCCAGGACGGGCGACGGACACCTGACGGTGTCGGACGAGGAGGGCAGGGCCCTCGCCGTCCACCGTGTCGGCAAGAGCGGGAGCAGCGGGTACGTCAACTCCGGCCCCTTCTGCCACCGCTACGCGGCGGGCACCCGGCTCGTGCCGCCCCCGGGGTGGTGGGGAAGCATGCGCCCGCGCGACGCCGAGGGGTCGGCCGCGCTGCGGACCGTGGACAGCGAGCACGCGGCGCGCCTGCTGGCCGCCGTCGACCGCGGGCTGGGGCGCCGGATCGTCCTCGCCACCGACAGGATGGCGCCGCGCGGCCGACTGGACGAACGCACGGCCTGTGTCGAGGAGCTGACCGCGCTCGTCCGGCCCCTGCTGCCGGGGGTCACCCACGCACGGCTCCTCATGGGCGTGACGTCCCTGGTGTGGACGGCCGTGGAGAGCCGCGAGCGCCTGGCGGACGCGGTCGCACTCGTCTGACGGCGCGGGGCGGCAGCCGGGGCCGCCCCGCCGCCTCCTGCGTCCGGGCCGTGCCGGAGGTCAGGGCGTGTCGAACGCCGTCCGGAAGGCGGTCAGCGCCGCGTCGTCGAACAGTACCAGGCGGATGTCCGGCACGCTCGGCCGCGCGGTACGGATCGCGTCGGCGGCGATGCGCGCCGCGTCGTCCATCGGCCAGCGGTACACCCCGGTGGAGATCGCGGGGAAGGCGACCGACTCCGCGCCCAGTTCGCGGGCGACCCGCAGGGACTCGACGTAGCAGGAGGCGAGCAGCGCGCTCCGGTCCTCGGCGGCGCTGTACACCGGGCCCACGGTGTGGATCACCCACCGCGCGGGCAGCTCGCCCGCCGTGGTCGCCACGGCCTGCCCGGTGGGCAGACCGCCCCCGTAGTGTCCGGCGCGCAGCGCTCGGCACGCCTCGAGAACGGACGGGCCACCCTTGCGGTGGATGGCGCCGTCCACCCCTCCGCCTCCCAGGAGGGAGCTGTTGGCGGCGTTGACGATCGCGTCGACGCTCTGCTCGGTGATGTCGCCGCGGACGAGTTCGATACGGGAGCGCGGTGGGGAACCCATGGGTCTTCCTTCCGGTAAGGACCGGCAGTATCGCACCGCGTGCCCCCGGGCCGGGGGATTCGCGCCCGCGCGGCGGTGGTGCCGGGGCCCCGGCCGACCGGAGGCCGGTCCTGGCGCCGGCCCGCGGGCGCCCCGCCCGCGGACCGAACAGCCCGTGCGTCCCACGCACCCCCGTCGCCCCACACGGTGCCGCTCCCGTCCGACACCCCTCCGGCCGGGCCCTCCGGCAACCCCTCCGCCCCCGCCGCCCCGCGGCGAGGGCCGTCCCTTTCCCGCCGCACGCTCCGTCACCCGGCTCCGGGCCGCTGACCAGGCTCTCCGCGAGCGCGATCCGCCTCACCCCGCCAGGGGCGGCGACTCCCCCGGACCGGGACGGCGCCCCGGCCGAGCCGGTCCCACGGAGCCCGATCCGCGGCCCCGGATCCCTTGTCCCACAGGACACGAGGAATTAACGTGGGGGTACGACAGTGCGTAGTACGACCCGCAGTAGACTCGTGGTCATGAATCGGCTTGGCGAACTCGAACGCGCGGTGATGGATGTACTGTGGGCACGGAATGAACCAATGACGGTTCGTGAGGTCGGCAAAGCGCTCTCCGAGCGCGACCTGGCGCACACGACCGTCATGACCGTGCTCGACAGGCTCGCCAAGAAGAAGGTCGTCACCCGGGCACGTGAGGGTCGTGCGTGGCGATACCGTCCGGCAGCCAGCCGTGAGGCCTACGTGTCCGAGCTGATGTTCGACGCTCTCGGGCAGACCGGTGATCGTGACGCGGCCCTGGCCGCCTTCGTCCAGTCCATGGACGGCACGGAGGCTGCCGCGCTCCGGCGCGCACTCGCGGAAATCGAGCAGCCAAGGAACTAGTCCGAATGGTCAGTGCCGCACTACTCTCCCTCGTCGCGGTCGGCTGTCTCATCGCCATGGAGGCGCTGCACCGGGCCAAGTGGCCCTCGCGCGGCCCCTACACCGCGGTGATCACCTGGCAGACCCTCGGCCTGGCCTGGGGTGTGTCCACCATCGGCGCCCTCCTGGCGTTCGGACTCTCGTCCTACGAGCTCGGTGCCGCCGGAGGCTCCCTGGCCCTCGCCACCGACGCCCTCACCGGTCAGCTGCTCCTCGCGGAACTCTCCCAGGGAGTCGAGGGCATCAGCCACATCGTGGCCGTCGTCCTCGCGATCATCCTGACCCTCGTCCTGTTCTACGGCCTGGTCTCCTCCTTCGTGCAGGTCGTCCGCGTCCGCCGGCGCCACCACGACCTCCTCGAACTCGTCGCCAGCGAGCACCCCGACGTACCGGGGGCCCGCGTCGTCGACCACCCGGCCGCCGCCGCCTACTGCCTTCCGGGCGTGCTCCGCTCCCAGGTGGTCATCAGCGCCGGCGCCCTCGCAGTCCTCGACAACCGGGAGCTGGCCGCGGTCCTGGCCCACGAGCACGCGCACCTCCGCCAGCGCCACGACCTGGTGCTCCTGCCGTTCTCGTCGCTCAAGCGCGCGTTCCCCCGGGTCAGACTGGTCCGCACCTACTACGAGAGCGTCGCCCTGCTGATCGAGATGTGCGCCGACGACCAGGCCAGCCGCCGCAGCTCCTCGCGTGAGCTCGCCATGGCGCTCCTGCGCTTCGGCGCCGCCGGCCCCGCCCCGGTCCCGGCCGGGGCCATGGCCGCGGTCGGCCAGGCCGAGCCCGGCGTCATGCGTCGGGTCAACCGCCTCCTGCGCCCCGACGACGAACTCCCGTACCACGCGGGCGCGGTCATCATGGGCGGCTCGGCGTTCCTCCTCGCCGCGGTCACCTGCCTCTGGCACATCCCGGTGTGACCACCGGCCCCGCAGGTCAGGGGTCCACGGCCGGGACGTGGCGGCCGCACGACCGTTCGCACCGCGGACGCCCCCGCCCCGGCGGCCCTCCCGGCCCGCGGTGCGACACATGTGATCCGGACCTCCGCGGGCACGATTGCCGGTCCCGGTCCGTTTACGGTGGAGAGTGGGCGGACCCCCGCTCGGAACGTATTCGGGAGTGTGCGTCTTGTTCGGACTGATCTGGCAGCTCATCTACCTGGTCACCTTCGTGGCCAGTCTGTACGCGCTGATCGAGGCCATCCGCACGCCTGCCGCGGCGTTCGAGCTGATGGACAAGCAGACCAAGAAGCTGTGGGTCATCCTCACCGGCCTCGCCACGGGACTCTCCCTGCTGGCCGTGTTCTCCGGCAGCGGGATGTTCGTCATCCTCGGTCTGGTGGCCACCCTGGTCTTCCTGCTCGATGTGCGCCCGGCGGTCAAGGGCGTGGGCGGAAACCGCAACAACGGCCCCTACGGTCCCTGGTAGGGCCTCCGTGGCGCGGTCCCCGGCAGGTCCTCCGGGCGGCGGTCACCTTCGTCCCTCGGTGACCGCACCCGTCCGGGGGGCCTCCTCGCCCTCCATGGCGGTCATCACCCGCCAGAGCGCCCCCGCGTAGGCCGGGTCGCTCGTGTAGTAGGAGTGGCCCAGGATCTCCGGCCTCCTGGCCTCCCCCGGCGGGGCGTCGTAGCCCCGCGGGTCCGGGAGGGGGTCGGCCTGGCCCACGGTGCGCAGGGCCCCCGGCCCTCCGGAGCCGTCCCGCAACCGCACCGGCCCCGCGATCGCGTCCGTGACCCGCCACAGGTTGTGCCACGCCGACACCCGCTCCCGGAGGTCGGCGAACGGCTCCGGCCCGAAGTAGGCCGGGAAGTACCTGGCGTACAGGCGGTCCAGCGGGGAGCCGTGCGTGATCAGCGCGATCCGGCCCAGGCAGTCCTTGGGCAGCTGCCACACCGTCGCCGCCGCCAGCACCGAACCCTGGGAGTGCCCCGACAGCACCACGTCGGTGTCCTCCCGCGTCATCCTGGCCACCCGCGCCGACAGCTGCGGCACCGCCCGCTCCGCGTAGGAGGGCGGCGCCAGCGGGTGGGCGACCCGCGGCCAGAACGTGCCCACGTCCCACAGGGCGCCGACCGCCTGCCGCGTCGGCCGGTCGCGGTACGCGCTGCGCCCGATCCACGCCAGCGTCACCAGGGCCGCCCCGCCCAGCAGCGAACCGACGCCGATCAGTCCCGACACCGTGCTCTGGGCGGCCCCCTGCACCTCGCCCGACACGGCCGTCGCCGCGGGGGCCGGGCCGGCCGCCAGGTTGCCCGTCAGGGCCGAGTAGAGCGCCAGCGCTCCCAGCGCCACCGCCGGGAGCAGGAAGGCCACCAGCACGGAGGGCAGCACCTCGGTCATCCGTCCCGTCGCCCGTGCCCGGGCGATCTCCCAGGTGCGGCGGTCGCGCACGCTGCGCGCGTAGTCCTCGGTGACCCTCGGCAGGTGCGCCCGGGTGCTCCGGCGCAGCTCCAGGGCGAGCACGCCCGCCACGCCCACGGCGATGGCGGCCTCCAGCGCGAACGCCAGCTGGAGCCATGAGTAGGCGGAGGGCACGGACAGCGGCAGGCAGTCCACGCCGGGCGTGGACAGGGAACCGCAGCCGCTCAGCCACAGCGACCCCTGGTAGACGAGCGCCGCCGAGAAACCGCCGCCCAGGAGGGTGCCCAGTGCGGCCGTGGCCGGGCCCGCCAGGCCCCGCATCGCCGCCCCGTCGTGCGCCCGGTCGACGGCGAACAGGGTCAGCGCCGCCACCAGCATCAGCAGCACCAGGGCCACCTGCACGGCGAACAGCGTGTTGAGGATCGCCCCGTGGCCGGGCAGCCGCCCGGCAGCCGCCCAGTCCGTCCGCGGCCAAGCCGTGTACACGGCCACCGCGACGCCCAGGACGAGGGTGGCGTCGCGCAGGCGTCGGCAGACCCGGTCGGCCCGGGCGTTCCAGCGCGGGTCCACGCCCGGGACCAGCACGCTCAGGACGCTCACCGCGACCACCGCCGCCAGAAGGACCGCCAGCACCGCGCCGGCCGTCCAGAGGCCTGCGCCGCCCCCCGCACCGTCCCCCCGGGAGAGCAGGTCGTGCCGCAGCGCGGGGATGAGCAGGAGCGCGGCGACGGTGCCCAGGGCCACGGAGATGTGGGCCGACCGCAGCCGCGCCATCGTCTCGCTGTTGCGCCAGAAGGAGGCCTGGCTCAGCGGAGCCGCCGCACTCGGCCTGGGCGGCACCGACGCGGCGACCACCTCGTACTCGGCGGCCGTGCGCCGCGAGAGCCGCCACAGCACCACCACCACGGCCACCGGCAGCACGGCGCCGACCAGCAGGGCCGTCCCCGGCGCGGACAGCACCGACGCGGGCGACGCCAGGAACGCCAGCCACGGGCGCGCCCGGACGCACTCCTCCCCCTGTCCGGCGGCGCACTGCCAGGCCACCAGGTCCATGCCGATCCCCCCGGAGGCCAGGGTGATGAGCATGGTCAGCGACAGGGCCAGAAGGCGCACGCTCGCCCCGTACGCGTTGTTGGCCAGCCGCCGCACCCCCTTGGGGGCCCGGTCCATCCGGCCGGGCCGCATCCAGTACGCGACGTTGGTCAGCATGAACGGCAGCAACAGCAGCCAGAACGCCCGCGAGGAGCTGCCGGAGGTGAGGTTGCCCCAGGCGAAGATCTCCCGGCGCACACCGGGAACGGTCTCGGTGTCGGCCTTGCGGCGCCACCGGAAGAACCCCGCCAGCCGGTCACCGCCCACCCGCATGGCGGGCTCCACGTCCAGCAGTTCCTCGGCCTGGCCGCCGCTGACTCCGTGCACGCGCAGCTCCACGCAGTTGCGCTCGGGCGGGTCCGGCGCGGCCGCTGCGGACGAGGGGGCTGGGTAGGGCGGGAAGGAGGAGGTACGGGGGCCGGGCACGGCCGGATCAGGCTCAGGGGTGCCGCGCGAGACGGCGGGGTCCGACATGAGAAGCATCCTGCCACGCTGCGTGTCCGAGCGACAGCGCTCGATGAGATCTGTGGACGACTCCCGGAACCGCGGGCGTACGGCGAACGGTGTGGACCCCGCCGCGCCCCGCCCCCGCGGCTCAGTGCACGAGCGTGTCGTCGTCCAGCTCCCAGGTGTTGCAGGCGGCCGGCGTCTGCTGCTCCCAGCCCCGGCTGGTCCAGTGCACGCTGTTGTCCGCTGAACCGTGCGTGCGCTCCTCCTCGTCGCCGTCCTCGCGGTCGGCGGTCGCCCTCGCGTCGGTCAGGACCGCGTCGAGGTCGTCGCGCTCCAGCGGGAAGCTCACCTGGACGGAGCCCAGGAACGCGCCGGACAGGCAGTTAGCCTGGAGCTCGCTGCGGCGCGTCCACGCGTTCCGCTCCAGGTAGTGGTCCTCCAGCTGGCGCTGCTCGTGGTAGTACTCCAGCAGACCCGACTCGCCCTGGACGTGGTGGCCGTACTCGTGCGCCAGCAGGGACGCGTACACCACCGCCCGCGAGGCGCCGTTCCACTTCTCCACCACGTCCGCCGTGCCGATGTAGATGCTCGTGCTCGCACGGCAGTAGAACGCGCCCGCCTCCGACGGGTAGGGGCGGCACGGGCTCACCCCGGGCTCGTCCCAGAACACCCGCTCCGGAGGGGTGAAGGGGATGCCCGCCCGGGCGAACTGGGTGGCCCAGGCGTCGTCCAGGCAGTCCGCCACCGCGTCCAGGAACTCCTTCATCGACTCCGTCTCGTCGACGTCCAGCTCCGGGGCCGGGCACGGGCGCGGACTCAGGCGGCCGGTCTCGTACAGCGGGTTCGCGACCAGCGCCTCGTGCCCCGACGGGCGGTCCGGCTGCCGGAGCGGATCGGACGGGTCGAGGTCCGCGTCGTCCCCCGACGGGCTCTGCCCCGGCTTGTCGTCGAACTCGGTGTCGGGCACGGCCTCGGCCGGGCCACCGTCGGACACGGGGCCGGGACCGGGGTCCTCCTCGCTGACGGTCGTCCAGGACAGCAGCGCCAACGCCAGCAGCACCACCACGAGGGCGGTCACCAGGCCGAGCGCACGCCGGTCCGCGCGCCGCGCCTGACCCGGCGCCGCCGAACGGGGAGAATCACCGAACCCTGTGTACACCCCTGTCCGCCCACCCTGTCGTCACCGTCGACCGGGCCTGACGGCCGGGCCCCTGCCAGCGCCCCCGCGAGCACCTCACTCGACCAGGTCCTCGGGGGCGTTCCACGTGTTGCACGCCCCCGGATCCACACGGTCCATGCCGTGCGCGGTCCACAGGCGGCCGTTGCGTGCCGAACCGTGCGTGTGCCCGCCGCCGCGGTCGGAGCGGAGGCCGACGTCGTCGAGGATATTCTCCCGTTCGGACCCGCCGTAGCCGAGCCCTGACCCCGAGGCCCCCAGGAACACCCCGCCGAGGCAGTTCGCCTGGAGCTCGTTGCGCCTGGTCAGCTCGTCGGCGGTCTCCTGGTCCACCCCCGCCCGCGCCTCGTGGAACTCGGCGAGGATGCGCGACTGCCCCTGCACGTGGTGTCCGTACTCGTGGCTGAGCAGGAACGTGTACGCCTCGGGTCTGTCGCTCCCCGCCGAGGCCGCCACGATGTCCTCGACCCCCAGGTAGAGGCCCTGGTTCGCCTGGCAGTAGAACGCCGCCGTTCCCTGGGTCGGGAACGCGCCGCACGGGCTGGTCCCCGCCGAGTACCAGTACACGCGGTTCGGCGAGGTGAACTCCATCCCCGCCGACGCGAAGTAGGAGCCCCACGCCCGGTCCAGGCAGTCCGCGATCTCGTGGACGAAGGCCTCCACCGACTCGGGGTCCTCAGGGTCCAGGTCGGGCGCCTCGCAGGTCACCTCGCCGAGTTCCCCGATCCGGTACAGCGGGTTGTCGCCGAGCATGTCGCCCCGTGCGGACGCGGTCTGCGGGCGTTCGTCCCCGCCCCCGTGGCCGGCGCCCGCCGACCCCGCGAGGGGCACCGGGTGGGACCACGCGGCGTCCGACGACGACAGCATCGCCGAGAAGGCCAGGAAGCCGGTGAAGCCGACCGCGGCCAGGCCCGTGCCGAGGGTGAGGGACACCCCGAGGCCCATCCGCTGGAAGAACCCGGGACGCTCGGACCAGAACTCCGGCCCCGGAGCGGGCACGCGCCTCACCACGGCGACACCCCACGGTCCGGAAGCACGGCGTCGCCCGCGGTGCCCTGTGACAACAGCGCGCGGGGGGACCGGATAGGCTCTCGCGTCATGTGGTGGGTCGGCTCCTGGCGCCCGGCCGTCGTGGCGACGACGGCCCTCTTCGTGTTCTCCGTGCTGGTCACAGCGCCTGGCGTCGTGTGGCCGGAAGGGGAGGCCCACGCCGCGACGGCAGCCGCACCGGCCACCACAGTACCGGGGGGCGCGTCGGCGGCGACCGGCGCGGTCGGCCTGCGGAGCGCGACCGATCCGCTGATCACCAACGACATCAGACTCGAACTCGACCGCGCCGGCGTCCTCCACGGCGAGGAGACCGTCACCTTCAGCGGCGGGGCCCCGGCGGTGTTCACCCGGGCCCTGACCGAGACGATGCTGTACGACACCGACCACGACAGGAAGTTCGAGGTCTCGGGTGTCGAGGCCACCGACCTGGACGGCAACGCCCTGGCCGTGGAGGTCGAGAAGACGAACGGGACCCTGTACGCGCACATCCCCACGGCGGCCACCGGCGGCGTGGTGCTCACCTACCGGGTGGGCGGGACCGTGAGCGAGGTCACCCAGGGCGTCCAGATGGAGTGGCGGGCGATCGGCGCCTACAGCCACACCGTGGAGTCCACCGACGTGACCGTGACAGCACCCCTGCCGCCCTCCGCGCTCTCGTGCCTGGCAGGAGAACCGCGCAGCGCCATGTACTGCACGGCGTCCGACATGGGGCCCGAGCAGGGGGTAGCCCACTTCCTCCAGGCGGACATGGAGCCCGACGACAGGCTGGACATCGTCGTCAACTACCCCTCCGGCACAGCCGAGGGCGAGCCGATCCTCACCCGCAGGTGGTCGCTGGGGTCCGCGTTCGCGGTGACCCCGGCCACGGCCAGCGTGTTCGGTCTCCTGCTCGTCGTCCTGGTCGGCGGGCTGGCGGTGCTGATCCGGGTCCGCGGCCGGGACGAGCGCGCCCTGCGCCGGGAGGCCTCCGAGGGCGACCACGCCCCGGTCGAGGAGGGTGACCGGGGACAGCTGAGGTTCGCGCCGCCCGACGACGTGCACCCCGGCCAGATCGGCACCCTCATCGACGAACGCGTCGACATCGCCGACCTCACCGGAGCGGTCCTTGACCTCGCGGTGCGGGGCTACATCCGCCTGGAGGAGCTCCCCCACGAGCACTTCACGTCCGTCGACTGGCGCCTGGTGCGGCTCGACGGCCCCCGGGGGGAGACCCTGCTGGCCTCGGAGTGGCTGCTGCTGGACGCCCTCTTCGGCGAGCGGCGCACGGTGCGCCTGTCGCAGCTGGGCTCGCCGCGCGCCTCCGCGGACTTCCCGGCCAGGATCGACCGGGTGCGCGAGGAGCTGTACCGGGACATGGTGCGGCTCCGGTGGTTCGCCCGTTCGCCGAGCCAGGTGCGCACACGGTGGAGCACGGTCGGGATGGTCCTGACGGCGGCCGGCGTCGCCCTGACCGGGATCCTCGCGGTCTTCACGGGCGCCGCCTTCTCCGGCCTGGCGGTCGTCATCGCCGGCGCCGCCGTCACGGTGGGCGCCCAGTACATGCCGGCCAAGACCAAGCTGGGCAGCAGGGTGTACGCGCACACCATGGGCTTCCGCGACTACCTGCTGAGCCCCCGCGCGGAGCAGGCACTCCCCGGCCGGAGGGTGGAGCTCTACTCGCGCTACCTCCCGTACGCGGTGATCTTCGACGACGTCGACCGGTGGGCGAACATCCTGGCCTCGGCGGCGCTCGCCGACCTCACCCCGGAGGAGCTGACCGGTGACGGCCTCGCCTGGTACACCGGTCCGCGCGAGTGGCGGATCGAGGACTTCGCCGACTCCATCAGCACGTTCGTGGTGTCGCTGACCGGCATCATCACCAACACCCGGCGCCTGCGGGCGCTCAACCAGTTCCAGCGGTCGAGGTAGCGACGTCCCCCGGGCCGTGAGACGGTCGCCTACCGGCCTGCGGGCCCGGGGGAGGACACAACGAGGGAGAAGCCATGCGCGCGGTCGTGCAGCGTGTCTCACACGCGTCGGTGACGGTCGACGGGGAGGTCGTCGGTGAGGTGACCGAGCCCGGACTGATGGCACTGGTGGGGGTGACGCACACCGACACAGCCGCCGAGGCGGCCAGGATCGCCAAGAAGCTCTGGACGCTCCGCATCCTGGCGGACGAGCAGTCCTGCTCCGACGTCGGCGCGCCCGTCCTCGTCGTCAGCCAGTTCACGCTCTACGGGGACGCGCGGAAGGGGCGCCGCCCCACCTGGCAGGCCGCAGCCCCCGGCCCCGTGGCCGAACCCCTGGTGGACGAGGTCGTCAAGGAGCTCCGCGAGCTGGGCGCCACCGTGGCCACCGGCGTGTTCGGCGCCACCATGTCGGTCGCCCTCACCAACGAGGGTCCGTTCACGGTCATCATCGAGGCCTGAGCGCCGCGACGGCGGCGGGCCGAGGATCCCTGCGCGCTCCCGCCCGCAGTCGGCACGGGCCGGTTCCCGGACCGTGCGCGCATGCGCCGAGGGCGTGCACCGGACTGCGCCCCGCCCGGGCGGACGGGACGTTCGGCGGCCCCGGCCGGCGGAGGCGCGCACCGGGCTCCGGTGCGTACGCCGCAGCGGTCCCGGGCTCCGGCAGGGGCGCGGGGACTGCGCGGCCCGGGCCGTGGCAGGTCCACGGCCCGGGGCACGGGAACGAAGGGGAGAGGCGTCGGGGGAACGGGGGAGTCCCCGTGGGTTTCCCGTGCCCTCAGACGTCGACGGTGACCGGCTCGAACTTGTAGCCCAGGCCCCGGACGGTCACGATGTACCGCGGGCTCCCCGGGTCCTCCTCGATCTTGGCGCGCAGCCGCTTGACGTGCACGTCCAGGGTCTTGGTGTCACCGACGTAGTCGGCGCCCCACACGCGGTCGATGAGCTGCATCCGGGTCAGCACCCGCCCGGCGTTGCGCAGCAGCACCTCCAGCAGCTCGAACTCCTTCAGCGGCAGCTGCACGCTGTCGCCGCGCACCGTCACCACGTGCCGCTCCACGTCCATGCGTACGGGGCCGGCCTCCAGGGCGGCGGGGAGGACGACCTCGTCCTCACCGCGGCGGCGCAGGACCGCGCGGATGCGGGCGACGAGCTCGCGGGACGAGAACGGCTTGGTGACGTAGTCGTCGGCGCCGAGCTCCAGACCGACGACCTTGTCGATCTCGGAGTCCTTGGCGGTCAGCATGATCACGGGGACGTTGGACTTCTGCCGGAGGGTCCGGCACACCTCGGTGCCCGAGAGGCCCGGGAGCATCAGGTCCAGGAGCACCAGGTCGGCCCCCGTACGGTCGAAGGTCTCCAGCGCCACCGTTCCGGTGGGCGCCACGGCGACCTCGAAGCCCTCCTTGCGCAGCATGTACGACAGGGCGTCGCTGTACGATTCCTCGTCCTCGACAACAAGTACACGAGTCACTGTGCCGCCTCCTGCTGGTCGGTGTTCCGGGCGGCGTCGGGCCCCCGGTCGTCGGGTCTGGGCAGACGCAGTGTGAACGTCGACCCCGACCCCTCCTTGCTCCACACGGTCACTTCTCCACGGTGGTGGGTCATGATGTGCTTGACGATCGCCAGGCCGAGACCGGTACCACCGGTGGCCCGGCTCCGAGCGGCGTCCACACGGTAGAACCGCTCGAAGATTCTTTCCCGGTCCTGCTGGGGGATGCCGATCCCCTGGTCGGCGACGCTGATGTCCACGCTGGAGCGGGACACCCCGACCGACACGGCGACCCGGGTGTTCTTGGGGCTGTAGGCGACGGCGTTCGCGATCAGGTTGCGCAGGGCGGTGCCCAGCAGACCCTCGTCGCCCAGGATGGTGACGCCCTCCGCCCCGCTCCCGACCAGCTCGATCCCCTTGGCGTCCGCGGGCATCCGCACCGCGTCCAGGGCCTCCTCCACGACACCGCCGAGGTCGACCCGCGTGGGCTCGGCCATCGGCTCGGCTCCCTGGATCCGGGAGAGCGTGATGAGGTCCTGGATGACCGCCGTCAGCCGCGCGGCCTCCGTCTGCATGCGGTCGGTGAAGCGGCGCACCGCCTCCGGGTCGTCACTGGCGTCCTGTACGGTTTCGGCCAACAGGGACAGAGCGCCGACCGGGGTCTTGAGCTCGTGGGAGATGTTCGCCACGAAATCGCGGCGCACCGCCTCCACGCGCCGGTGCTCGGTCTGGTCCTCGGCGAGGACCAGCACCAGCCCGGTTCCCCCCAGGGGGGCGACGCGGACCGCGAAGGACGTGGCGTCGGGACCGAACTTGCGCACGGCCACCTCGATGTCGGTCTCCCGGATGACACCGTCGCGCCGCACCTTGCGGGCCAGCACCAGGAGTTCGCCTATCACCAGCTCGTCGCCGCGGACGATGCCGAAGGCGCGGGCCGCCGAGGAGGCGCGCAGCACCCTGTCGGCCGAGTCCAGGACCACGGCGGAGGAGGGAAGCGCGGAGAGCACCTCGGCGATCCCCGGTGGCAGGGTGGTGCCGTCGTGGCGTTCGGGCACGGGAGCCTGACGGCGTTCGTTGGTACCCGTACGGAAGAAATGACCGGCGAGGACGCCGATGACGACGCCCGTCACGAGTCCGAAGATGCCGGTCACAGCGGCGAGAAGTTCCCCTTGCACGATTCGATCGTAAACGGGCGGACTGGAGCTTTACCCGGTCAGGGCATGTGACACAACCGAGGTTCTTCCACCGTTCACCAAATCTTGGCCGACTCTTCAAACAACCACTGGGAGCATTGACGCCATGCGCGATACGTACCACGAGGATCTTGACAGCTTGACCGAACGCCTGGTCGAGATGACCCGACTGGCCAGGCACGCGGTCGCACGCGCGACCACCGCGTTGCTGGACAGCGACCTGGACGCCGCCCAGGAGGTCATCTCCGGGGACGAGGCGATCAACCGCCTCGACCAGGACATCGAGGACACGGCCTTCAGCCTGATGGCCCGGCAGCAGCCGGTCGCCTCTGACCTGCGGACCATCATCACCGCGCTCTACATGCGCGGGGACCTGGAGCGGATGGGCGACCACGCCGTCCACCTGGCCAAGGTCGCACGGCGCAGGCACCCGGACTCGGCGATCCCCAAGCCGGTCCGCTCCATCGTGCTGGAGATGGGGCACCAGGCGGAACTCCTGGTCACGAAGGCCGGGGAGGTCATCGTCGACAGGGACCCCGACACCGCCCTGGAGCTGGACAAGGACGACGACAGGATGGACCGGCTGCGCCGCAAGCTGCTGCAGCGCATCCTCGCCCCGGGGTGGGAGTACGGGGTGGAGGCGACGATGGACGTCACCCTCGTCGGACGGTTCTACGAACGCTTCGGTGACCACGCGGTGCACGTGGCCGACAACCTCGTCTACATGGTGACGGGGGAGAAGCGTGAGGACTACGAGCCGGAGGCGTGAGGCACTCGTGGGCCCGGGGCCCCACAGGACGGGTGGGGTCCGCCGCGGCGTTCCGCGGCCGTCGGAGGGGCTTCGGGCCACTCCCGGGACAAGGGTTGTTCCGGTCGGCGCAAAATCGTGACATCCGTCGCTCCGGTGCTTCGTGAGAGGTCCGGATCGAGGTCGTCCCGGACCTCTCCGCGCCCTTCCCCGAGAGCGCACAGTTCCGCTGGCCAGGGGGCTCCGGAGCCTTTCGGACCAGTGCTGACCAGGCCCCCGACAGGCCTCGGGTACACTTTGTCAAGCCCTGAAAAGGGGGTTCTGACCTGCGTGTTCGCAAACCTAATAGGTACGTTAAGTCACAGATTCGTGGTATCCTTGTGGTAGCGGAAGGGGTACCTGTCACATGACTTTCAAGGTCGGCGACACTGTTGTCTACCCCCATCATGGGGCTGCTCGTATTGAAGCGATCGAGACTCGCACCATTAAGGGCGAGGACAGAATCTACCTCGTTCTGAGGGTTGACAAGGGCGATCTGACGGTCCGTGTGCCGGCCGCGAACGCCGAGGACGTCGGCGTTCGTGACGTGGTGGGACAGGAAGGCCTGGACAAGGTCTTCGAGGTGCTTCGAGCACCGCACACCGAGGAGCCCACCAACTGGTCCAGGCGCTACAAGGCGAACCTGGAGAAGTTGGCGTCGGGCGACGTCAACAAGGTCGCTGAGGTGGTTCGCGACCTGTGGCGCCGGGACAAGGAGCGCGGGCTGTCCGCCGGGGAGAAGCGGATGCTCGCCAAGGCGCGCCAGATTCTCGTCAGCGAACTCGCCCTCGCGGAAAAGACCAACGAGGACAAGGCGGAGGCCCTCCTCGACGAGGTTCTCACCACCTGAACTCCAGTCACGGAATAGCGTCATTCATGACGAATATGCCTCGGGTGGGCGTCGGAACGGACGTCCACCCGTTTTCTCCTGGGCGCACACTTTTTCTCGCCGGTTTGGAATGGCCGGGAGAAGACGGTGTCAGCGGCCATTCGGATGGTGATGTCGCCGCCCACGCCGCGTGCGACGCGTTGTTGTCCGCGTGCGGACTGGGGGACCTCGGGTCCAACTACGGCACGGCGGAACCGCAGTGGAAGGGCGCCTCCGGCGCCGCCCTGCTCACCGAGACCGTGGCCCGCGTTCGCGCGGCCGGCTTCGAGGTCGGCAACGTCGCCATCCAGATCATCAGCAACCGTCCCAAGTTCTCACCCCGGCGCGCCGAGGCCGAGAAGGCGCTCTCAGAGGTCGTGGGAGCGCCCGTGAGCGTCTCCGCGACCACGACCGACGGTCTGGGCCTCACCGGCCGCGGAGAGGGCATCGCGGCCGTCGCGACGGCCCTGTGCGCGAAGGTGGACTGAGCCCTCGCCGGAGGTCCGGCGCCGGTTCGGCTCGGGGCCGTCACGGGGACTCCGTGCGGTCGCGCCGGAGGGTCCGGCGAGCGGACGGACGACGGACACAGGTCCCGTACCCGGAGGTGCGGGACCTTCGTCGTGTCCGGAACACCGCCGTGCGGGGGCGCCTCGCGGCCGGAGCCGTGGTGGGGGGTGCGACCCGCGCGAAGGCGCTGTGGGGTGGGGTGCGTCGTGGGGGAGCCTGTCGTGTCCGGAACTCGTGCTGTGCGGCCCGTGGTGGGAGGCCCGTGGTGTGCGTCGTGTCCCCGGAGGGGTGTCTTGTGCGGGGCCGATCGGTGGGTGCCCCGGGGAGCCCCCGGGGCGGACACGCCACCGGCTCGGGCCGGGGCGGGGCCTGCGTTCGGCTTCGCGGGCCGGGGGTGTGGCCGTGGGGGTGGCCGTGGCCGGGCTCCGGCCGGTGGCGGGACCGGGGCTGGGGGCGGGCGACCGGGAGCGGCGCCGGTGGAGCGGAGCTGTGAGCGTGGCCGGGCTCTGACCGGGGAGCGGTGACGGCGGGGCCGTGTGAGTGGCTGGGGGCGGGCTCTGACCGGGGCGGGCGACCGGGGAACGCGCGGCGGTGGCGTTGTCCACAGGGCGGGCGCGGGCGGTTCCGGGTGAGCGCGCGCGGGGGATGTTCTGGCATGGGGCCACCCCTCGCCGTCGGGGCTCTCACGCGCCCCCGACAACAGCATGACCCGCCCGGTCGCCGTCCACCACCCCCTTCTCGGGGCTGTGGACGACCGGACGGGTCACGCGTCTCACTCGTCGGGGCGGAGCGGCTCGCTGCGCACGCGCCGTGACGGCGGTCCCGTCGCGAAGTCGGGCGCGGGCGGGCGAACCCTGGACTCGGGCCTCGGTGCGCCCGCCGTGAAGCCGGGCATCGGCGGGCGGGGCGGCTTGAGCACCATGGGGCGCTTCTCCACCGGCGTTCCCCGCCCCCGCCTCGTCACCTGCTCGGGCTCGCGCCCGGTGGGAGGGGTCCCGGGCTCGGAGCCGGTCCGGGTGTCGGTGACGGCCGGAAGCTCCTCCACCTCGGGCAGGGGGTCGTCCTCCGACGCCACGGGGTCCGGCTCGGGCCCGGCCTCCAGGGCCTCCTCCGTCTCCCGCTCTGTCCCCGTCCGTCGTTCCGGCTCGGGTCCCGGCTCCGTCGCCGCGGCCTCCTGCACCGGGGCCTCCTCGGCCTCCTGCACCGGGGACGGACGCGCCGCGACCGGAGGCGCCTCGCGGATCCGGAACGCCGCGCGCACGGTCGGCCCCGTGTCGTGGTCCAGCACCGGCGCCGGTTCCGGATCGGCCAGTTCCTCGTCGAAGGCCGGCCCGTCGTCCTCCGGAGGGGTCCACACCGGCGGCACGTAGTCCGCCAGGACCCCGTCCCCCGCGTCGGAGCTCGCAGGGGGCTCCCAGAGGGCGGGGCCCGGATCCCGGTCCCCGTGGACGTCGCCGGCGGAGTCGTCGGCCGCTCCATCCACCGCACCGTCCGGAGCCCCGTCGACCGGCCCGTCGGAGGGGTCCGCGCCGGGGGCGGACCCGGCTCCGGCACCCGCCGAGGCGGCGGGCACGGCCGCCCGTGCGGGCCCGTACGCGGAACCGTGGTCCTCCGGGTGCCTCTCGTACTCGGCGAACCCGGCGTCCGCCTCCCGGTACTCCGGGTACCCGTCCTCGGACCAGGAGACGGTCCCGGTGGACGATCCGGCGCCGGGGGCGGCAGCGGCCACCGCCACGGGCTCGTGGACGTCGTCCGGCACCGCGGCCGGTGGCCCATCGGGTTCGGGGAGCGCGGCGGGCGCCTCGTCCTCGTCCGAGACCGGGTCGCCGGGGGGCGGTTCGTGGTCGAACCCCTCATCGGCGAGGTGGTCCGGCACCACCACGATCGGCCCGTCCGCGTCGTCCTCGTGATCCGCGCTCCGGGCCGGGAACACCGGCTCCGCGTAGGCGTCGGCCACGGGCTCGGGTCCAGGGTCCGGAGCGGCGGCGCCCGGCACCACCGGAGGGTGCTCGGCGGCCAGCTTGATCGCGTTGTGTCCGCCCAGGCCGCGCCGGGGCAGCGGGAACGTGGGTGCGGACAGCTCGTCGTCGTCATCGTGCTCGGGACGGGGTGCGCTCCGCAGCACGGTCGGCACGGCGGGCGCCCGGAGGTCGTCCTCGTCGTACTCCTCGTCCCGGACGTCGTTCGGGACGTCGTCCGGGACGTCGTCCCAGCGGTCCCGGGATCCGTGGTCGGAGCGCCGGTCCTCGTCGGAGGACGGCCTCGGTCCGGGACGCACCCGAACGGACTCCTCCACCTCGGCCGCCGGCATCCGGTACGCCTGCGTGTCGTCCGGGTCCGGCCCGGCCTCGGAGTCCCGCTCCTCTGTCCCCAGGCGCAGCAGCCGGGTCCGGAGGCCGCCGTCGTCCGGATCCTCCACCTCCCGGGCGGCCGGAACCACCGCGCGCGCGTGCAGCACGGTGGTGGGGTCGTCGGAGGGGCGGGGCCGGGAGACGGGCGCGCGGCGCCGTCTGCGCATGTGCGCGCGGACGGTCATCCACAGCAGGAACGCCACGAGCAGGGCTGCGAGCGGCGCCACCGCGACGATGACGTTGGCGACCCCCTCGGGCACCCGCTCGACGAGTTCGAGGTTGCTCAGCAGCATGGCCGTGGTGGCGACCATGATCAGGACGGGGATCAGCACCAGGTCGACCCAGAGCCGCTCGCGGGGGTGCGCTCCGCGCAGGAGGTAGCTCACCCAGCACGCCATGATGAGCAGCAGGGTGTAGGTCACCGGGAACACGTGGGCGAGGGCGCTGCCCGCGTGGCCGCCGTACGCGGCGAACTGGAAGATGCCGTTGTAGGAGATGACGAGGGCGCACAGCGCGATGAGCCCGACGAACAGGGCACCTCCCGCGAGAGCTCCGGCTCCCGTGACGCGACCTGCGGGCCGACCGTTCCGTGTCCCTGATTCGGGGGTGTCGTTGTAAGGGGCCATCGCCATCGCAGCGTAGTCGAGACCGTGCCGCTAACACGAGATTCCGGCCGATTACGGTTGCTTCCAGGCCGACGCACTCAGGGGGGTTCTGGGGTGTTCTGTCGGAATATGCAGGGCCTGGCGGCCTGCTGATCCGTGGGGGCCAACGGTTGAAGAGTGTTTTCCCGCACCCCCTCTTCCCGAATACGGCTAATCACATATACGCACTTCGGGATGTCCGAGAGGGGGAAGTCGACATGTGGGTTCGTGGTTTGTGACGCGGCTGTGAGGGGAAAGCGGATAGGCTTGACAACGTGAGTCTGCGCTTCTATGACACCAGTGCCCGACAGGTCCGCGAGTTCGTCCCTCTGCGCGAGGGATCCGCCTCCCTGTACCTGTGTGGTGCCACGGTGCAGGCACCCCCGCACATCGGCCACATCCGGTCGGGGGTGAACTTCGACATCCTGCGCCGCTGGCTGACCCATGTCGGGTACGACGTCACCTTCTGCCGCAACGTCACCGACATCGACGACAAGATCATCAGGGTCGCGGCGGCCGAGGGCGTGCCCTGGTGGAAGGTCAGCGAACGCAACCAGCGCGCGTTCACCCAGGCCTACGAGATCCTGGGGTGCCTGCCCCCCACCGTCGAGCCGCGCGCCACCGGCCACGTGCCCGAGATGATCGACCTCATGCGGCGCCTCATCTCCGACGGCCACGCCTACGCCTCCGACGACGGCTGCGGCGACGTCTACTTCGACGTGCGCTCCTACCCGCCCTACGGGGAGCTCTCCAACCAGCGGCTGGACCAGGTCATGGAGTCCTCCGACTCCGACCCCGACCGGGACAAGCGCGACTCCCGCGACTTCGCCCTCTGGAAGGGCGCCAAACCGGGCGAGCCCAGCTGGGACACCCCGTGGGGGCGCGGCCGCCCCGGCTGGCACCTGGAGTGCTCGGCCATGGCCACCAAGTACCTCGGCCCGAGCTTCGACATCCACGGCGGCGGCCTGGACCTGATCTTCCCGCACCACGAGAACGAGCTCGCGCAGTCCCGCGCGGCCGGAGACGGCTTCGCCCAGTACTGGCTGCACAACGGGATGCTCTCCGTCGGCGGCGAGAAGATGAGCAAGTCGCTCGGCAACTCCATGCTCATCCCGCAGATGGTCCAGAAGGTCCGCCCGGTCGAACTGCGCTACTACCTCGGCCAGGCGCACTACCGCTCCACCATCGACTACTCCGACGCCGCGCTCCAGGAGGCGGCCGCCGCCTACCAGCGGATCGAGGGCTTCCTCACCCGCACCGTCGAGGTGCTGGGCGAGGTCGCCACCGCCGACCGCGTGCCCGCCGCGTTCGCGTCCGCGCTCGACGACGACCTCGGGGTCTCCCAGGCGCTCGCCGTCGTGCACGGCCACGTCCGCGAGGGCAACACGGCGCTGGCCTCCGGAGGCAAGGAGCAGGCTGCCGAGATCGCCGGCGAACTGCGCGCCATGCTCGCCATCCTCGGGATCGACCCGCTCAGCGAGCAGTGGTCGGGCGGTGACCAGGGGCTCCGCGAGGTCGTGGACGCCCTGGTGGCGGTCGCCCTCGAACAGCGCCAGGCGGCCCGCGGGCGCAAGGACTACGCGGCGGCCGACGCCATCCGGGACCAGCTCGCCGAGGCGGGGATCGTGGTCGAGGACACCCCGCAGGGGTCCCGATGGGACCTGCGCCGGGGCTGACCGGACGCGTCCGGTGGCGCGGCGGCACTAGTCTGGGAGTTTGCCGCCGCGCCTCGCGCTGGTCGGCGACATTCCACCAGCCGGATGCAGCGCGCCTCCGGCATGCTCGCAACACGTACGGGGAAGCGGCGACCAATGACGGCGAAGAAGAGCAAGAAGGGTCCGACCAAGGGCAGCGGCGGCAAGGGCCGCAGGTCCCTGGAGGGCAAGAGCGGCACCCTGCCCGCGGAGCAGCGGCACTGGTACGACGGCAAGCAGCGCCAGCGTTCCGCCCAGCGCGGCCAGGGGCCCGGCGGCCAGGACGGATCGCGCTCGGAGCGCCGGCCGGACGGCTCCGACCTGCTGGTCGGGCGCAACCCGGTGGTGGAGGCCCTGCGTGCCGGGATGCCCGCCACCCGCCTGTTCCTGGCCAACAGCCTCGACCCCGACGAGCGGGTCAACGAGGCCGCCAAGATGGCCGGTGCGCGCGGCATCGACATCGTCGAGGTCACCAAGACCGAGCTCGACCGGCGCTGTGAGAGCAACGGGCAGCCGGGCGCGGCCCACCAGGGGCTCGTCCTCCAGGTGCGCCCGTACCAGTACTGGGCCCCTGAGGGCCTGCTGGACGCCGCCAAGGGTTCCGACACCCCGCCGCTCATCGTCGCCCTGGACGGGGTCACCGACCCGCACAACCTGGGCGCCATCGCCCGGTCCGCCGCCGCGTTCAACGCGCACGGCCTGGTCATCCCGGAGCGGCGCTCGGCCAGCGTCAACATGACCGCGTGGAAGACCTCCGCGGGCACCCTCGCCCGGCTCCCCGTCGCTCAGGCCACCAACCTGACCCGGGCGCTGGAGGGCTTCAAGAAGGCCGGTCTGTTCGTCGTCGGCCTCGACGCCGACGGCGACGCCCAGATCCCCGACCTGGACCTGGCCACCGGGCCGCTGGTCATCGTGGTCGGCTCCGAGGGCAAGGGCCTGTCCCGCCTGGTGCGCGAGGCCTGCGACGTCGTGGCGAGCATCCCGATCGGCAACGCGGAGTCGCTGAACGCGTCCGTGGCCGCCGGCGTCTCCCTCTACGCGGTGTCCCGCCGCCGCGCCGAGGCGCTCTGACCCGAGAAGCGCACGACACAGGGCCCCCGATCGTTCCGGTCGGGGGCCCTGCGCGTCCAGGGCCGTCGGCGCCCGCGCGTGCGCCCACTGTCCCGCACCCGCTCGCGGGGCACGCCACCGGTCAGACCGCGAGGCTGCCCAGGTACCCGTTGGGGTCGAGCACGTACTTGCTCGCCGCCCCCTTGTCGAAGGACCGGTAGCCCTCCGGGGCGTTGTCCAGCGGGATCGCCACGGCGTTGACGGCGTCGGCGATGTGCACACGGTCGTTCAGGATCGCCGCCATCAGCTCCCGGTGGTACTTCATGACCGGGCACTGGCCGGTGAAGAACGCGTGCGACCTGGACCAGCCCAGTCCGAACCGGATCGACAGCGAACCCACCTTCGCGGCCTCGTCGGAGGCGCCGGGGTCACCGGTCACGTACAGGCCGGGGATGCCGATCGACCCGCCGGCCTTCGTCACCTCCATCGCGGTGTTGAGGACGCTGGCGGGAGCCTCCCGGCCGGAGTCCGCACCGGTCCCGTGGGCCTCGAAGCCGACCGCGTCCACCGCGCAGTCCACCACGGGGGCTCCGAGGATCTGGTCGATCTGGTCCCCCAGGTCGCCCTCCGCGACGTTGATCGTCTCGCACCCGAAGCCTCGGGCCTGGGCCAGCCGCTCCTCGTTCAGGTCGCCGACGATCACCACCGCGGCCCCGAGGAGGAGCGCCGACGCCGCCGCGGCCAGCCCCACGGGCCCGGCGCCCGCGACGTACACCGACGAACCCACGCCGACGCCCGCGCTGACGCAGCCGTGGTAGCCGGTCGGGAAGATGTCCGAGAGCATCGTCAGGTCGAGGATCTTCGCCATCGCCTGGTCCCGGTCGGGGAACCTCAGCAGGTTCCAGTCGGCGTAGGGCACCAGCGCGTACTGCGCCTGCCCTCCGACCCAGCCGCCCATGTCGACGTAGCCGTACGCCGAACCGGGGCGGTCCGGGTTGACGTTGAGACAGATCTCCGTCCGCCGCGCCTTGCAGTTCACGCAGCGGCCGCACGAGATGTTGAACGGAACCGAGACGAGGTCGCCGACCTTGACGTACTCGACGCCCGGTCCCGTCTCGACGACCTCGCCGGTGATCTCGTGGCCGAGGACCAGACCCTGCGGAGCGGTCGTGCGACCCCGCACCATGTGCTGGTCGCTTCCGCAGATGTTGGTCGCGACGACCTTCAGGATCGCCGCGTGGGGGAGTTGTCGTCCGACGTTGGCGGGGTTGACGCCGGGGCCGTCCCTGAGGACGAAGTCCGGATAGGCGATGTCCGATACCTCGACCCTGCCGGGGCCCTGGTACACGACGCCTTTGTTGCCAGCCATGTCCTACCCACCTCTCCGCCCCGCGTGAGGGGCATGTTCCCCCTGTCGTTTCCGGAGAAGGCGCAGGCTAATCGGACATATGCCTCGACAGGTACCTTTTTGCCCGAGTGCTTGCGGGGCCCCGGGGAGTGGGGGCGGGTGTCCGGCCCGTCGCCACGGGTGACCAGGTGGGGACGGTGGGATCCGCGCCGCGGGACTTCGCGGTCGCGACCCATCCGAGTACGCCAGGCGCCCTCCGAACCGGTACCATTCGGGTGGACACACCCGGGGCCGGCGGTTCCGGGGGGTCGGCCGACGTAGCTCAATTGGCAGAGCAATCGCCTTGTAAGCGATAGGTTAGGGGTTCAAGTCCCCTCGTCGGCTCTTTTCGTGCCCGAACGGGGCATCCCCGGGCGCGCTCCCGCGGACGGCCGGGGAACCCGCGGGGTCACACGTCGAGGGCGGTCTGTCCCGGGGTCTGGCGGTCGCGCTCGCCCCGGCCGCGTCCCAGGCACCGGCGGCACGTGACGGGACCCGACGAGGCGGTCAGCCTGAGCGGGTCGACGGCCGCGTGGCAGGCGATCGCGGGCACCGCCACCCCGGCCCACATGTGCGTGGCGAGCTTGTGCACCACGTCGCCGCGTCCGATCCGGACGCCGGAGGCGTCGGCGAGCTCCTCGCGGCGCCGCCGGAGCGTGGCGGCCAGGTGCTCGACGTCGGGTTCGGGGGCACGCGGCTGGTCAGGGTCGGTCATGACTCCAGGATCGCCCACGGCCGACACTGCCGGCGACGTCCCGGCCCTCACCCGGCCGTCGGAGCGCCCCGGGGGGAGTCGGCACACCCGGGCGAGGACCGGACGAGCTCGTCGGGAGCGGGTCCGGTCGCGGATCCGACGCGGTCGCGGACGCGGCGGCCCTACCGTTCCAGAAGGGCGATCACGGCCTCGATCGCCGCCCTCTGCCCGTCCAGGGAAGAGCCGTCGGGCAGCCTGGCGCACCCCATCCAGAGCCCGTCGATCACCACCAGCAGCAGTTCGGCGACGGCCTCCAGATCCTTGCCCGGGGCCAGTTCGCCCTGGTCGCGTGCGTACTCCAGGAGCTGGACGAAGCGCGTGCGGGTCTCGTCGTCCAGGGCGGAGAGCGTCTCCGCGAACAGGGGATCGATGGCGGCGTGCGCGTAGAAGGCGGCCCAGATGCGGGTCCGTGCCAGCCCCCGCTCGTCCGTGGGCAGCAGCCCCAGGAGCACCTGGCGGAGGGCCTCCACGGAGGTGAGGTGCCCCGGTCCGATCCGGACGTGTCCGAAGCGGTCCGCGACCTCGTCCACGGCCACCTGGAAGGCGAAGCCGAGCAGCTCGTCCTTGGTGCCGAACTCCCGCTGGACCGCGCCCGCCGACATCCGCGCCTCGGCGGCGACGGTCCGCACGCTGACCCCTTCGAGCCCGTCCCGGGCGGCGATCCGGTGCAGCGCCTCCGCGATCTCCCGGCGCCTGCTCTCTCTGTCCACTGCTTTCGGCACCCGTTCATTCTGGCACACCGGGCGAGCGAATGATACGGTCGTATCGATACGACCGTATTTAGGAGTGTCGAGATGACAGCAGCCGCGTCGCCCCGCCCCCGCATCCTCCTCCTCACCGCGTCCGTACTGTTCACCCTCCCCTCCCTGGCCGCGTTGGGGCTGATCCTCCTGCCGCCCCCCTCCTGGCCGGCATGGCAGTACGCGCTCCTCGCCCTCGAGTTCTCGGTCCTGTTCGCCCTGCTGTCGCTGCTCGGGCTGGTGCTGGCCCTGTCGGCCCGGCGCGGGGGGCGCGGCCGGGGACCTCTGCTCCTCGCCGGCGCGAACGCCCTCCTGCTCGTCCTGGCACTGGTACCACCCGCCTCCCTCTGGGCGACCGCCCGTGCGGAGGGAGCGCGGCTCGACCCGCTTCAGTACACAGCCGGCCTCGCCACGACCACCGACCGGGAACCGGTCACCGTGGAGTACGCGAGGGTCGGCGGCGAACGCCTCCACCTCGACGTGTGGCAGCCCTCCGACCGGGACGCCGGGGACGCCCCTCACCCGGTGGTGGTCAACGTGCACGGCGGTGCGGAGGAACTGCCCCAGAGCCTGCTGCCCCGCTGGGACACATGGCTCGCCGACAGCGGGGGGTCGCGGGTGGTGTTCGACGTGGACTACCGGCACTTCCCCGACGGGAACTGGTCGGCCTCCCTGGCCGACGTGCGCTGCGCCCTCGGCTGGGTGCGCGAGCACGCGGCCGCGTACGGTGGCGACCCCGACCGGATCGCCCTCGCCGGCCAGTCCGCGGGGGGACTCCTCGTCCTGTTGGCCGCACACGCCGAGGGGCCGGATCCCAGTTGCGACACCACGGTCCCCGAGGTCGACGCGGTCGTCGCCTGGTACTCGGCGACCGACGGCACGGCCGGCGCCCCGCCGGTCCCCTGGCGCCAGCGGCACTCCCCGGTGGGCGACGAGCTGTTGGAGTCGAGCGAGCGGATGGTCGGCGGCACACCGCAGGAGTACCCCCGGGAGTACGAGGCGATGTCCCCGATCCTCCACGTGGACTCCGACAGCCCGCCGACCCTCCTGATCACCGCGGGTCACGACCTCTTCGTCGACCCCGAGGACAACCGCCGCATGGCCGCCCGCCTCACGGAGGCGGGAGTCCCGAACCACCACCTGAGCCTGCCGTGGACGGAGCACATGTTCGACCTCAACTGGGGTGGCCTGGCGAGCCAGGTGGCCCGCCACAGCATCGAAGAATTCCTGGCCGACCACCTGTAGGCGGCTCCCTGCCGGAGGCCTGAGCGCAAACCCCGCGTTGCCGTGTCGTCACGAGGGCCGGAGGGGAGGCGGAGCCGACCGCACGGTTCATGCGCCTCCGGGCCGGTCCGCGTCGACGGCGGGAGGGCACCCGTCGCGGGTGAGGACATCCCCGCCGTGTCCGCCCCCGACCGCGCCGGTCGCCTCAGCCCCGTGAGTGCAGGCCCTCGTTGCGGGCGACCATCTCCCGCCACCCCGGTAGGCTCTCCGGCGCGACGCCGACCTCGCCGACGTACTCGGCGGACGGGCGGACGAGCTTGCCGAGCCGCTTCTGCTCCACCACGTGGGCGCTCCAGCCCGCCATGCGCGCACAGGTGAACAGCGGGGTGAACATGGCGCTCGGGATCCGCGCGAAGTCCAGGACCACCGCCGCCCAGTACTCCACGTTGGTGGCGAGCACGCGGTCGGGCTTGCGCTCCGCGAGCTGGGCCAGGGCCTCCTCCTCCAGGGCCCTGGCCACCTCGTAGTGGGGCGCGCCGAGTTCCCTGGCGGTCCGGCGCAGGATGCGCGCACGGGGGTCCTCCGCCCGGTAGACGGGGTGGCCGAAGCCCATGAGGCGCTCGCCGCGGTCGAGCAGCCCCTTGACGTAGCCGTGGGCGTCGCCGGAGCGCTCGACCTCCTTCACCATGTTCAGCGCCCGGGACGGCGCGCCCCCGTGGAGGGGGCCGGACATGGCGCCCACCGCGGCGGAGATGGTGGCGGGGACGTCCGCCCCCGTGCTGGAGACGACCCGGCTGGTGAACGTGGAGGCGTTCATGCCGTGTTCGGCGGCGGAGATCCAGTAGGTGTCGACGGCCTTGACGTGCTTGGGATCGGGGTCGCCGCGCCACTCGACCATGAAGCGCTCCACGACGCTGTCGCAGCGGTCGATCTCGTCCCGGGGGACGCTCGGCCTGTCCTGTCCTCGGGCTGCCTGGGCGACGAAGGAGAGCATGACGGCCGTGGTCGTCGCCAGGTCGTCCCGGGCCTGGTCGAGGTCGACGTCGATCAGCTGGCGGAGGCCGAGCAGCGGGGCGATCCCCACGATCGCCGACTGCACGTCGACGCGCACGTCACCCGTGTGGACGTCCAGGGCCAGCGGCTCGGCGGGCTGGAGGGGGCGGGTGAAGTCCCCGTCCACGAGCAGCGCCCACACGTCCCCGTAGGACGCGGTGCCGATCAGCGACTCGACGTCGGTGCCCCGGTAGCGGAGGACGCCGCCCTCACGGTCCGGCTCGGCGATCTCGGTGTCGAAGGCCACGACGTCGGCCAGTCCGGGCTTGCCTTTGATCATCACTCATCCGTTCGGTCGTCGGCCTCGGGGGAGCGGGCGCCGCAGCAGGACTGCCCGCTCGTCCCGGGCGCCGCTCATCCTCGGCGTCCGGGTTCCTCCGCGACGAGGCCGGAGAAGGTGTGCGTCTCCGGGCGTCCCGGCCGGTCCCGCCCCCTGTCGACGTGTTCCGCGTTCGCGATCCCGGGACTCCGATTATCCCGACGAACGTGCTCCGAGCTCGCATTTCGCCCCTTCCGTGGGTCGGTGTCCCGAGGAGGGGGTCGTCCCCCGCAGCACGCGGAAGGCCCCGCGTCCGGCGGACGCGGGGCCGTGCGGGGTCCCGGTCAGTCGAGGACGGCGTACGCCTCGACCTCGACGAGCACGTCGGGCTCGAACAGGTAGTCGACGCCGATGAGCGACACGGGGGGAAACGGTTGCGGGATGCCCAGTTCGGCGGCGACGTTCCCGACGCCCGCCATGAAGGCGTCCATCTTCTCGGGGCTCCAGTGCGTGACGAAGAAGCGGAGGCGTACGACGTCGGCGAAGGTCGCTCCGGCGCCGGCCAGGCCGCGCGCGGTGTTGCGCAGGGCCTGCTCGACCTGGCCGGTCAGGTCGCCCGTCGCGACGGGGTTCGCCTCGGCGTCGCGCGCGATCTGCCCGGCGACGTGCACGTGGCGGGCGCCGGTGCTGATCGAGACGTGGTTGTAGGGCACGGGCTGCATCATGCCCTCGGGGCTGAACAGCTGCACGCTCATCGGATGTCCCTCCGGTTGTCCCTGGGTGGTATCCAAGGTCTACTAGGTACACAAAGGGAACTTCAACGAGACCAGGTGTCATGCAGGAAACCGGCCTTGCCGCATCCGAACGCCCCAGGATCACCGCGCCGCACCGCGAACTGCTCGACCAGGTGCTCGACAAGTGGTCGCTCCAGGTGCTCGAGGAGCTCTGCGAGCAGCCACAGCGCTTCAACGAGCTGCGCAGGGCGATCCCCGTCGTGACGCAGAAGTCGCTGACGGCGGCGCTGCGCCGCCTCGAACGCAACGGGATGGTCGAACGTGTCGTCACGAGCACGCGGCCCCTCGCCGTCCAGTACCGCATCACGCCGCTCGGCACGACGCTCCAGGGGCTGCTCGACGCGCTCCTGTGCTGGACCACCGTCAACATGGCCGATGTCGAGCGGGCACGCGAGCGGTACGACGACGAGGTGTAGCGGGGCGGCGGACGGTTCGGGCGGGGACCGTGTCCCGGGGCCGCCGTGCGGCCGTCCTCAGAGCTGGCCGGTGGACTCCCGCCAGGCCCGCTCCTTCTGGATCCACTCGTTGTCCTGCGGGAACTCGTCGATCGTGCTGACGCGGCGGATCTCGTTCCTGACACCCGGTCCGGTGAGCGGCATCCGCAGGGCCCACTCGACCGCTTCCTCCTTGGAGGCCACGTCGAGGATGTAGAACCCGCTGAACCGCTGCTCGGCACTGCCGTAGGGGCCGTCGGTGACCACGGGCGGATCGGAGGAGTAGTCGACGACCGCGCCCTCGGAGGCGTCGGCGAGCCCTTCCGCGGCGAGCAGCACCCCGGCGCTGATCAGCTCCTCGTTGTACCGGCCGATGGTGGAGAGCAGCTCGTCGAAGCCGATCTCCTCCATCCTGGCGAAGGCCTCTTCGGTGGCGCGCATGACCAGCATGTACTTCATGGCACTGTCTCCCTGGGCGGGTGCTCCGGGGGCCTGCGCGGCCCCTCTCCACCCTAGGACGGGCGGTGCCTCGGCGGGCTGTCCGCCGTCCCGGCGCGTCGCCCCGGAACGCCGCAGGGGCCCGCGCGACGTCGCGCGGGCCCCTGCGTTCCCCGCTGCCCCGTCCCCGAACCGGGCGGGGCCGCGGGACGGGGTCAGCCGGAGAGGGTGGTGCGCCCGTCGGCGTCGACGCGGACGCTCTGGTCGGTCCAGGCGCGCGCCTGGTCGCTGATCGTGAAGCCGAGGCCGGGCCGGCCGGGCACGAGCATGCGGCCGTCCTCGATCTCCAGCCGCTCGTCGAACAGCGGCTGGAGCCAGTCGAAGTGCTCCACCCACGGGTCGATCTCGTAGGCGGCGGCGAGGTGGAGGTGGATCTCCATCGCGAAGTGCGGAGCCATCCGGATCCCGGCCTGCTGGCCGCGGGCCATGATCTTCAGGAACGGCGTGATCCCGCCGACGCGTGCCGCGTCCGGCTGCATGAAGTCCACGGCCCCGGCCCGGATCAGCTCCTCGTGCTCGGCGGCGCTGGTCAGCATCTCGCCGGTCGCGATCGGCGTCGCCAGCTCCCGGGCGAGGTCCGCGTGGCCGGTGGCGTCGTACGCGTCGAGGGGCTCCTCGATCCAGATCAGGTCGAACTCCTCCAGGACCCGGCCCATCCGCACGGCGGTGCTGCGGTTCCACTGCTGGTTGGCGTCCACCATCAGCGGGAAGTCGCCGAGCTCCTCGCGGACGGCGGCGACCCGGGCCAGGTCGGCCCGCCAGTCGGGCTGCCCGACCTTGATCTTGATGCCGCCGATCCCGCTGGCCCGTGCGGCGCGGGTGTTCTCCAGCACCTGGTCGAGCGGTGTGGACAGGAACCCGCCGGAGGTGTTGTAGCAGTCCACCGCGTCGCGGTGGGCGCCGAGCAGCTTGGCCAGCGGCAGCCCCGCCCGCTTCGCCTTGAGGTCCCACAGGGCGATGTCGATCGCCGCGATCGCCTGGGTGGCGAGTCCGCTGCGGCCGACCGAGGCGCCCGCCCACACCAGCTTCGTCCAGATCCGCTGGATGTCGCTGGGGTCCTCGCCGATCAGCTCCGGGGCGATCTCCTGGGCGTGCGCGTACTGGCCGAAGCCGCCCGCGCGCTTGGAGTAGGTGTAGCCGACACCCTCCAGCCCCTCCTCGGTACGGATCTCGGCGAACAGCATCGACACCGACGTGAGCGGCTTCTGCCGCCCGGTCAGCACCTTGGCGTCGCTGATCGGGGAGGCCAGGGGCAGGTCGACGCGGGAGAGCGTGACCTCACTGATCCTGTCCGCGCCCGCGGCGGCCCGTGTGGGGGCGGGGCTGGGGCGCCGGCTCGTCTCGCTGTCGGATGCGGGCTGGGCGGTCATCGTGTCTCCAGGGTGTGGGTGTGCGGGCGGGCTGCCGCGGCGGGGAGCCGGGGCGCGGACACGCCCCGACCGTAGCGGGCCGGGGTCGCGCGGGACGGCGACAGGGGGCGCGGAAGGCCCCGGGGGAGCGCGGCGTTCACCGGACCATCGCCGGCCTCTTGGGATCGAAGGTCCACCCCGGGACGAGGTAACGCATCGCCGCGGCGTCGTCCCGCGCCCCGAGCCCGTGTTCGAGGTAGAGCTCGTGCGCGGCGGCGAGGGCGTCCCGGTCGAGCTCCACGCCGAGGCCCGGGGCGGTGGGGACCTCGATGGCGCCGTCCGCGATCCGGAGCGGGTCACGGGTCAGCGCCTGTCCGTCCTGCCAGATCCAGTGCGTGTCCAGGGCGGTGATCGACCCCGGTGCGGCGGCGCCCACCTGGGTGAACATCGCCAGGGAGATGTCGAAGTGGTTGTTGGAGTGCGAACCCCAGGTGAGTCCGAAGTCGTCGCACAGCTGGGCCACGCGCACCGACCCGCGCATGGTCCAGAAGTGCGGGTCCGCGAGCGGGATGTCCACCGCGTGCGAGCGCACGCTGTGGGCGAGCTGCCGCCAGTCCGTGGCGACCATGTTGGTCGCCGTCGGCAGACCCGTGGCCCGGCGGAACTCCGCCATGACCTCCCGGCCCGAGTACACCCCCTCGGCCCCGCACGGGTCCTCGGCGTAGGCGAGCACCCCGTCCAGCCCCGAGCAGAGCCGGACGGCGTCCTCCAGCAGCCAGCCCCCGTTGGGGTCCAGGGTGATCCGGGCGTCGGGGAAGCGGTCGGCGAGGGCCCGCACCGTGTCCACCTCCTCCTCCCCGGAGAGGACCCCGCCCTTGAGCTTGAAGTCGCGGAAGCCGTACCGCTCGCGTGCCGCCTCGGCCAGGGCGACCACCGCGTCGGGGGTGAGGGCGGGTTCGCGCCGGAGGCGTTCCCAGTCGTCCGCGGGGTCGGCCTCCGCCAGGTAGGGAAGCGGTGTCCGGGACCGGTCGCCGACGTAGAAGAGGTAGCCGAGCATGGGGACGCGGTCCCGTTGGCGGCCCTCCCCCAGGAGGTCGCAGACGGGCACCCCCAGGTGCTGGCCGAGCAGGTCCAGGAGGGCGGACTCGACGGCCGTGACGGCGTGGACGGTGGTGCGCAGGTCGAAGGTCTGCTCGCCGCGTCCCCCCGCGTCCCGTCCGGCGAAGGCCTCGGCGACCTCGCGGAGCACCTGGTTGTACTGCGCCACCGAACGGCCTACCACCAGGTCGGCGGCGTCGGCGATGGTGCGCCGGATCGGTTCGCCGCCCGGCACCTCGCCGACGCCGGTCCGGCCCTCGCTGTCGGTCAGGATCGCGATGTTGCGGGTGAAGAAGGGCCCGTGGGCGCCGCTGAGGTTGAGCAGCATGCTGTCGTGCCCGGCCACGGGCACCACCTCGACGCTCACGACGGTCGGTGTCCGGGAGCTCATGCTCGGTCCTCCGCGGGTGCCACGGTGCCGTCCACGCGGCGGTTCAGTCCCCACGGGTTGGCCTCCTGGAGGGCGGGCGGGAGGAACGCGTCGGGCACGGACTGGTAGGCGACCGGCCGCAGGAACCGGTGGACGGCGAGGCTCCCGACGGAGGTGCCGCGCGGGTCCGACGTGGCCGGGAAGGGGCCGCCGTGCACCATCGCGTGGGTCACCTCGACCCCGGTGGGCCAGCCGCCGAAGAGGATCCGGCCGACCTTGCGCTCCAGGACGGGGAGCAGCCGCCGCACGACGACGGCGTCGTCCTCGGACCCGGGGCCGGCGTGCAGGGTGGCGGTGAGCTGCCCCTCCAGCGCCTCCAGCGCCTCGGCGAGCGCGTCCGCCAGGGCCTCGGCCGACTGCCCGTCCGCGGGGTAGCGGACCAGCAGGCCGACCGCGCCGAAGACCTCCTGCTGGAGGCGGGGGCGGGTGGTGAACGACTTCAGACCGGTGGCGAGCAGCATCGGAGCGAGCGCGTTCGGCCCCGGGCCTGCGGACCCGGTGGCGACCGTGTCGACGTCGGGCTCGGCCGCGAGGGAGTCCGCGCCCGCCGTGCGGGCGGAGGCGATGGGGCCGGTGAGCATGGTCTGCCCGGTGGCCTCGGAGACCAGCCGCTCGGCGGCGGCGAAGAAGCGGTCGCCGTCGGGTGTGGCGGGGACGAGGACGAGTCCCGGGTTGGTGCAGAACTGGCCCGCGCCGAGGGTCAGCGAGCCCACGTACGCCCGTGCCAGGTCCTCGGCGGCGTCGCCGGTGAGCGCGCCCGGCAGGATGACCACCGGGTTGGAGGAGGACATCTCCGCGAACACCGGGACGGGCTCCGGACGCGCTGCGGCGGTGCGCATGAGCGCGAGGCCCCCGGCGCGGGAGCCCGTGAACGCCACGGCCTTGACACGCGGGTCGGCGGCGAGGGTCTGCCCGATCTCGTTGCCGCCGCCGAACAGCAGGGAGAACACGCCTCCGGGGAGGCCGCTGTCCGCGACCGCCCTGGCGACGGCCTGGCCGACCAGCTCCGCGGTGCCGGGGTGGGCGTTGTGGGCCTTCACCACGACCGGGCAGCCCGCCGCGAGCGCCGAGGCGGTGTCACCGCCCGCGGTGGAGAAGGCGAGGGGGAAGTTGCTGGCGCCGAAGACCACCACGGGGCCCAGCGGGACCTGTGCCTGACGCAGGTCGGGGCGGGGGGCGGGCAGCCGGTCGGGAAGGGCGGGGTCGATCCTGGCCTGGAGGGCGTCGCCCTGCTCCACCACGTCGGCGAACATCCGCAGCTGGCCGACGGTCCGGCCGCGCTCGCCCTCCAGCCGCGCCTCGGGAAGGCCGGTCTCGCGCACGGCGCGCGCGGTCAGTTCCGCGCCGATCTCGTCGATGTTGTCCGCGATCCGGCGGAGGAAGGCGCCCCGTTCCGCCGGGCTCTGGGACCGGAAGGCGTCGAAGGCGGCCTCCGCCGCCCGCGTCGCGGCCTCGATCTGGGCGGCGTCGACCAGGCCGAAGGCCGGACCGACCTCCTCACCGGTGGCGGGGTCGGTGGCGAGGAGGGAACCGGTGGTTCCCTCGACCGGTTCCCCGGCCACGAGTGATCTTCCTTCGACGGGCACTGCGGTACCTCCTGGTGTGGGTGCGGCTGGCTCTGGGCTGGGTCCGGGCTCAGGAGACCTTGGCGATGAGGGCGGCCAGCTCGTCGGTCTCGGCGGGGCTGAGGTCGCTCAGGGGCGGGCGGACCCGGCCGCCGTCGCGGCCGACCGCGTTCAGCCCGGCCTTGACGATGGACACGGCGTAACCGCGCGTCCGGTCGCGGATGTCGAGGTAGGGGATCACGAAGTCGTTGAGCTTCTGGTAGACCGCGGTGCGGTCCTGGGCCCGGACCGACTCGAAGAACCCGAGCGCGAACTCGGGGAGGAAGTTGTACAGCGCCGAGGAGTAGGTGCTCACCCCGAGCTGGAGCAGCGGCAGTGCGAAGGTCTCGGCGGTGGGCAGCCCCCCGACGTAGATGAGCCGGTCGCCGACACGGGCGTAGATCCGGGTCATCAGCTCGACGTTCCCGACGCCGTCCTTGAGGCCGATGAGGTTCGGGTTCCGCTCGGCGAGGACCGCGACGCTCTCGTCGGTGAACACCGCGTTCGCGCGGCTGTAGACGATGACGCCCAGGTCGGTGGCCGCGCAGACCGCGCTGACGTGCTCGACCAGCCCCGCCTGCCCGGCCTCGGTGAGGTAGGGGGGAAGCAGCAGGACCCCGTCGGCCCCGGCCTCCTGGGCGGCCCTGGCCTGCGCCGACGCCGTCGCAGTCCCGCCGGTCGCGGGTGCGAGCACGGGCACCGCACCGGCGACCTCGTCGACCGCGGCGCGCACCACGCGGTCGATCTCCGGTGAGGTCAGCGAGAAGCCCTCGCCCGTGCCGCCGGCCGCGAACAGGCCGGCCACGCCGAACCCCGACTGCCAGGCGAGGTGCTCCCGGTAGCGGGTCTCGTCGAACGCGAGGTCCTGGTCGAAGTGGGTGACGGGGAACGAGAGGAGGCCGGACTTGAGCCGGGTCGCCAGCTCACCGGGGTGCATCAGAGTCACACGTCATCCTTAGGTCGGCAGGTCTGGGGTCTCCCTGACAGGGGCCCGGGCTGTGTTGCCGTTACCGTACGGAGAAGCGATCGATGCTGTCCAAGAGTTGTTGTGCATTAACTGATACCGGGAGGGTATTACGGCGACGCGGCCCCCTGTGCGGGCCAGGCTTCCAGGGCCCGCAGCACGGCGGGGTTGCGGGATTCCCGCAACCACAGCAGGTGGAGTTCGACCGGGTCGCCCGACAGGCCCGCGATCTCCAGGTACGTGACGCCGTCGATGCCCAGGCCGGTCGCCGACTGGGGCACGAACGCGACCCCCCGCCCCGCCGCGACCAGCCACACCATCGTCAGGACCTGGCTGACCGTGTGCACCACGTTCTGGTGGGAGATGGGGACCAGGCGGACCACGAGGTCGTAGAAGTAGCGGGCCCTGGTCGGCGAGTGCATGATCAGCGGGACGTCGACCAGCTCCTCCGCCGTCACGGGGCCTCCGCGCCGCGCCAGGGGGTGGGCGTCCGGCACGGCGACCAGCATCCGCTCCCGGTGCTGGACCCGGGAGCCGAACAGCTCGGTGTCGAAGGGCGGCCGGGCCAGCCCCAGGTCCACCTCCTCGTTGAGGAGCGCGGACACCTGCTCGCGGGTGACCATCTCGAACAGCTCGATCTTGATCTCCGGCAGGACCTCCTCCAGCCGGTTCAGGAGGCCGCCGAGGGGGCCGTAGGAGGACGCCGCGGTGAATCCGATCCGCAGGGTGCCGCTCGCCCCGGCGGAGATCCGCCTCGCGAGGTCGGGCGCGCTGTCCGCCAGGGTGAGCAGTCGGCGGGCCTCGATGAGGAACGCCTCGCCCGCCGCGGTCAGGGAGACCCGACGCCGGTCGCGCTCCAGGAGTTGCACGCCGACCGTGCGTTCGAGCTTCTGGATCTGGCGGCTCAGAGGGGGTTGCGTCATCGAGAGTCGCTCGGCAGCCCGCCCGAAGTGCAGTTCCTCGGCGACGGCGACGAAGCCGCGCAGCTGGTCGAAGGAGAACATGATGCCCGAAAGGTATCATCTTATGCCGTATTTGCCTTGGACATGCATGGATAAATCCTCCTAGGCTGCCAGTCACTCACGAACGTGACGGCACTCACAGTGCACGGAGTGGCGGACGACCGCCAGATCGAAGGAGTTCGCATGACCCAGGCGCCAGGGAAGAAAATCGCACGTCCAGGGGCTGTGCTCGGGCTCACGGCGGCTCTGTCCCTGTCGGTCGCCGCGTGCGGGGGGAACCTGTCCGGAGGCGGAGCCGGGGGCGAGTTCCCCAGCGGGCCGATCACGATCGCCGTCGGCCAGGACCCGGGCGGCAGCACCGACCTGATCGCCCGTGCCCTGGCGGAGGGCCTCACCGACGACCTCGGCGTCGCCACCCCCGTGGTCAACACCCCCGGCGCCAACGGCGCCCTGGCCGCGAACGAGGTCGCCGGCCAGGAGCCGGACGGCCAGAACCTCCTGGTCATCAACGCCTCGCTGACCGCGATCACCCCCCTCGCGGTGTCCGAGGACGAGGCCGTCGACATCAACGGCTTCGAGGTGGTCACCGGGATCTCCCGCGACGACTACGTACTGGTCTCGTCCCCCGCCTCCGGCCTGGAGACGCTGGCGGACCTGGAGGACGCCGAGGGCAACCTGAAGTTCGGCACCACCGGAGTCGGCACGGGCAGCCAGCTCGCCCAGGAGCTGCTCTTCAACCAGGCCGGGGTCTCCGGGACCGCCGTCCCCTTCAACAGCGGGGCTCCGACGCTCACCGCCGTCCTCGGCGACCAGGTGGACGTCGCCGCGATCCAGCTCGGTGAGGCGATCGGGCAGATCGAGGCGGGCGAGCTGAACGCCCTCCTCACCTTCTCCGCGGAGCGCAACGAGTTCCTGGAGGACACCCCCACCGCCGTCGAGGAGGGATACGAGGTCGAGGTCGCCCAGTACCGCGCGGTCGTCGCCCCCGAGGGCACCCCCGACGACGTCCTGGAACGCCTGCGCGAGGCGTGCGAGACCGCGTTCGCCACCGAGCAGTACCAGTCGTTCAACGAGGACAACCTCCTCACCCCGCACGAGATCGCCGGCGACCAGGTGATCGAGGAGTGGACGGCGTCCCTGGAGTCGTACCGGTCCATGACGGAGGAGTACGGCATCGACCTCGGCGGGTCGCAGTGATCACCTCCTGGCGCAGGCGCCAGGAGAGCGAGGAGACCCGGGAGGAGACCGCCGCCGTGCCGGGACGGCCGGAGGGGACCGGGCGCCCCGAGGGCACCGGAACCCCCGGCGGGCCGGGCGACGACGAGGCGGTGACCGGTGAGCCGACCGGCCCCGGTCCCGGCGAACCCGACACGGCCGAGGAGCCCGCCCCGCCCCCCGCGGGACCGGTGACCAACCTCGTGGTCGCCCTCGTGATCGTCGCCCTCGGCGCCGCCGGACTGGTCGGCTCCTGGTCGCTCGGTCTGGGCGGCGCCTCGGCGCCCTCCGCGGGGATGTGGCCCTTCCTGGTCAGCGCGGCGATCACCTGCCTCGGCGCCGCCCTGCTGTTCCAGGCGAAGCGGACCGGCGACGCCGAGACGTTCTCGTCGTCCAGCTGGCTGGTCCTGGGCGGCCTTGCCACCATGGCGGCCTTCGCCTCCCTGATCGGGGTGATCGGCTTCGAGATCCCGGCCGCGCTGCTGGCCTTCGTGTGGCTGCGGTTCATCGGCCGCGAGTCGTGGCTGCTGTCCACCCTGACCAGCCTCGGCATCGTGGTCGCCTTCTACCTGCTCTTCGTCGCTGTCCTGGCAGTGCCGATCCCCCATCTCTTCTAGGAGCGACGATGGATTTCCTGACCCCCGTGGTCGACGGGTTCGGCGTCGTCCTCGAACCGACCAACCTCCTCTACTGCCTCCTCGGCGTCGTGGTCGGAATGCTGGTCGGCGTGCTCCCCGGACTCGGCCCGGCGGCCACCATCGCGATCCTGCTGCCGCTCACCTTCGGGGTCGAGCCGGTGACCGCGATCATCATGCTCGCGGGCATCTTCTACGGAGCCCAGTACGGCGGCACCATCACCTCGGTGCTGCTCCGGCTCCCCGGCGAGGCCTCCTCGGTGGTGACCGTCTTCGACGGCCACGCGCTGGCCCGCAAGGGCAAGGCCGGCACCGCGCTCGGGATCGCGGCGATCGGGTCGTTCGTGGGCGGCACGGTGTCGATCGTGGCCCTGTCGCTCCTCGCACCGGTGGTCGCGGGGTTCGCCCTGGACTTCGGCCCCCCGGAGTACACGGCGCTCGCCCTGCTCGGAATCCTGCTGGTCGCCACGGTCAGCAACGGCGGGCGCACGAAGGCGATCATCGCCGCGTGCCTCGGACTCCTGCTGGCCACGGTCGGCCGTGACATGTTCACCGGCGCCGAGCGGTTCACCTTCGATTCCCTGTCTCTGGCCGACGGACTCGACTTCGTCCCGATCGCGATGGGCATCTTCGGGCTCGGCGAGATCCTCTACAACCTGGAGGAGCGGAGGAAGGGCGCGACGGCCCCGGCCAAGGTCGCCAACGTGTGGCCCTCCCGCGCCGACCTCCGCCAGTCCTCCGGGGCGATCGGCCGCGGCTCCGTGCTCGGCTTCTTCCTCGGCATCCTCCCCGGCGGCGGCGCCACGCTGTCCTCCCTCGCGGCGTACGCGCTGGAGAAGCGCCGGTCCAAGACGCCCGAGCGCTTCGGCCAGGGCGCGGTCGAGGGCGTCGCCGCGCCGGAGACGGCGAACAACGCGGCCGCGACCTCGTCCTTCATCCCGCTGCTCACGCTCGGGATCCCCGCCAACGCGACGATGGCGATGATCTTCGGCGCGCTCATGATCCAGGGGGTGACCCCCGGTCCGCAGCTGGTCACCGAGGAGCCCGACCTGTTCTGGGGCGTGGTGAACTCGATGTACATCGGGAACATCCTGCTGCTGATCATGAGCATCCCGCTGGTCGGGCTGTTCGTGCGGATCCTGCGGGTCCGCGGGACGATCCTCGCCCCGATCACCGTGCTGATCACGCTGGTGGGCGTCTACACGGTCCGCAACAGCGTCTTCGACATCGCCCTCGTGGTGGTGTTCGGCCTCATCGGCTACCTGATGAAGAAGTTCGGCTTCGAGCCCGGTCCGCTGGTGCTCGCGTTCGTCCTCGGGTCGCTGCTGGAGACCTCCCTGCGCCGGTCGCTCCTCGTCTTCGAGGGGGACCCGACCGGGTTCCTCACGCGGCCGATCTCCGGCACGCTGTTCCTGCTGCTGGCCGTCGTCATCCTCCTGCCGCTCGTGCAGAAGCTGTTCAGGGGACGGCGCGGAGCCGCCCGGGCGGAACGCGAGAAGACCGACGCCTGACCCGTCGGCCCCCGCGGGCGCCCGGACGGCCCGGGGTCAGGCCGCGGGCTCGGTGTCGACCACCGAGTCGGGGCACTCGGCCGCGGCGGCCGTGAGGGTGTCCGCCTCGGCCTGGTCGACGGTGAGGGACCAGCGCGTCTTCACCGTGGTCCACTCGGTGACGTACCTGCACAGGGCGGCCTCCGACGGGGGCAGCCACTGGGCGGGGTCCTTGTCGGCCTTGGCACGGTTCTCCCTCGCGGTGACCGCGACCAGGGCGACCTCCTCGCCGAGGTCGTTGGCGTAGTCGCGGCGCCGGGCGGTGGTCCACTCCGAGGCGCCGGAGTCCCAGGCCTCCGCGAGGGGCACCATGTGGTCGATGTCGAGCCCGCGCGCCTCGGTGTGGACGCGGTCGTCGTAGTAGCTCAGCCATTCGCCCCCGGTGAGGCGGCACCGCTCATCGGCCTCGGGGGCGACGGTGGCCTCGGCGATCAGGACCTCCATGCGTGTGTTGCAGCCGTCCCCGTCCTCGTCGATCCAGTGGGGGAACAGCGACCGGTCGTAGCCCTCCCTGCTCTCGGCGGCGACCGGCAGGGCCGCGACGGCGTCGGCGAGGGGAACGGGGGCTGTCGCGTGGGCGGTGGCCGGCGCGATGACGAGGACGGCGAGGCTGAGAGCGCCGACTGTTGCGGTGAGAGCTGACGGGCGCAAGGGCTTCCTTCACGTCGGTTGCTGTGTGTGAAGGGTCTGCGCCGTACGGTGTCCACGGAAACGCCGCCCTCCGGCAGGGGGTCCGACGGCGGGGTGCAGACCCGTGGAAGACGGGGCAAGGGGTGCGTTGTGCGCGGCGTATCGGTCATGCTCGTGGTGCGACCGTGGTGAGTCCGATATTCGAGGCCGTGGAGGGGGCGCACACGGGCGCGTGTGACACGGAGCCGGAGGGAGCGGGATGGGCGCGCGGGAGCACAGGTTCGACGTGGTCGTGGTCGGCGGGGGACAGGCAGGGCTCGCGGCCGGGTACTTCCTGAGGCGCGCGAAGGCCGACTTCGTGATCCTGGACGCCGACACCCGGCCGGGAGGGTCCTGGAACGAGTACTGGGGGTCGCTGCGGCTGTTCTCCCCGGCCGCGCACAGCATGCTGCCCGGCTGGTGGATGCCGGAGGAGGAGGGGCGGGAGTACCCGTCGGCCCGGCACGTGGCCCGGTACCTGTCCGAGTACGAGGACCGCTACGGCCTGCCGGTGCGCCGCCCGGTGACCGTCACGGGGGTGGAGCGCGCCCCCGGCGGGCTGGCGGTCCGCGCCGGCCCGCGGACCTGGCACGCCAGGCACGTCATCAGCGCGACCGGGACCTGGAGGGCCCCGTACACCCCCGACGTCCCGGGCCGGGAGGCCTTCGGCGGCACGCAGGCGCACACCGCGGACTACCGGGGCCCCGCCGACTTCGCCGGGCTGCGGGTGGTGGTCGTCGGCGGCGGCAACTCGGCCGCCCAGATCCTCGCCGAACTGTCCGAGGCGGCCTCGACCACGTGGGTCACCTCGCGCCCGCCCCGGTTCCTGCCCGACGACGTGGACGGCCGGGCCCTGTTCGCCATCGCCACCCGCCGACACCGGGCCCTCCGTGACGGCCGGGAGGCCGAGGGCGTCGGCGACCTCGGCGACATCGTCGACATCGTCGCGGTGCCGCGCGTCCGCGAGGCCCGCGAACGCGGCGCGCTCGAGGCGGAGCCGATGTTCGACCGCATCACCCGCACGGGCGTGGCCTGGGCCGACGGCACGACCCTGGACTGCGACGCGATCCTGTGGTGCACCGGCTTCCGCCCCGTGCTCGACCACCTGGCCCCGCTGGTGCCGTCGGCCGGGGAGGGGCGGATCGCCCTGGAGGGGACCCGGTCCGTGGACGAGCCGCGCCTGACCCTGCTGGGCTACGGCGACTGGACCGGAGCCGCCTCGGCCACCCTCATCGGCGCCGGACGCACGGCCAAGGCCGCCGTCGCCGGGATCACGGCCGACCTGGCGGCCGGAGGGCGGTAGCGCCCGACGGCGCGGCCCGCCGCGGCCCGGAAGGAGGCCGGGACGCGACCTACGCGTCGGCGACCTCGGGCAGCGCCGAGGCGAGCAGGTCCACCGCGCGGCGGGGCTCCGAGAACCCCTGGCCGAACGCGTACGCCACCGTGAAGCCGACCCCCCGCAGGTCCAGCAGCTGCCCGACCAGGTCGCCCCGCGTCGCGTCGGGTGTGAAGGAGAACGTGGTGGTCTTCTCGACGGCGTCGTAGTCGCGGCCCACCGCGTCGCAGTGCCCCCTGAGGACGTCGAGCTTGTGCCGCGCCTGGGGGCCGCCGAAGACGTTGCAGGCGTCCGCGTACTGGGCGACCATCCGCAGGGTCTTCCGCTCGCCCGTACCGCCGACCATCAGGTACGGGTGCGGGACGGAGAGGTTCTGCGGCGAGTTCAGGGTGCGGTCCAGCTGGTAGTGCTCACTCTGGTAGGCGCCGTCACCGTCGTCCCACATCTGGAGGCAGATCTGGAGCGTCTCCTCCAGGCGTGTGAACCGTTCCGCGGTCGGGGGGAAGGGGATGCCGAGCCCGCGCGCCTCGTCCTCGTACCAGGCGGCCCCGATCCCCAGTCCGGCCCTGCCTCCGGACAGTGCGTCCAGCGTGCTGACCTGCTTGGCCAGGACTCCGGGCTCGCGGTACACGACGGCCGTGACCAGGGTGTGCAGCAGCACCCGCTCGGTGTGCGCGGCCAGGAACCCGAGGGTGGTGTACGCCTCCAGCATGGCGTTCTCGCGGGCGCCGGTGGCGTCGCCCATCTGCCAGAGGTGGTCCATCACGGTGATGCGTGCGATCCCCGACGCCTCGGCGTGGCGGGCGGTGGCGGCGAGCTTCCCGGCGATGGCGGGCGTGCCGCCCTCCCAGGTGAAGTCGGCGATGTGCAGACCGAGTTCCATGTGTCCTCCTCGACGCGGGCCCGGCGGCGTCCGGACCCGTGCCCAGTGTGCTCCCGCGGCCCCGGCCGTACCAGGGTGTGACACGGCCGGGACGTGTGTCGTCCCGGCCGTCCGTCACCCCGGGCGCCGTGCGAGCCCGTCGTGGGGGCGGCCGTCCGCGATCGGGACGGAGGCCAGGACCTGGTCGGGGACGTGGAACGCCGCGACCAGGTCCTGCGCGCGCGGTGCGAGGGCCGTGATCAGGTCCTCCACGAGGTCGGGCAGAGCGGTGACCTGTCCGGCCGACATGTATCCCTCGGCGAGGAGGTCGCCGGTGTGGGGGGACAGCCGCTCCAGGGCGAAGAGCCGGAACAGGTCCGTGAGCTCGGGCGGGGCGGCCTCCCCGTCCGGGCCGCCCAGGAACTCCTGGGCGGCACGCCGCTGCGCGTGCGCGTCGACGGCCCCCAGCGCGTGGGAGGTCGCCCGGTTCCAGCGGCCCAGCGGGTTGCCGGAGGGGGCCTGCCGCAACCGGTGCCGGGCCCGTGAGAGGTGGAGGTGCTCCACGGCGGTCAGCAGCTCGACGAGGAACGCGGGGTCGGCCAGGTCGCGCCCGGCGGGTGCGGCCGGGGGAGGCGTCAGCGGGTGGTCGAGCAGCATCTGCGCGCCCGCCTTGACCCAGACGGCGACGTTGTCGCCCTCGGCGGTCACGAGCCCCTCGATGTCGGCGCGCAGGTCGGCGAGGCGGTTCGCGGGGAAGAGGCCGCGTGCCCCGGCGCGCTCCCGGCACTCCGTCGTCACCTCCCGGGCACGCCAGGTGGTCCACCCCTTGGTGATCGCGGCGAGGCGTTCGGCGTGCTCCGCGCCCTCCCGGTGGGCCCGGCACGTCGCCCGGTGGAGCAGGGTCATGGCGTAGGCGGTGGCGATCGCGCCCACGATCGGGCCGTGGTGGCTGCGCATCGCGAACACCGGGACCCGCGCTCCGCCGTGCGGGGCGGTGATCTCACGGGCGAGGCCGTGGGCGACGGCGATCGCGACCGCGGCCCTGGCGGCGCCGCCCGCCGCGGCGCTCATGCACAGCTTGCCGACGGTGACCCGGTCGATGGCGCGGAGGAACCTCTGTCGCCGGTTGCGCGTGTCGCTCTCGAAGGCGTCGCCCTCGAAGCGCCCGTGGTCGCCGGAGAGCAGGGAGCCCGCGGGCAGGGGGACCCCGTCGAACGAGGTCAGGCAGTGGTCGACGGGGCTGCCCGACTTGTCGTCCAGGGGCTCGACGGTGATGCCGGGCAGGGGGCCCGCGGCACCGGTCAGCGGGACGAGGAACAGGAAGACCCCGTGGTCCTCCCCGTCGGCGACCAGTCGCGCGGCCACCACCGCGGACTTGGGTCCTCCCGGAGAGCCGGTGTTGGGCATGAACTTGCGGGCCCCGGGACCGGGGGTGCTCAGGACGAACCCGCCGGTCCCCGGAACCCGGGTGGCGGTGGTGCGGAGTGCGGCCGCGTCGTTGCCGTGGTCGAGCTCGGTGCAGAGGAACGTGCCGATCCGGGGCATGCCCTCGAAGTCGGCCAGGGCGTCGTGGTCGTGGTCGAGCAGGCTCCCGAGGAAGAGGTTGTAGTGGATCCCCGCGACGGTGGTCAGCCCGCCGTCCACGGAGGACGTCCACTCGTGGAGGGCCGCCAGGCGCTCCGGGCAGGAGGCCAGGTCGCGCGCCGACTCGAAGGAGGCGTCGACCAGCCGGAGCCGCTCGTAGGAGAGCTCGGTGCGCTCCTGCGGGCCGAGTCCCTGTACGGGGCCGAACGCGGGGGTGGACATCAGGGCCCGCCACGGGGCGTGGACCCGGTCGAACTCCGGGCCCGAGCCGTAGAGGGCGTCGGTCAGTCGCGCGCGCAGCTCCTTGTCGGGCTCGTGGGAGGTGGAGGAGGGATCGTCCGCCGGGATCGAGGGGGCGGGGAGACCATCATGGTTCATGACTATGAGTATCCATGCATACTCATAGAGCAATGAGGAGATTGCAGATGTGGCACGTGTGACCTGTGGCACTGGAGGGGAAGTGGGGGGTTCGGGGCGTGCGGAGTGCGGTGTGGGGCGGGTTCCGGAGTGCGGGCCGGGGCCGGTGGTCCCGGCCTGCGCCGATCGCGCGGTGGTGATCGCGACCCGTCGGGCGCGACCACGCGCAGTGTCGCGTCGATGATCGGCGTCAGCGTCGGAATCGCCCCGTTCCGGCACCCGGCGGGCCTTGGGTAGGGTGTGGGCCGTGCCGGCACCGGCACCCGAGAGTGGGGAGCAGCCCTGGTGAGGATCTCCTCCGTCGTTTCCTTCGCGGTCTTCGTGCTCGTGTTCGTCCTCTCCCGGGAGACGACGCGCCGCGCCCTCGCGGAGTGGGTCGAGCTGGAGGGCGTCGTCCTCTGGGGCGCCTCCTTCGCCGCCTCGCTGGCCCTCGCGGCGCTGGCCTCCGGCGCCGTGCTCCACATCGCCCGGCTCCTCCGGCGGGACTGACCGGCGGACCGGACGCGCCGCCCGGCCGCGGAGGCGGGCGCCGGGCCCGGCCTGTCGCCACGAACGTCGCGGGACAGGGGCCGCCGCAGGAGTCCGGCGCCGAGCGGTACCGGGGCCGGTGGACGGGGTAGTCCCCCGGACATGGGCAAGAAGGCACAGGACTACAGCCAGGAGTACACCGACCCGGAGCTGCGGGAACAGCTCAAGGAGCGGATCAAGGCATCGGACCGGGGCGGGGCGGCCGGGAAGTGGTCGGCGCGCAAGAGCCAGCTGCTCACCCGGGAGTACGAAAGCCAGGGGGGCGGATACCGGCATCCCGACCGGTTGAGCCATGAACAGCGCGACCTTCGGCGCTGGACCGAACAGGAGTGGCAGACGGCCTCCGGCGACACGCGTGCCCGCGATGCCGGGGGGACGGACCGCTACCTGCCGCGCCGCGCCTGGGAGCAGCTCAGCCCGCGGGAGCGGGAGGACGCACGGCGCAGCAAGCGCCGGGACGACCGGCGCGGCCTCGGCCACTCGTCGAACCCGCCGGCGGCCAGAGCGGCCCGCAAGTCCGTCGAGCTGGACCAGATGCCCGCCGCCGAGGCCGCCAGGTCCGCACGGAAGCTGTCGTCGGACCAGGCCCGCCGTGCCGCGGAGCACGAACGCGAGCACAAGGCCCGTAAGACCGTGTTGCGAGCACTCGCCAGGCGTACCGGGGACTGACCTGGAACACGGGTACGGGTTCCCGGCAACGGAGGGCCGTGACGCCCGGGCGGCCGTCGACGGAGGCGACACTAGGCTGGTGCGCCGAGACGTCGGATGAGCGGAACGGTCGGGGAACACGGGCATGGAACCGGATCTGGGGACGAAGCTGGGGCGCAGGGTGGCGGACGCCGCGACGGGCGCCGTCGCACGGCGCGGGGCGGTGTCCGTGCTGGACGCGTTCACCTCCCTCGGATGGGTCACGGACAAGGCCCTCGACACCTGGCGGCAGGGGCGCGCCGACTCCCTCGGCGCACTCGTCCAGGCGCCCGCCGAGCGGCAGCGCGACGCCGTCGAACTCCTGCGCGCGTGGGCCGAGCGGCGGGACATGACGTGCGAGGAGGGCGAGTACCTCGCCGCGTCCCGCGAACGGCGGGACCTGCGGTTCACCCCTGACGGGGACCCCCGGTGGGAGAGGGCCTTCCGCGCCCACTGGGTGTCGCCCACCGCGACCGGGGCGCAGCGCAGGCGCGAGGAGAAGCGGCGCACCAAGGCCCCCGACCTCGTCGTACTGGAGTCGACGGGACCGTGGGAGTGCGCCTCCTGCGCAGAACCCGGAACGGACCTGCTGTGCATGGAGGACGACGCGCCGCACTGCCTGACCTGCACCGACATGGACCATCTCGTCCTCCTGCCCGCGGGCGACGCGGCGCTCACCCGCAGGGCCAAGAAGGAGAGCGGGCTCTCGGCGGTCGTCATGCGCTGGGTTCCCTCCCGCCGCAAGTACCGGAGGACGGGCCTCCTCGTGGAGGAACCCGCCCTGGAGGCGGCCGAGGCCCAGTGCCTCGCCGACGAGGACGTCAGGGAGCGCCGCCGGGAACGGGACGCGGTGCGCCGGGCGGCCCAGGACGTGGTGTTCCAGGGGCGCTTCGCCGAGGAGATCACCCTCCGGTTCCCGGGGTGCCCGGACGGGCGCGCCCAGCGGATCGCGGAGCACGCGGGAACACGCGGCAGCGGAAGGGTGGGGCGTTCGGCGGCGGGCCGTGCCCTGGACCCCGGAGCCGTGCGACGCGCGGTCGTCGCGTCGATCCGGCACGAGGACACCGACTACGACGAGATGCTGATGGCGGGGGTGCCCCGGGAGGAGGCCAGGTCCCGCATCGCGGACCGCATCGACCAGGTGCTGGCGGAGTGGTCCTGACCCGCCCGCCGAGGACCTCCGCCCCGCTCCGGGCGGGGCGCCCGCCTTATCCCGTTGCCGGAGCCGCCCGCGCAGGTCTAGCGTCTTCACCATGAGAGCTGTGAGTGAGAAGGAGATCCGTGCGTCGTTCGTCAACTGCTCCAAGGGGGAGGCGACGAGGCTGGCCCTGCCGCGCGACCTCGCCACGCGCCCGTGGGAGGACCTGGACTTCCTCGGTTGGCGGGACCACACCGCGCACGAGCGCGCCTACCTGGTCACCGAGCGGAACGAGGGCCTCGTGGGGCTGGCGTTCCGGTTGCCGAGCGTGCGGACGGGCCTGCGCCGCAGCATGTGCTCGGTGTGCCTGACCACGCACCCCGGCCAGGGGGTGACCCTGATGGCCGCGCCGCGGGCGGGGAAGGCGGGGAGGGAGGGCAACACGGTGGGCCTGCACATGTGTACGGACTTCGCGTGCTCGCTGTACGTGCGCGGGAGGAAGGAGCCGGAGACCGGCGGACGGTTCGAGGAGTCCCTCACCGTGGACGAGCAGATCGAGCGGGCCGTGACCAACCTCGCGGGTTTCCTGGACCGCGTGACCGCGTGACCGCGTGACCGAGTGAGGGTGTGACGGAGTCCCCGGGGGGCTGGCCGAGGGCGTGACCGGGGGCGGTGCGCCCGCGCGGCGGGCACCGTCCGTGCACGCGGCGGGGGTCCGCACCGCTGTGCCCGGCCGACCTGCCGTGGCACGTGCCCGTGGAGGCGGACGGGCGGAAAACCGCCCAGACCCCTCCAGGGTCCCCGCCGGACCGGCGCCGACCTGCCGACGCGGCCCTCCGCAACCGCGCACCGGCCCGCACGGGTGGCACCCTGGGCCCATGAGGAGCATGCGCGCGATCAGCCAGGACACCCTCGGCGGCCCGGAGGTGCTGCGGGAGGTCGAACTGGAACGCCCCGAGGCGGCGATGAACCAGATCCTCGTCCGGGTGCACGCCGCCGGGGTCAACCCGACCGACTGGAAGCACCGCAGAACCGGGCTGTTCCTGGGCGAGCCCCCGTTCGTCCTCGGCTGGGACGCCTCGGGTGTGGTCGAGGGGGTCGGAGCGGGGGTGACCCTGTTCAAGCCCGGTGACGAGGTGTTCGGGATGGTCCCCTACCCGTACGGCGCCGGGACCCACGCCGAGTACGTGGTGGGACCGGCGCGGGCCTTCACCCGCAAGCCGGAGGGGATCGACCACGTGCAGGCGGGCGCGCTTCCGCTCGCCGGGCTCACCGCCTGGCAGGCCCTGGTGGACACCGCCGGGGTGTCCGAGGGACAGCGCGTGCTGGTGCACGCCGCCGCCGGGGGAGTGGGGCACCTGGCCGTGCAGATCGCGAAGGCCCGCGGAGCCCACGTCATCGGCACCGCCAGCGGGCACAAGCACGAGTTCCTGCACAGCCTGGGGGCCGACGAGGCCATCGACCACTGGACCACCGACCTCGCCGACTCGGTGCGGGACGTGGACGTCGTCCTGGACGCCATCGGCAGCGACGAGCAGGTGACCCGCTCCGTCCCGACACTGCGCTCGGGCGGTGTGCTGGTCACTCTGTGGCCGGTGTTCAACGCGCCGGACGCCCGCCGGGAGGCGGCGGCGCGCGGCATCCGGCTGGAGGGCATCGGGGTGGAGGCCGACCACCAGGGGATGCGCGAGATCGCGGCCCTGGCGGCCGGGGGGAAGCTGCGGGCGGCGATCGCGGGGGTGTTCCCCCTGGAGGAGGCGGCGCGGGCGCACGAGGTGGGCGAGAGCGGCAGGGCGACCGGAAAGCTCGTGCTCACCGTGGACTGAGCTCCCCGGAGGGGCCCGCGGCGGCGGGCGCCCCGCCCGCCGCCGCACCCGGACCGCCGTCAGTCCATGGGTTGCCGGGGCTCCACGACGGTGTGCGGCCCGGGGTAGATCAACCGCTCCTCGCCGTCCGGGAACCGCACCAGGTACGGGGGGCCGTCCTCGGCCCCGCGCACCTCGACGATCTCCCCGGTGTGCTGTCCCTCGCCGCTGGCGACACCGTGCGTGTGCACGAGGTCGCCGATGGAAGCCCGCATGTCCTCCCCCGTTCCGGCCGGGTCGGACCGGCCTCGAACGGTGCCTACCCGGGAGTCCGGCCCGGTGAAACGGGCCGGTTCGGAGCGCCCTCCCGACACCCCCCGCGCCCGCGGGGCGCGGATGGTTCAGCGCTCGATGAGACGGCCGTCGTACCCCGCGCGCACGAGCGCCTCGAAGGCCGCGCGCACGTCGTCCGGCACCGGCTGGGGGATCGAGAAACCGCGCGCCGGGTACTCGATCACCCGCTGCGTGTCGCCCACGACCATGTCCACCACCAGCTTCTCGTCGCCGATGTCCGCGACGTACTCCTCCAGGGAGAGCGGCGCGGAGGAGCAGACGGGCTCGACCGAGGGCCACAGCCTGCGGACGGTCGCGTACGCCCGCCGCTCCATGTAGGGCTTGCAGACCACCAGCACGGTCTTCGGTGCCAGTCCGCTCCGGGCGACGAGGTCACGCGTGAACGCGAAGTTCTCCCCGGTGTTGGTGGAGTGCGGCTCCATCAGGACGGCGGCCTCGGGGACGCCCAGGGAGAGCACGTGCTCGCGGTAGTGGACGGCCTCCCCGCGCGGGAACCGGGCGAGGGTCGAGGGGCTGTTGCCACCGCTGAGGACGAGCACGGGGAACAGGTCCCGGTGGTACAGCTCCGCCGCGTGCGAGGCCACCCCGAGGTTGGTGCTGCCCAGGGCAACGGCGATGTCGGCGGCGCGCAGCTCGTGTCCCATCAGGTGGTGCTCCCACAGCAGTTCGGCGTTGCGGCGGTCGGTCTCGTGCATGGGCGCCTCCGGGGGCTAGGTACAAGTGCGTAGACGGGCCCCGACGAACCACAGATGTGGCGCGGGGCCCTGCTTCCTAGCGTGGTGCACCGGCGATCCGGAGAGAAGAGAGGGGACGCGGTGCTCACGGTACGAGACCTGACCAAGCGCTACGGAGGCGGGAACGCGGTGGACGGGCTGACGTTCACGGCCGAACCCGGACGGGTGACCGGATTCCTTGGGCCCAACGGCGCCGGGAAGTCCACCACGATGCGGCTGCTCCTGGGCCTGGCCCGGCCCACGTCGGGGGAGGCCCTGGTCAACGGCCGGGCGTACGAACGGCTGGCGCGTCCCGCGCGCGAGGTCGGCGCCCTGCTGTCACCGGACGCGGCGCACCCCGGGCGCACCGCCCGCGCGCACCTGACCGCGAAGGCGGTGGGCGCGGGCATTCCCCGGCGCCGCGTGGACGAGGTCCTGGCCGAGGCCGGGCTCGCGGAGGCCGGCCGCAAGCGGGTCGGCGGGTTCTCGCTCGGCATGCGGCAGCGGCTGGGCGTCGCCGACGCCCTGCTGGGGGACCCGGGCGTGCTCCTGTTCGACGAACCGGTGAACGGGCTCGACCTGGACGGCGTGCGCTGGATGCGCGACCTGGTGCGCGGGCTCGCGGACGAGGGACGCACGGTGTTCGTCTCCAGCCACCTGATGAGCGAGATGGAGATGGTCGCCGACCACCTGGTGGTCGTGGGCCGCGGGCGGCTGATCACGGACGCGCCGCTCGGCGACGTGATCGCGGCGTGGTCGCGCAAGCACGTCCTGGTGCACACCCCGGACCCCGGGCGGCTGCGGGAGCGGTTGGAGCGGGCGGACCCGCGGGTGCGGGTCGAGGACGCTTCGCAGGACGACGGGGCCGGGGGCCATCGGGGCGGGGGCACAGGCCTTCGCGTGTTCGGCCTCGGTGCGGAGGAGGTCGGCGACCACGCGCACTCGGTGGGTGCGCGCGTCCACGGCCTGCGGGTCCTGGAGGCCTCCCTGGAGGAGGCGTACCTGGAGCTCACCGGTGACGCCGTCGAGTACGGCTCCCGCGCCGGACGCGCAGGGGAGCGCACGGCGGCGGACGCCGACGCGGGGGCGTCCGCCGCCGCGGAGGGGACGGCGGACTGATGCCGACGGGACGGCCGCGGGACAGGGACGGGACAGGGACGGGGACCGGTGGGATGCGCGGGTGGGACGGGATGAGCGGAACGCACACGGGCGGACGGGCACGGAGGACGGGGCCCGAGGGGCGCGGAAGCGGCACGGCACGCCCGGGGCGCGCCGCCCGGACGGGTGTCGCTGGGGGCGCCTCGGCGACCGGGGCCTCAGGATCCCCGCGGACCCCCCGGGAGGCGGGAGCGCCCCGGGCCGGGGCCGACCTGCTCAGGGAGACCGGCGCAGAGTGGATCCGCCAGTCGTCGCTGCGGTCCACGTGGTGGGTGGTCGCGGTGGCGATGGCGGGCATGGCCGTGTTCGCGGCCATGATGGGGTACACCGAGCTGTCCAGGATCCTGGAGAACCCGGACGAGGCGGACCCCGCCGCGTTCATGCGGCTCACCTCGCAGGGCCACTACTACCTGGTGCAGTTCGCGGTGCTGGTCCTGGCGGCGCTCGCGTCGACCGGCGAGTTCGGCAACCGCAGTGTCACGAGCACCCTGCTGTGGCGGCCGAACCGGGGGGTGGTGCTGGCGGCCCGCACGGTGGTGTCCGCCGGGCTGGCCTTCGCGGTGGGCGTGCTGTCCACCGTGGTGGGGGTGGCGGTGCTGGCCGGGTTCGTGGCCCCGTACGCGGGTGTCGACGTTCCGGAGGCTGCGGTGAGGGCACTGAGCGCGGGCCTGTGCATGGCGCTGTTCGCGGTGCTGTTCGTGGGGGTGGGCACGGCGCTGCGGAGTATGCCGGGCACGTTCACCCTGGGGTTCCTGTTGCTGTTGGGGCTGCCGATGGTCATGCAGCTGTCGGAGGTGCAGGTGATCGGTGACGCCGCGGCGCTGATGCCGGGCCTGGCCGGGATCGAGTTCTACGCGGGCGGTGACGTGGGGTTCTACACGGCGCCCCACGACGGGCCGGTGAACCTCCTGGCGGTGGTGGGCTGGGCCGTCGCCGCGCAGGTCGTGGCGCACACCGAGCTGCGCGTCCGCGACGTCTAGTTCCCCCTGGCCGTAACCGTTGCCGGTGTGACATGAGGGCCCCTGACCCCGGTGATCTTGTACTTGTAGCCGATTTCGGGCGCCCAACCTCGCTATAAGTACAAGATCACGGGGAAGGGCGGGGGCTCGCTCCCGCCTCGCTCCTGCCCCGGGCCCGCTCCTGCCCCGGGCCGCGCGGGCCCGGGGCGGGGGCGGCTCAGGGCTGTTCCACGAACTCCACCGCCGGGAAGTCGGCGGAGGGCCCGTCGAGCAGTGGGACGTCCTCGCCGCGCAGGTGGGCGTCGAAGAACGCCGTGATGTAGGCCCGCTGCGTCCGCACCGACTCCTCGGGGTCGATCGAGCCGATTCCGTCCCCGGTCGCCTCGTGCCACGCGTTCGAGTCCGGGCGGTGGACCTCGGCGACCGCGGGGAGGATCCACTGGTGGTCCGTGTAGCCCATGTGCTCGGCGTCGGCCGTGTACAGCTCCAGGACGGGGGCGGACGACGCCCGGACGAACCGCCGGAACGCCTCGTTGTGCTCGCTGTTGTGCGGCAGCCGCCGGATCCCCGCCAGGCCGGCGCCGAGGATCGCGAACGGCCGGTCCGCTCCCTCCAGGGTGGAGTCGGCCCACACCCCGTCGCCCGTGTGGAACGAGAGGGAGCCGTCCAGGTCGATGCCCGCGTCGATCCGGTCGTCCACCAGCATCGCCTCGGCCGTGGTGAGCCCCCCGGCGGAGTGGCCGAACATGCCCACGGCGTCCGTGTCGAGGGCCGCGCCCAGGCCGGCGGGCAGGGCGCGGCCGTCCACGTCGGGGTTGCCTCCCCCGGCGAGCTCGGCCACCCGGTCGAGGACGAAACGGGTGTCCTCCGTCCGGACCGCGATGGCCTCCCGGTAGGTCGCGGTCTCCGCGTCGGGGACGCGCGTGCGGATGACGCGCCCGTCCGGGAGGTCGACGGCGGGCGTCTCGTAGGTGTGGTCCACGGACACCACCACGTAGCCGCGGGAGGCGAGCTCCTCGGCGTTCGAGGTGTTGAGGAACCGGGTCGTCCTGAACCCGGGGGAGAAGAGCACGACGGGGAACGGGCCCGCGTCGGCCGCGGCGTCCGCGTCCAGCAGGGCGTTGGCCCGGGAGTTCTCGAAGTCCACGGTGTCGCGGTGGAGTCCGAGCTGCTCCAGTTGGCTCCGCAGCGGTCCGCTGGGCGACCCGGTCATGTAGGGGGCCCGCTCCTCCCCGGCGTCCACGGCCGGATACCAGACGCTCACCGCCAGGTCCCGGTCGTCGGAGGCCTCCACCCACGGGTGCCCCCGGCCCGGGTCGAGGAGGTGCAGGTCGGTACGGCCGACCGTGTGCGGGCCGGTGGGCTCGGGAGGGGCGAGGAGCACGCTTCCCGGGTCGGTGGCGGCGGTGATGGAGGCGGGGGCGGAGAACGCCGCGGCGAGGACGAGCGCGGCGGACCCGTAGGCGAGCGCCCGCTTCGTCCCTGCGGAGGTGTTTCTGGTCATGTGCGGCATCGTCGCCCGTCCGGACGCGTGCGCACATCGCCTGGACGGCAGCGTCGGGGTAGGCACAAAGGGGTAGGAGGGCGCGGTCCGGCGGGCCCTCACCGTCCGGTCCGGCGGTCCCGCCACGGCCGTACCCGCACCGGCCGTGCCCGCACCGGTCGCACCCCCACCGGCCGTGCCCGCCGGGTGGCCGCGGGGCAGGCGCGGCGTCCCGGGGACACGGCCCCGCGGAGGGCGAGGCCGCCCGCGGGACGGGCGGGAGGGTGTCAGCGCCCCCGGACCAGCCCGGCCTCGTGGGCGAGGACGGCGGCCTGGACCCGGTTGCGGACGCCGAGACCCGCGAGGATCGCCCCCACGTGCACCTTCACCGTGCCCGGAGCGATGGCGAGGCGGCGGGCGACCTCGTCGTTCGAGCAGCCCTCGCCGACCAGCGCCAGCACCTCGCGCTCGCGCGCGGTGAGACGCCCGACCCGCTCCCGTGCGGCCGACGCCCGGGACAGGCGGGGACCGGAGGCGTCGAGTTCGTCGAGCACCCTCCGGGCCACCTCCGGCGACAGGTACGCCCCGCCGTCCGCGACCGCTCGCAACCCCGCCACCAGCTGCTGCGGGTCGCCGCTCTTGAGGACGAACCCGTCGGCGCCCCCCGCCAGGGCGCGGCTGATGTAGGCGTCCTCGGAGAAGGTGGTGAGGATGACGACCGCCGTCCCGGGGTGCTCCGCGGCGATCGCCTCCGCCGCCGCGAGCCCGTCCGTACCGGGCATCTGCACGTCGAGCAGGGCGATGTCGGGACGGTGCTCCGCGACCAGCGCCACGGCTGCCGCACCGTCGGCGGCCTCGCCCACCACCTCGATGCCGGGCACCGAGGACAGGATCGCGCGGATGCCCGCGCGCATCATCGCCTCGTCGTCGGCGAGGACGATCCTCAGCACCGGTCCCGTCCCGCCCGCGTCGCGGTCACCGCCTGTCGCGTTCACCCGGACACCCTACTGGCGGCGGCTCCCTCACTCGGAGCGCCGGACCTCGTCCTTGGCGACCAGGACGCCGTCCGCGAAGCACAGCCGGTAGACCGGCGGCAGCCCGTTCTCGTAGCGCACCAAATAGTAGGAGCACTCGGAGCCGGCCGGGTCGGGGGGCCGGTCGCCGACCGACCGCGGGGGATACGCGAAGCGGGGCAGCTCCCGTTCGACCAGGGACCGGTCGTCGCCGACGGAAATCCGCTCGTACCGCTCCGGAGGCAGGACGCTGCTCGTCCCGATCCACCACAGCAGGGCGCCCCCCGCCAGGACCACCCCGGCCCCCAATGAGGCGGGGACGGCCACGGCGTCCACCAGCCTCCGGCGGGCGCGCTCCCGGACCTCGGTGTGGGCGCGCCTCGTCTCCGACGTCCCGGACGCGGGGCCGGCCGGGGATGCCTCGGAACCGCCCGCCTCGGAACCCCGGTCGGGAGGGGCGTCCGGGACGCTCGCCCGGACGGAGAACCCCCGGCCGGGCGCGCCCTCCGGGGCCGGCCCGGTGTCGAGGCCCCCGCCGAGCCCCTCCACGAGGGAGCGCAGCCCGGGCAGGCCGGAACCGTCCGCCCCCCGTCCGGCGGGGAGCGCGGACCGGCCGTCCGGCGCTCCCGTGTCGAGGACGGACACCCGGGTCAGATCCCCCTCCCGGACGATCCGGACGGTCACCTCGGCGCCCGGCGCGTACTTGGCCGCGTTGGTGAGCGACTCCTGGACGACCCTGTGCACGGCCGCACCGCCCGGGGTCGCCGGGTCCGGGTCGGGGCCCTCCCGCAGGAGCCGGACCGACATGCCCGCGTCGGCGGCGCGCCGCACCAGGGCGGCCACCGGTTCCGCGGTCCCACCGCCGTCGCCCTCGCGCAGCACGCCGATGACCTCCCGCAGGCGGAGGTTGGCCTCGTGCGCGGCCGTGCGCAGTTCCCCGGCCGCGCTCCGCCGGTCCGAGCCGTCGGGCGCGGACATCTCCAGGGCCGCGGCGCGCACCGCGATCAGTGCGAGGTCGTGCCCGAGGGAGTCGTGCATCCGCGTGGCGATCCGGGCGCGCTCCCGCAGGCGGGCGCGGTCGGCGTCGGCGGCGCGGGCCCTCTCCATCCGTTCGGCGATCGCCCAGCCGTCCTGCGACAGACGGCCGTGCAGCAGCCGGTAGCGGCCCAGCAGCAGCGGCGTGAGCGTCGTCAGGGCGATGGCCAGCGCTCCGCCCAGCCAGTCCACGAAACCGGACAGGAAGGTCCGTGTGTCGTGGCCCGACACGAGGCCCAGCGTCACGGACACGGCCAGGGTGAACGCGCACGCCACCGCCGCCATGACCGTCACCGGGCGCACCCGCGCGGAGCGCAGGCCGGCCAGGAACCCGAGCGGCAGCAGCGCCAGCCACGGCGTGATGACGAAGGTCTCCACCAGCAGGGACGCGGACGCCGCCATCTGGAGGACCGACGCGGAGAGCATGACGCCCAGGGCGGTCAGCGGGTGCGAACGGGACAGGAGCGCGGCCGAGGCCAGGGCCAGGACCAGTACCGACGCCTCGAACAGAGGGGGCCGGTCACGGGAACCGAACAGCTCCACGACGGTGGACACCCCGAGGAGCGTCCACAGGGCGGCCCCGGCGGCCGGGCGCACCCACCGGAGCGCGGTCTCGCGTGTGCCTTGCCGCATGCGCACAGGCTAGCCGGACGGGGCCGCCCGGGCCCCGGCCGTCCGACCTCCGGGACCCGGAGACCGGACGGTCGGGGCCGGCCGGTGAGTGTTTCTCAGGAGACTCCCGGGTCGGCGAGCGGCCGTCCGGGCAGTCTCTCGCAGGACGATCTGCGACGTTCGGCCCGGTCGTGCCCCCCGGGCGCGGAGGCGCGGCGGGAGGAGGTCCGGCGGACGCGAGCCCGGAAGGATGCAAAAAACACGACCTAACCGCAGCCCCCCGCCGTGTCGGTGTCGAGGTCGGCCAGGGGCGGGGACAGGTCCGGGACGGGCACCCGGGCGAGGGACGGCGGATCCGCCGCCCGCGCGTCCCGCTCCAGTTCGAGCGCGTCGCCGACCGCGTCCAGGCGGTCCAGCCCCCAGAAGCGGTGCCGCCCCACCCGGAAGTACGGCACCCCGAACACGTCGTCCTGGTACAGGTCGTGCAGTGACCTGAGCCCCTCCTCGCGCAGGTCCGGGTCGTGGGCGGCGGACGCGGCCGTGTCCCCGTCCAGCCCGACCGACGCGGCCAGGTCCTTGACCAGGGCCGGGTCGCACACGTTCTCGCCGCGCTCCCACCTGGCCTCGGTGACCGCGCGGTAGAACGCGCGCTCCCTGCCCTCCCGGCGCGCGTACAGCCACGCCAGGTGCGGGACCTCCCACCACGGGTCCACGTCGACCGGCCACGACATCCTGTACCCGAACGAGGAGGCCAACCGCTTGGTGTCGTACAGGATGTACAGGTGTTTGGCCTTGCTCATCGGCGTGTACAGGAACTCACCGCCCTCGGCGCGCAGCCGCGACAGCAGGTCGGCGTCGGGTTCCCAGAACGGCCGGTACTCGACGGTGTCCACCGCCTCCGGGTACAGCTCCTCCAGCCGGCGCAGCGCCATCCACGAGAACGGGCTGCGGAAGGCGAAGTAGAGTCTCGGCGGCTTCCTCACGCCACGGCCTCCCCGTCTCCGTGCGGTCCCGCCGGAGCGGACGGGCCCGGCAGGCGGTGTCCTCGGACGACCGCAGCCCCCGCCGCACCGTCGGACGAGACCGAGGTCAGCACGGCCACCCGGCCGTCCAGGCCCGGGTCGGACCGGTGGTGCGCCAGCAGCGCGGCCAGCTGGAACGGGCCGGAGGCGCTGTTGCACTCGCCGACCAGCCGCTTGACGCGGACCCGGACCGGCCCGTCGCCCAGGGCGGCCCGGACGCCCGCGTCCTCGGCCCCGTCGAGCCCGGCGACGCCGTGCTCGCCCGTGGCCACGCCCCACACCTCGTCGGCGTCCACGCCCGCCAGGCGCAGGGCCCGCACGATGCCCGCCTCCAGGGTGCGGGCGGTGTCCTCGGGGGCGCCGGTGCCGAACGCCGACGCGAGCACCTCCGCCTCCGGCGTCCGCCCCCGGGCGCGGACCCGGTCGGCGTCCTCGACGACGAACACCGCCGCCCCCTCGCCCAGCGGCACGTCGTACCCGTCGGTCAGGGCGCGGTGACCCCACGCCATGTGCGGACTGAACTCCTCGACGGCCCCGGCGAGGAGCACGTCCACGTGCCCGCTCCCGATGAGGTTCGCGCCGTAGCGCAGCACGTTGAGCCCGGCCATCTGGCCGCCCGCGACGGTCGCGTTCACGCCGCGCAGGCCGTGCCAGATGGCGCTGCGCCCCGCGGGGCAGTTGATCGTCGCGCTGGGGAACATCACCGGGTTGACCAGGTAGGGGCGCTCCTCGACGAGGGTGTCCCGGCTGAACTCGCTGGTGGTGCGGATGCTGCCCGCCGTCGTGCCCAGCACGAGCCCCACGCGCCCGCCGGTGTCGTCGTCCACGGCCGCGTCGGTGGACTCCAGCGCCAGCTTGGTCGCCACCAGCGCCAGGGCGGTGCTGCGGTCGAGGTGGCGGGTGCCCTTGCGGCCGAGGTGGTCCGCGGCCCGGAAGTCCGGGATGGCGTGCGCCCGGTCCGAGGGCAGCGGGGCGTCGAACATCCCGCTGACGTCGGCGCCGCCGGCCCGCCCCGCCCGCACGGCCTCGGTGAACCCGGCCGCCCCGGTGCCGACCGGCGACACCGCGGACCAGCCGGTGACGGCCAGGACCGGAGCCCCGGCCCGTGTGCTGCTCATGAGACCCTCCCGAAGACGGTGATGGCGTTGTTGCCGCCGAACGCGAACCCGTTGTTCTGCACGATCCGCACATCGGCCGGGCGCGCCTCGTTGGGCACCGGGTCGATCCCGCCGAGGGCCGGGTCGTGGGTGGAGAAGTTGGTCGTGGGCGGCAGGAACCCCTCCCGCATACCGATCAGCGAGGCGATGGCGCCGAACGCGCTGGACGCGCCCATGGTGTGCCCGAGCATCGACTTGACGGAGCTGATCGGCGGCGGTGAGTCCCCGAACACGTCCAGGACCGCCGTCGCCTCCGCGAGGTCGTTGGCGGGGGTGCCGGTGCCGTGGGCGCAGATGTAGTCCACGTCCCCCGGCTTGATCCCGGCGTTGGCGTGCGCGCGGCGCATGCACTCGGCGATGCCCGCCGGGTTGGGGGACACCATGTGGTCGGCGTCGCAGTTGAGCCCGTAGCCCAGGACCTCGGCGTAGACGCGCGCACCGCGCGCCAGCGCACCGTCGAGGCTCTCCAGGACCAGCGCCGCCCCGCCCTCGGCGGTGATGATGCCGGAGCGGTCGCGGTCGAAGGGGGAGCTCACGTCCTCCGCGACCGCGCCCAGCCGGAAGAACCCGGCGTGGGCCCAGCGCAGCACCGAGTCGGCGCCGCCCGCCAGCATGTAGTCGGCCGCGCCGGAGCGGACCAGGTCGTAGGCGTACCCGATGGCGTAGTTGCCCGCCGAGCACGCCGTGGCCAGGGTCATGGCCTCCCCGGTCAGGCCCAGCTCCCGGTTGACCGCGTAGGCCAGCCGGGACGCGGGGACCTGCCGCGGCAGGTGGGGGCTGAGGCTCTCCCAGCCCCCGGCGACCTCTTCCTCGGTGAGCCGTTCGATGATCTGCGACTCCCCGCTGGTGGTGCCCATGACCGAACCGGACTCGGCACGCGACAGCGTGTCCGGGTCGAGCCCGGCGTCGGCGACCGCGAGCCGTGCGGCGGCCGCCGCGAACAGGCTGGAGCGGCCCCACTCGGCGGTGTCGAGCCGCTCCACCAGCTCCTCCGGCGCGAAGTCGCGCACCTCGCCCGCGTTGCGGTGCGGGAACCCCGAGGCGTCGAAGGAGGTGATGGGGGAGACGCCGGACCGTCCGGCGCGCACGGAGGCGCCGAACGCGGCGGCCCCCGTCCCCACGTTGGACACGGGCCCCAGGCCCGTCACGACGACCCGGCGCATCAGGCGTTCCCCTCCGTGTACTGGGAGACGACGCGGTACACGCCGTCGAGGCTGCCCATGTTGGGCAGTTCGGTCTGGGGGACGGCGACCCGGAGGGTCTTCTCGATCCGGGCCAGGACCTCGATGGCCTGGAGCGAGTCGGCCTCGTGCTCCTCGGAGAACAGGCCGGTCTCGGTGATCTCCTCGGGCTCGACCTCCAGGACGTCGGCGACGATCTCGCGCAGTTCGTCGATGAGGGCGGTGTCGGTGGTGGACATGTCGTTTCTCCTTGGTGTGGTTGCGGTCCGCGGTGGCCGCGACGTGGTCGGAACGCGTTCGGGTCCGGTGGGGGAGCGTGGGCGGCGCGGCCCGGGGCGCGCGCCGGGGTGTGTCAGATGACGACGCCGCCGTCCACCTGGACGATCTGGCCGGTGATGTAGGAGGCCCGGTCGGAGGCCAGGAACGACACCAGGTCGGCGACGTCCTCGGCGCTGCCCAGGCGGCGGAGGGGGACCTTGGCCAGGGCGCTGGCGCGCACCTTCTCGCTCAGGCCCCGCGTCATGTCGGTCTCGATGAAGCCGGGGGCGACGGCGTTGACGCGGATGCCGTAGCGGGCGACCTCCTTGGCCATGGCCTTGCTGAGTCCGTTGATCCCGGCCTTGGCGGCGGAGTAGTTGCCCTGCCCGGCGTTGCCGTAGACCCCCATGACGGAGGAGATGTTGACGACGCAGCCGCGGCGGTTCTTGATGAAGTCGAAGACGGTGCTGCGGCAGAGGTTGAAGGTGCCGGTGAGGTTGGTGTCGATGACCGCGCTCCAGGCGGCGGCGTCCATCATCGCCACCGGGGCGTCGCGGAGGATGCCCGCCGAGTTGACGAGGAGTTCCGGGTCGCCGAGCGCGGCCTTGGCGTCGGCCACGAACCGCTGTACCGCCTCCAGGTCGGCGACGTCGCAGGCGGCGCTGTAGCAGGCGGCGCCCGTCGCGCGGATCTTCTCCGCGGTGCTCGCGGCGGCGTCCCCGGCGCTGTGGTAGCAGAACGCGATGTCGTAGCCGTCGTTGGCGAGGCGCAGGGCGACGGCGCGGCCGATGCCCCGGGAGCCTCCGGTCACGATCGCCACTGGTCTGTCCGTCATGTCAGGTCCTTCCGGTTCGCTGGGGGCTGCGGGTGGTGCGGGGGGGGGCGTGCCAGGGGAGGTGCGGTGGTTCCGGGCGCTCGGCCAAGAGGCGCGCGGAACCCGTCGGGGTCAGGAGGGCCGGGCGGGGCCCGGTGCGGGGGCGGGCGCCGCGGGGGCCGGGGCCTCCGCCGCGGTGGGGGCGACGGGGTGCGGGGTCCGGTCGCGGCGGATGAACAGGGCCGCCACCGCTCCGGCGGCGGTGACCACCGCGCCCGCCAGGACGGCGGGGCGCATCGCCTCGACGAAGGCGGCGTCGGTCTCCGCGCCGACCGGGTGGAACACCACGAACACGGTGCTGATCGCGGCGATGCCCAGGGCTCCGCCGAACTCGCGGACGGTGTTGTTCACGCCGGAGGCGGTGCCGTGCCGGTCCTCGCTCACCGAGGCGATCACCACCACGGGGTTCGCGGCGAACACCACGCCCATGCCGACCCCCGCGACCACCAGGGCCGGGAGCATCGACGCGTACGCCATGTCGGCCGTGGCGGCCAGGGCGAGCCAGGCCAGGGCGGCGGCCTGCATGGCGCAGCCGAGCGCCTGGAGGCGCCCGCCGCCGACCCGGTCGATGAGCAGGCTCACCACGGGGACGACCACCATGGGCGCCGCCGTCCACGGCAGCGTCCGCAGGCCCGCCTCGAACGGCGCGTACCCGAGCGGCCCCTGCATGTACTGGGCGAGCAGGAACACGGACCCGAACACCCCGAAGTACATCGCCAGCGACACCACCAGGCTCAGCGCGAACGGGCCGTTCCGGAACAGGCCGAGCGGGACGAGCGGCGTGGGCGTGCGGCGCTGCCACAGGACGAAGCCCGCCACCAGCGCGACCGCGCCCGCCAGGGCCGCGACGGTGAGGGGGGAGGACCACCCGGCCTCGGCCGCGTTCACGACGCCCCACACCGCAGCCACCAGGCCGCCGGTGACCAGGAGTGCTCCCGGGACGTCGAACACCCCGGCCCCGCCGCGGCTCTCGCCGACGGTCCACAGCACGGCCGGCAGGACCAGGAGGCCCACGGGCACGTTGATCCAGAACACCCAGTGCCAGCTCAGGGTCTCGGTGACCACGCCGCCCACCAGCGGTCCGAGCGCGATCCCCAGGCCGTTGATCCCGCCCCACGCGCCCACGGCGGCGTTGCGGTGCGCGGCCGGGACCGCCGCGGCGGTCAGCGTCAGCGACAGCGGGAGGATCGCCGCCGCGCCCGCCCCCTGGGCCACCCGGGCGGCCATCAGCTCGCCCAGGGACGACGCCGTCGCGCACCAGGCCGAGGCGAGGGTGAACAGCAGCACCGCGACGACGAACACCCGGCGGCGGCCGAAGCGGTCGCCCAGCGCGGACGCGGTCATGAGGAGCCCGGCGAAGGCCAGGACGTAGGCGTTGACCACCCACTGGAGCTGCGACTGGCCGCCGCCGAACTCCGCCCGGACCTGGGGCAGGGCGTGGGTGACGATCAGGTTGTCCAGCGCGACCATGAACATCGGCGCCGCGATCGCGGCGACCGCGGCCGCACCTCCCGTCCTGCGCGTCATCGGAACGTCCTCGGGGTCGTGGGGGAGAGGGCCCGGGCCGGGACCGGCTCGGTGTCGAGGGCGGCGGTCGCCAGGGCGACCTCCTCGGTGATCGCCCCGACCACCGCGTCGCGGGCGGCGTTCAGGTAGAAGTGGGAGCCGGGGAAGCAGCGCAGCCCCTGGAAGCGCGGGGCGAGCTCGGCCCACCCCCGCACCTGTCCGGGGCCCGCCACCGGGTCGGACTCCCCGGCGAACACGGTCACCGGCGCCGGTTGCCGAGCGGGGGGACCGGCAGCCCGCCATGCCCGCACCAGGGCCAGGTCCGCGCGCATGCGCGGCTCGAACAGGGCCCACAGCGCGTCGTCGGCCAGGACCTGGTCGGGCATCCCGCTCAGAGCGCCCACCCGGGCGCGCAGCTCGGCGGACGGCAGCAGGTGGGGGTCGCCGTCGGGGGCCGCCCCGGGCGCCGGGTAGCCGGACATCCCCAGCCACGCGGCGCGCGCGGTGCCCGCCTCCGCCAGCACCCGGACCAGCTCGTACCCGACGGCCGCGCCCATGCTGTGCCCGAACACCCCGAAGGGGACGTCCGTCAGCGGTCCGACGGCCTCGGCCACGCGGTCGACCAGCGGCGCCATCCCGGCCGCGAAGGGCTCGTGCAGCAGCCGGCCGCGACCGGGGGCCTCGACGGCGCACACGTCCCAGCGGCCCGGGAAGCGGCGGCCCCACCCCCGGAAGGCGGTGTGGGCGCCGCCGGCGTGGTGCAGCAGGAACAGCCGGAACTCCGGCGACTCGACCCTCCGGGTCCGTACCAGGGGGGAGGCGTGCGTGGTGCCCTGTGCGCTCATCGGCCCGTGACCACCACGGCCCGGGCCCGCGCCAGGACGCGCTCCCCGCCGCACAGGGCGGTGAGCACGACCCGGGTACGGGCACCGTCCAGGACGGCGTCGACGCGGCCCGAGACCACCAGTTCCACGCCCTCGCCGGGCGGCACGACCACGGGCCGCGCGAACCGGGTCTCGTACTCGGCGACCTGTGCCGCGGGGCCGAACCAGTCGGTGACGGCGGTCGCGGCGAGGCCCATCGTGAGCATGCCGTGGGCGATGACACCGGGCAGGCCCAGGGCTCCGGCGACGCGCTCGTCGTAGTGGATGGGGTTGAAGTCGCCCGAGGCGCCCGCGTAGCGGACCAGGTCGGCGCGGGTCAGGGTGAAGCGCCGCTCGGGGAGCTCCGTGCCCGGCGTGCCGGTGGCGGCGGTCGCGGAGGACGTGGCGGGGCGGGGTGCGGTGGGAGTCGTCATGGGGTGTCCGCCCAGGTGATCAGGGTGGTGGTCGCGGTGCACACGTCCTCGCCCCCGGCCGTGCGGATGTCGCTGCGCAGCGCCACCAGGTCGTTGGCGCCCAGGGTCTCCACCCGGGTGACGTGGACCTCGACGGTCAGCACGTCGCCGGAGCGGACGGGGCGGGTGTGCCGGAAGGACTGGTCGCGGTGGATGACCCGGGAGAAGTCGAAGCCCAGGTCCGGGTCGAGCACCGCCGCCTCCTGCGCCTTCATGGCCAGGACGATGGGGAAGGTCGGCGGTGCGTCGTCGCCCTCCGTGGCGCCGACCGCGGCACGGAACTCGCGGATCTTCTCGCGGCCCACCTCGTAGGTGTCCGGGGACCGGTAGACCCGGCCCACCAGCGCGCTGTTCAGACCCATGCCGTTCCTCCTCTCCTGTCGTGGTGTCGGGCACCGGCGTCCCGGGCGGGGACCGCCGGGCCGGTCGGGGACGCGCCCCGGGTCCGGGTACCGCCGGAGCGCATCAGGACCCACCGCCCTCGCGGAGGACCAGCGCGCCGATGTTGCCGTCGTGGCCCACGGCGGTGACCAGTGCCAGGCGCGGGCGCTCCGACGGTTCGTTGCGCCACGCCGCGAGCAGTCCCGCGACCTGCATGGCGCCGGCCGCGCTGTAGCACTGGCCCACGGCCCGCGTCACGTCGCGGACGGGCGGGGTGCCGCCCAGGGCCAGGGAGATCCCCCGCAGCTCGGGGCGCTCCACGCCCACCAGGCCGGTGGACCCGGGGGAGATCTCGGTGACGTCCCCGGGGGCGGCGCCGCTGCGGTCGAGGGCGCGGCGCACGTGCTCGGCGACGGCCCCCGCCCTGTCCCCGCGCGAGGCGGGGTGGAAGCCCACCTCCACGCCCAGGACCTCGGCGGCGATCTCCGCGCCGTCGGCGCGCGCCGCCTCGGAGGTGGTGACCACGAACGCGGCGGCGCCCTCACCGATCGGGGTGCCGTCGGCCAGGGTCCCCGAGGCGTGCCAGCCCCACGCGAGCGGGGCGCTCAGCTCCTCGACGCCGCCGACCACGAGGCGGTCCGCGCGGCCCAGGGACAGCACCATCCGCGCGTGCCGGAACGCGTTCATGCCCGAGGCCTGGCCCGCGGCGAGGGTGACGTTGGCGCCGCGCAGCCCGTTCCAGATCGCGATCTGCCCGGCGCAGCAGTTCAGCACCGTGTTCGGGAAGCGCGACGGGTTGACCAGGTAGGGGCGCTCCTGGAGGAGCGTGTCGCCGGCCAGGTCCATGAGGCTCTGGGTGCTGCCGGTGCTGGTGGTGACGACCACCCCGGTGCGGTCGGTCCCCTCCGTACCGGGGGCGCCGGCCAGGGCGAGCTTGGCCGCCACGAGGCCGAACCCGGTCAGCCGGTCCAGGTTGCGGGTGCCCTTGCGTCCCACGTGGTCGCGCAGCCGGAAGCCCTCCACCGAGCGCACGCCGAGCGGCGGGTAGTCCTCGGCGTCGTCGCCCACCGGGGCGGCGTGGCCGATGCCGCCGGAGGCGAGCAGGCCGCCGAGCGACTCCAGGCCCAGCCCGGCCGCCGACACGACGCCGACGGACGTGATCGCGAGCGGGACGGCGGCGGGGAGCGCGGGCCGGTCCGCGGTGTCCGGCCCGGTCGCCAGGACGGTCATGAGGGCCTCCCGAGGATGGTGATGACGTTGTTGCCGCCGAAGGCGAAGCCGTGGTTCTGCACGATCCGGGGGTCGGCGTCGCGCCCGCGCCCCGGGACCACGTCCAGGTCCGGCCCCAGGGCCGGGTCGACCTCGTCGACGTTCGCGGTGGGCGGCAGGAACCCGTCGTACAGGGCCTTGCAGCACACGACCGCGCCGAACCCGCTGGCCGCGCCCATGGTGTGGCCGATCATCGACTTGATGGAGCTGATCGGCGGCACGCGCTCGCCGAACACCTCGCGGACCGCCTGCACCTCGGTGGCGTCGTTGGTGGGGGTGCCGGTGCCGTGCGCGCACACGTAGTCGACCTGGTCGGGGGTGATCCCCGCGGAGGCGTGCGCGTCGCGGATGCACGCGGCGATGCTCCCCGGGTCCGGGTGCACCATGTGCTTGGCGTCGCAGTTGACCCCGTAGCCCAGGATCTCCGCGTAGACGCGGGCGCCCCGCGCCACCGCCGAGTCCAGCGGCTCAAGGAGCAGGGAGACCCCGCCCTCGCCGGTGAGGATGCCCGCGCGGTTCCTGTCGAAGGGCCGGCACACGTCCGGGGCGAGTGCGCCCAGGGCGTGGAACCCGGCGTGCGTGAAGCGGTTCACGGCGTCGGCGCCGCCCGCGAACATCAGGTCGGCCTCGCCGGTGCGCACCAGGTCGAACGCGTGGCCCAGCGCGTAGTTGCTGGCGGAGCACGCGGTGGGGATGGTCTGGGTGTCCCCTCCCAGGGCCAGCTCTGTGCTGACCGCCGCGGAGATCTGGCTGGCGGGGGCCTGCGCGACCACCCGGGCCGCGAAGTCCTTCATCCGCCCCGACACCCACTGCTCGCCGAGCACGGAGGACACGGTGGCCTCGCCGCTGGTCGTTCCCATGATCACGCCGGACCGGCCGTGCGACACCGACTCCGGATCCAGGCCGGAGTCCTCCAGGGCGAGCCGGGACGCGGCGGCGGCCAGCTGCCCGCTGCGGCCCCAGCGCTCGGGGTCCACCCGGCGCAGGATCGCGCGGGGGTCGAAGTCGCGGACCTCGCCCGCCATCCGGAAGGGGAAGCCGGAGGCGTCGAACGAGGTGATCTCGGCGGTGCCGTTGCGGCCCTCGCGGATGGCCGCGGCGAACGCGTCGGCGCCGATACCGACGCTGCTCACCGCGCCGAGGCCGGTGATGACGACGCGTCTGGTCTCAGGCACGGGCCGCCTCCCCGTACTCGCGGACGGCGGCGGCGAGCAGTTCGAAGTTGAGGAGCTCGGGCAGATCGGACTTGGGAATGACCACGCCGACCTCCTTCTCGATACGCGCCACGACGGTGATCAGGGAGAGGGAGTCCCCCTCGTAGTCCTCCACGAAGTGCCCGGTGGGGGTGAGCTCTCCGTCCTCCAGTTCCAGTTCCTGGCTGACGATCTCGCGGAGTTTCCCGATAATCGCCCCGGAGTCGGCGACGGCCGTCCTCTCGTTCATCGTGGTTCCCTTCGGCTCGGAGGGCCCGCTGCTCGGGCCGGTCTTCCCCCAGCTTGGCGACGGTCCTCCCGGTCGCGCAATAAGACTGCGCCTTTGTACCTCCCTTATTCATCGAAAGTGACATGCGGCCAACTTTGATCGGGAATTGATCGGTGTTCTATGCGGCGGTGCGAGGCTGTCGTCAAAGGTCAATGAATTTGCGAGAGGTGGTGCAATGACTTCCGTCGCGGAAATGGACATCGAAATCCCGGCCGACCTCGGCTTCAGAGCGACCCTCGACCGGACGCTGGTGCACCGGAGCGCAGTCTCGGAGGTCTTCGTCACCGACCTCCGCCCGGTGTCGGACACCGAGGTCGTGGCCGCCGCCCAGCTCCCCCTGAACCACGGCTACTTCAGCGACCATGCGCGGACCCCGGCCGTCTTCGACGTGCTCCTGGTCCTGGAGGCGGGCCGCCAGGCCGCCATCGCCGGAACCCACAGCCACATGGGCGCCCGCGCGGACACGCAGATGATCGTGGACCGGTTCGCCATCGACACCGACCCCGCCGCGCTGGTGTGCGGCGACAGGCCCGGCGAGCTGGTGATCGACAACCGGTTCACCGTCGTGCGCCGCAGGAGGGACCGGGTCCGGGCCGGACGCGTGGAGCAGGTGTTCCGCGTGGACGGGGTCCGGGCCGGCACCCACACCATGGACGTCCTGTTCCTGTCGTCGGGCGAGTACGAGGCCGTCCGCCACGCCCAGCTGGGCGGGCCCGCGCCGCGGACGAGCGACCAGACCAGCGGGCCGGCCGACGTCGCCCCGGGGGCCGTCGGCCGCACCAACCCCCTGAACGTGGTTTTGGGCGGGCTCGGGACCCGTGACGGCGCGTTCACCGCCCAGGTGCGGCCCCGCTGGGACAACCCGTCCCTGTTCGACCACTCCTACGACCACCTGCCCGCGGCGGTCCTCACCGAGGCCGCCCGCCAGCTGGTCCTGGCCGCGCCCGTCCCGGGCGCCCCCGGCGGGCCGGGCGACCGCCGCGTGACCGGTGTCCGCGCCGACTTCACCGGCTTCGCCGAGCTGACCTCCCCGGTGGTGGCCTCCACCCCGGCGGACGGGCCCGCGACCGGTGAGCGCCACGTCCGCTTCGAGCAGGGGGGCGTCCGGATCGCCGACACCACCCTGACCGTCACCGACACGTCGCGCCTCGCGACGGAGGGGACCCCACGATGAGCACACCCCGCGTCACCGCCGTGTGGACCGACTTCGGCGGTGTCCTCACCCCGCCCATCGCCGAGACCATGCAGAAGTTCTGCGCGCGCATGGACATCGACGCGCACTCCCTGCTCACGGTCATCGGCGAGGTCACCGAGGGCTTCGGCACCGACGACTACATGGAGCCGATCGACACCCCGATCGTCACCGAGGCCGAGTGGCTGGCCCGCATCGGCGTCCTCCTGCGGGAGCGGTACGGCGTCGACCGCCGCATCACGACCCTGGCCGACGACTGGTTCGAGGACCGCGAGACCAACCACGCCTGGGTCGCCGAACTCGTCGCCCTGCGCTCCCGGGGCGTGTTCGTCGGCATGCTCTCCAACATGGTCCCCACCTGGGACGCCCACTGGCGCCGCATGGTGGACGCCGACGCCCTCTTCGACGACGTGGTGATGTCCTTCGAGGTCGGCGCGCGCAAGCCCCAGGCCGCGATGTTCGACCTGGCCGCCCGCAGGGCGGGCGTCCCCGCCGAGCGGTGCCTGCTGGTGGACGACAACGAGCGCAACTGCGAGGGCGCCCTCGCGGCCGGGTGGCAGGCCATCCGCTTCGGGGACACCGCGGAGGCCGCAGCCGAGCTGGCACGCCTCGTCGGCGCCCCCGAGGAAGCCGTCCGATGAGCCGCCGCGTCCTCGTCACCGGAGGCAACCGGGGCATCGGCCTGGCGGTCGCGCGCATGTTCGCCGACCAGGGGGACAAGGTCGTCGTCACCCACCGGGGAGACACCCCGCCCGACGGGCTCGACGGCGTGCGCTGCGACGTCCGCGACCCCGACTCCGTCGAGGAGGCGGTCGAGCGGGTCAGGCGCGACCACGGGCCCGTCGAGATCCTCGTCTCCAACGCGGGGATCACCCGGGACGGGCTCCTGCTCGGCATGAGCGACGCCGAGTTCACGGAGGTCCTCGACACCAACCTGGTGGGCGCCCTGCGCGTCACCCGCGCCGTCCTCACCGACATGGTGCGGGCCAGGTGGGGGCGGCTCATCTACGTCTCCTCCCTCACCGGGCTCGTGGGAGCCCCCGGCCAGGCCAACTACGCCGCGTCCAAGGCCGGGCTCATCGGCCTCGCCCACTCGGTCGCCCGCGAGGTCGGCAAGCGCGGCATCACCGCGAACGTCGTCTCCCCGGGCCTCATCGACACCGACATGACCTCCGACCTCGCCGGTCCCCGCAGGGAGACCCTGCTCGGCCGCACCGCGCTGGGCCGCGCCGGCACCGCCGCGGAGGTCGCCGCCGCCGTGCGCTTCCTCGCCGCCGACGACGCGGGTTACGTGACCGCGGCGAACATCCCCGTCAACGGCGGCGCCGAGGTCGGCTGACCGGCGCACCACCGCCCCCGGCGGCGGGCCGGACCCGAACCACCGACGGAACGACAGACCGGCGGCCGACACACCGCCGACCCGACACAGCGAAGGAAGACACCCATGTCCCAGTCCGAGACCACCCTCGACATCGCCCACAAGATGGGCGACATCTTCAACGAGCTCGACGCCGGGGTCGCCCACGAGTACGTGGCCGCGGAGTTCGTCGACCACGAGGCCCCTCCCGGCACCCCCGGCGGCCCCGACGGCTACCTCGGCACCGCGAAGTGGATGAACAGCGTCTTCGCCGACGCCAGGTGGGACCGGATCGACAGCTTCGCCGACGGCGACAAGGCCGTCATCCACCTGCGCTTCACCGGCCGCCACGTCCGCGAGTTCCTGGGGATCGAGGCCACCGGCGCGAACGTGGCCTTCGAGCACATGCACATCTACCGGGTCCAGGACGGCAAGGTCGTCGAGCACTGGGGCTGCCGCCAGGACCTGTTCCTCATGCTCCAGATCGGCGCCGTCCAGCTCGACCTGCGCCCCTTCACCCCGGACGCGGAGCCCGTCTCCTCCTGACCGCCCCGCCCGCCCGTCCCGTACCGGGCCGACAACGAAGGAGGGCACGCCGTGCCCAGGATCGCCTACGTCTTCCCCGGCCAGGGATCACAGGAGCCCGGCATGGGCGCCCCCTGGGCGCACACCCCCTCCTGGGGCCTCGTGGACCGCGCGTCGCGGGTCAGCGGCAGGGACGTCGCCGGCCTGCTGCTCCACGCGGACGCCGACACGCTCCGCCGCACCGACAACGCCCAGCTCGCCACGTTCGTCCTTGCCTGCGTCGCCCACGCCGAGGTACGCGACGCCCTGCCCTCGGCAGCCCCGGTCGCCGTCGCCGGGCACAGCCTCGGCGAGTACACGGCCCTGGTCGCGTCGGGCGCGCTCACCTTCGACGACGGGGTCCGCCTGGTCGCCGCGCGGGGTGAGGCCATGCGCGAGGCCACCGCGCTGACCCCCGGCACCATGGGCGTCGTCCTCGGCCTGGACGTCGGCGCCGTCCAGCGCATCACCGGCGGCCTGCGCCGCGACGGCGCGCGCGTGTGGGTCGCCAACCTCAACTCGCCCCGCCAGAGCGTCCTGTCGGGCACCCCGGAGGGCGTCGCCCTCGGAGCGGAGGCCGCCCTCGCCGAGGGCGCCACCGGGGTCGTGGACATCCCCGTCGGCGGCGCCTTCCACAGCCCGCTGATGGAACCCGCCGTCGCCCGCCTGCGCGCCGCCCTCGCCCGCGCCGACCTGAGGACGGCCGACGTGCCCGTGGTCGCCAACGTGGACGCCCGCGCCCACACCGCCCCGGACCTGTGGCCCGGGCTCATGCTCGACCAGCTCACCAGCCCGGTGCGCTGGCTCGACGGGGTGCGGACCCTCACCGGCTCCCTGGGCGCCGACCTCCTGGTCGAGCTCGGTCCCGGGCGCGTCCTCACCGGATTCACCCGACGCATCAGTCCCCGCACCGACCGCGTCTGCGTCTCCGTGCCCGACCACGTGCCCGCCCTGGCGGCGGCCGTGGGCGCGGCGCGGGAGGACGGCGCCCCGGTCCACGCCGCCCACGGGGCGGCCTGACCCGCCTGCTACCGGGCCCCAGCGGCGGTCCGGTCGGCACCACGAAGGAGGAGCAGTGTTCGCAGGAGTCGGCAGGATCGCGGTCCGGCACAGGTGGTGGGTCGTGGCCTTCGCGGCCCTCCTCACCGTGGTCGGCGGCGTGTGGGGGACCGGTGCCCTGAGCGCCCTCACCGGCGGCGCCGGGTTCGACGACCCGGCGAGCGAGTCGGTGCGCGCCGACGAGATCCTCGCCGGGGAGCTGGGCCGCAACGCGGTCGACGTCGTCGTGCTCTACGAGAGCGACGACCTGGCCGTCGACGACCCCGGCTTCGGCGACGAGGTCGAGGCCGCGCTCGCGGGCGTGCCCCGGGACGGGATCGAGCGGCTCGACTCGCACTTCTCCACCGGCTCCGACGCGTACGTGTCCGAGGACGGCCGCGCCACCTACGCCACGGTCCAGTTCGACACCTCCGACGACCAGGAGCGGGTCGAACTGCTCGGCCGGGTCGCCGACGACTTCGAGGTGGACGGGCTCGACGTCAGCTTCGGCGGCGTCACCGCGATGACCGAACAGGTCAACGCGCTCACCGGCTCCGACATCGCCCGCGCCGAGATGCTGTCGCTGCCGGTCCTGGTGGTCGTGATGGTGCTGATCTTCCGCAGCCCCGTCGCGGCCCTGCTGCCGCTGGCCGTCGGCACCGTCACCGCGCTCGGATCGTTCGTCGTCCTGCGGGTGCTCACCTACTCCGTGGACATCGCCGGCTCCGTCATCAACGTCATCACGATCCTCGGCCTGGGCCTGGCCATCGACTACGCCCTGTTCATGGTCAGCCGGTTCCGTGAGGAGCTCGCCGCGGGGTCCGACGTGGAGGAGGCGGTCCGCCGCACCACCGCCACCGCCGGGCGCACCGTCGCCTTCTCCGGGCTGGCGCTGGCCATCTGCTTCACCGGCCTCATCCTCTTCCCCGCCCGCTTCCTCAGCTCCATGGGGTACGCGGGCGTGGCCGTGGTCGCGTTCGCCGTGCTCAGCTCGGTCACCCTGCTGCCCCCTCTGCTCTCCCTCGTGGGCCGCCGCGTCGACAAGTGGCGCATCCCCTGGCCCCGGGAGAGGAACCGCGGCACACAGGACCGCTGGTACCGGGTCGCGCACGCCGTCATGCGGCGGCCCGCCGCCGTCACCCTCCTCATCGTGGCGCTGCTGCTCGGACTGGGCGCGCCGTTCCTCACCGCGAACTGGGCCCGCCCCGGCGACTGGGTGCTGCCCGCCGACGCCGACGCCCGGGTGGTCACCACCGCGCTGGCGGAACGGTTCGGGGCCGACCCGAGCAGGATCATGACGGTCGCCGTCACCCTGCCCGGTCCGGCCGACACCGCCGGGGACGAGCTGGACGCGTACGCGCGGCGGCTGGGAGGCGTGGACGGCGTCACCGGCTCCGAGGTCACCGGGACGGCGGGCGAGCAGGCCAGGGTCACCCTCGCCTACGCCATGGACCCCATGGCCCCCGAGGCCCGCACGATGGTCGAGGACCTGCGCGCCGTCGAGCCGCCCGAGGACGCGGAGGCTCTGGTCACCGGCATGCCCGCGTCGCGGGTGGACATCGTCGACATGATCGGTGAGCGGGCGCCCTGGATGCTCCTGTTCGTCGGCCTGGTCTCCTACCTGGTGCTGTTCCTGGCCTTCGGGTCGGTGCTGCTGCCGCTCAAGTCGATCGCGATGAACCTGCTGTCGCTGTCGGCGGCGTTCGGTGCGATCACCCTCGTCTTCCAGCACGGATTCCTGGCGGGGCTGTTCGGGTTCGAGGCCGTGGGGGTGGTCGACGCGAACTTCCCCGTGCTGATCGTGGCGATCGCGTTCGGGCTCGCCATGGACTACGAGGTGTTCCTGCTGTCCCGGGTCCGGGAGCAGTGGGAGCGCGGCGTCGGGGAGACCGAGGCCGTCGCCGTCGGGCTCCAGCGGACCGGTCGGATCATCACCGGTGTGGCGCTGCTGATGATCATCGTCGTCTCGGGGTTCGTCACCTCGTCGATCGTGTTCATGAAGATGATCGGCGTCGGCCTGGTCATCGCCATCGCCGTGGACGCCACCGTCGTGCGCGGCCTGCTCGTACCCGCCACGATGCGGCTGATGGGCCCCTGGGCCTGGTGGGCGCCCGCCCCGCTGGCCCGCCTGTGGAACCGGTACGGGTTCCGTGAGGACGCGGGTCCCGGCCCCTCGCCGGCGCCGCCGGACACCGGGGACGCGCCCGCCGGCCCCGCCGCCGACCGGACCGGGGAGCCGGTCCGATGACGGGCTCCCCCGCACCCGCGAGCGGGTTCCCGTGGACGGCGGCGGCGGGCGCCGCGGCCGTCGCGCTCACCGCCGCGCTGTTCGCCGACTGGGACACCCTCGTCGGCCCGCTCGCCGGGGCGGCCACCGGCTGGGGCTTCCCGATGCCCGGCGCGGTCACCACCCCCTGGCCGGACCTGGCGGCCCTGGTCGCGGTGCTCGTCGCGGCGCTGCACCCGCTGCTGCGCCGCGACGCCCGGACCGACACCCTGCCCGGCGCCTGGTCGGTCCCGGTGACGGCGTTCGCCGCAGCCGGTCTGGCGGGCGCCGTGGCCGGCCTGCTGACCGGCGGGTCCGCCGGAGGGGCCGCCGCGACGGTCTGGCACCTGCTCGCCCAGACCGGGCAGGGCGGGCTGTTCGGCCTGCTGTTCGGGGCGCCCGCGGCGGTCGCCGTCACGGCCGCCGAACGCCTGACCGCCGCTCGCCCGCGCCCCGCAGGCCGGGAGGCCGCCGCCGTGCGGGCCCCGGACGGCGGAGAACCCGCCGGAACCGGACCCTGCCCGGCGGCGCAACCGCGTCGGCGACGGTCGCCCTACGCGGCGCTCACCGTCGTCCTGCTCCTCCTCCCGGCGGCGGCCATGGGGGCGGGCGCGTACCTGCTCGGCACGGACGCCCCCGGCGACTGCTCCCCGCTCGCCTGCGCCTCGCCCGCCGACGAGCTCCTGCTCAACGGCGAGGTCGGACTGCGCCTCGCGGTCCCCGGCTGGGCGGCGGCCGCCGCCACCGCGGCGGCCCTGCGCGCACTGCCGCCCACCCGCGGGTGGCCCCTGTGGACCCACCTCCTGCTCGCGGTCGGCGGCACCGGACTCGCCGTCGTCCTGCTGTCCGGCCTGGTCGTCGGTTCCGCCGTCTGATCCCGGCCCGGCCGCCCCACCCCCGCACCCACGAGGACAGACGATGCCCGGAAGAAGCCCCGCCCCCAGCAGACGCGCCTTCCTCGGAACCGCCGCGGCGGCCGGGATCGGAGGACTGGCCTGGTTCGCCGCCCGCCCGGCGACCGCCGCGCCGCCCCCGCCCGCGGCCCGCCGCGCCTACGTCGGCGGCTTCACCGCCGGCGAGTACGGCCTGCCCGGGCTCCCCGGCATCGGGATCGGCACCGTCGGCACGGACGGGTCGCTGCGGATCGACGGCTACCACGAGGGCATCGACAACCCCTCCTACCTGGCACAGGGCCCGGGGGGCGACGTCCTGTACTCGGTCAGCCAGACCGACGACGGCCACGTGCACGCCTTCCGGATCGCCGGCGGCGGTCTGGAACCCCTCGGCGCGGCGCCCACGGAGGGCGCCACCCCCGTCCACCTGGCCGCCCACCCCGACGGCCGCTTCCTCATGACCGCCAACTACGACTCCGCGAGTGTCGCCGTCCACGCCCTGGCGGAGGACGGCTCGATCGGCGCCCTGCTGGACCTGGTCGAACACCGGGGGACGGGCCCCGACCCGGAGGAGCAGGCGGCCCCGCACCCGCACATGTGCCTCTTCGTGCCCGGGACCCACGACGTGATCGTCCCCGACAAGGGCAACGACCACGTGTACGTGTACTCCCTCGACCCGGACTCCGGGAGGCTCACCGAGCGCAGCCGCACACTGGTCGCGGAGGGCGCCGGCCCCCGGCACGCCGCGCTGCACCCGTCCGGCCGCCACCTGTACGTGTCCAACGAGCTCGGCTCCACCCTCACCGTCTGCGGCTACGACCCCGGGGGCGCCGCGCTGACGGTGGGGGAGTCGGTCTCGGTCGCCGCCCCCGGCGCCGACCCCCGCAACGCCCCCTCCGGGGTGGTGGTCGACGCCGCCGGAAGGTACGTCGTCACCGCGGACCGGGGCCTGGACACCGTGGTCTCCTACGCGGTCCGCGACGGCGGTGCGTCCCTGGACCTGGTGGAGTCCCAGCCGGTCACCACCAAGGGGCCGGGGACGCGCTGGCCCCGGGGCATCGCCCTCGACCCCTCCGGCCGCTACGTGTACGCGGCCAACCAGGCCGGGCAGTCCGTCACGGTGCACCGCGTGTCGGCCACCGGACGGCTCACCCCCGTGGGCGCGCCGGTCCCGGTGGCCAGCCCCTCGTGCGTCGTGCTGTCAGAGCGCTGAACCCCTGTCGGCGGGGGAGAACTCCCGGTTGAACACCGTCCCCGACGTGTGCTGGCGGGCGATCCGGCGCAGCGCCGCCAGCAGGGGGTCGCCGAACACGGTCCACAGCACCAGCCGTTCGACCAGGGCGTCCTCGTCCGCGTACAGGCCCAGGACCCCGATCTCAGCGCCGGTCATCCGGTCCGCCGCGGCCGCGTAGGCCTCCACGACGACCGCGGTGTCGGCGTCGTCCAGCCAGTGCAGCGTCCTCAGGAGTTTGACCAGGGTGCGCCAGGACGCCGTGTCCTGGTCGACCGTCCACCCGTGCCGGTCGGCGACCCTCCTGGCCAGGGCCAGGGCCTCGTCCTCCGTCGGGTCGACGTCCGCGAGGGAGGCCGGGGGCGTGCCCTCCAGGGTGCGCAGGACCATGCCGAACGTCTCGTGCGGCGTCCTGGTCCCGCCCGCCATGGCGCCCAGCAGGTCGCGCACCTGGTCCGGGTTCAGCCCGCCCACCTCGACCAGCACGCGGACCAGGCGCAGGCGGCGCAGGTCCTCGGGGCTGTAGCCGTGTCTCTCGGAGGGGTGGGAGATCAGCCGCTCCCGTTGGTAGTACTCGACCGTTGCCACGGGCACCGACGCCCGGTCGCTCAGCTCCGAGATGCGCACTGGTGGCTCGCTTTCCGCTCCGAGGGGCGCCGGGCCGGCTCCCGTGGGGGACCGGACCGCACTCCGGTCCCTTGTGTGATTGATCGAACGCGGTCAGTGATGACGCGGGGGAGGGTGGTGTCGCTGTGGTCGTCCCGCGGTCCACTCAACCAGCCTCACAAGCATCCGGACATACCACGAAAGTGGCATCGCGCTCTCAGTTGCCGGAGCCCGGGGACGCTGCGGAGGCTCCCCCCGCGCCGGTCAGGATGGCGTGCTGGAGGCGGCGCAGCTCCTCGGAGGGCTCCAGTCCCAGCTGGTCGTGCAGGGTGTCCCGGGCCGCGCGGAAGGCGCTCAGTGCCTCCCCGCGCCTCCCCGAACGGCTCAGCGCGTCGATGAGCTGGGCGTGGAACCCCTCGTGCAGCGGGTAGACGCTCACGAGGTCGCGGAGCTCGGGCAGGACCTCGCGGTGGAGTCCCAGCCGGAGGGAGGCGTCCACGCGCAGCTCCCGGGCCCGCGTGTAGGTCTCGGTCAGGCGGGCCACGTGTCCGGCCAGGACGCGGCCGGGGCGGAGGTCGGACAGGAGGGGGCCCCGCCACAGGGCGAGCGCCTGCTCGGCGCGGTCCACCACCTCGTCGTGGCGGTGCTCGGCCCACAGGACCTGTGCCTGCCCGACCAGCTGCTGGAAGGCGAACAGGTCCAGCTCCTCCGGCACCAGGTCCATCCGGTACCCGGAGCCCTGGGTCAGCAGGACGCGGCGGGCCGTGTCCGCTCCGCAGGTGCGCTCCAGGGCGCCCCGCAGGTGGTAGACGTGCGTGCGGACCGTCTTGAGGGCCGTCGTCGGGGGGTCGCCGTCCCACAGTTCGTCCATGAGGGTGTCCACGCCCACGGTCTGGTTGGCGCGGACGAGGAGGAGTCCGAGGAGCCGGGCGACCTTGGGGCCGCGGCGGAGCACCTCGCCCCCGGGGGCCTCCAGCTCCAGGGGGCCGAGGATCTTGAAGCGGATCATCGCGTCTCTCCTTCTCGTTCTGGGAGCCGTGATCTGACCAGCGGTCACATGGGAAATCTAGGTCGGCCGGTGAGCGCCGACAAGCGGTTTGGCCGCAAGGTGCCAGGCCTCTACCTCGAAGGAGGTACGGCCGGGGGAGCACGGGCGGACGCGGGGCGGCACGGCGGCGAGGGGCGCGGGGCCGGGGCGCCGGATCGGAGAGGGGCGCCGGGGCGGGGGCGGGGCCGTGGGGCGGGGGCCGGGGCGGAGAGGCGGGGAGAGGTGCGGGAGAGGCGGAGGGGCGCCGCGTGGGGTCTG
>NZ_JAUZMY010000018.1:0-158981 GCF_036327455.1 Nocardiopsis codii | reverse complement strand
CGTGTCGACGCAGGACCAGGTGTTGCGGTTGCTGTCGGAGTTGCAGGACGACTTCGGTCTGACCTACATCTTCGTGGCGCACGATCTGGCGGTGGTGCGCCAGGTCAGCGACCGCGTCGCCGTCATGCGCTCCGGCGAGGTGGTCGAGTCCGGCGACAGCGACTCCGTGTACGAGAACCCGCAGAGCGACTACACGCGCCAGCTGCTCACGGCCGCGCCCGTCCTGGACCCGGACGAGGCCCGCCGCCTGCGCGCCGAGCGCGTGGAGAAGCGCGCCAACAGTGAGGCCGCCTGAGGGCCCGCCCGGAACGGGTGGGCCGTGAGGACGGCTGACCGGCAGGACACCGCGGCGCCGTGGGGAATCCCCCACGGCGCCGCCGTCGTCGCGCCTCACCCCCGGCCGGTGGCCGCCTCGGCGAACAGGTCCGCCATCTCACGGGCGTAGGCCCCGTGCTCCTCGGCCGGACGCCGCCTCACGGACCTCGGGGCGGAGCTGAGCGCGGCGAACAGGGCGTCGGTGAACACCTCGGGGTCGAACGAGCGGAACTCCCCGTGGCGCTGGCCGTCGGTGAGGAAGGCGATCAGCTCGGCGCGGCCCGCGTCATCCCCCCGGGCGACGTGCTCCTGGAGTGCGGGCGGGAGGGCGGCGGAGAGCACCTCCCGGCGTGCCGCCATCTCCTGGGGGTGGCTCGCGCAGTGGGTGATGTGGCCGGTGACGATCCGGCGCAGGCCGTCCTCGAAGCCCTCCAGCGGTTCGGGGCCGCCCTCCATCGCGCGGTCCAGACGGCCCTCGATGTGGGCGAGGACCTCCCTGATCAGCCTCTCCTTGGTCTTGAAGTGGTACGTGATCAGCCCCGGGCTGATCGAGGCCCGTGCGGCGATGCGCACGAAGGACGCGCGGGAGTACCCGTCCTCCGCGATGGCCTCGATCGCCGCCGTGACGATCTGCTTGCGGCGGGCCTCCTCGATGAAGGACCGCTCTCCGTCCGCGTTCTCGGCTGGTTGCATGTATAGAAGACTATATGCTCAACTAGGGTGGTGGCCAACGCCTGGAGAGAGGACCCCACCATCCCGTGACGAACGACCGCGAACTCGCCCTGACCGGAGCGACGGTGCTCGTCGGCGCCTCCCTCGCCCCGCACCGGGACTGCACCGTCCTGATCGGGGACGGCCGCGTCCGCGACGTCGGCGCCGACGTGCGGATCCCGCCCGCCGCCCGGGTCCTCGACCTGACCGGGCACACCGTCCTGCCCGGCCTCATCGACACCCACGTCCACCTGGGCGCACCCGAGACCGCGGCCCGCCGGCCCGCCGGCGGCCGGAGGGGAGGTCCCGGCTCCGAGGGGAGCGGGAGGCCTCGGAAGGCCGGTCCGGGCCTCGCGGACCGGCTCGCGGCCGGAGCCGCCCAGGTCCGGGCGGTCGCCGACTGGCTGCGCTTCCAGCCCCGCAAACGCCGCGCGTTCCTCGGCCACGGGGTCACCACCGTGTGCAGCCTGGGCGACGACAACGCCTGGGTGCACGACTTCCGGCGGCGGACGGCCCAGGGCGGCCTGGTGGGGCCGCGCCTGCTCATCGCCGGACCGGTTTTCACCGCCCCGGGCGGCCACCCCGTCGCCACCCTGGGCGCCGAGCCCGACTCCGACTGGGTCCGGGTGCCCGCCGACCCGGAACAGGCGCGCGACCAGGTCGCGGCGCTGGTCGGCGGCGACGACCCCGTGGACGTGGTCAAGGTCGTGCACGACCGGGGCGACCCCCGCCGACGAGACCTGGAACCGATCGATCCGAGGATCCTGGCCGCGATCGCGGACGAGGCGCACCGGTACGGCAGACCCCTCGTCGCCCACTGGGGGACCGTGGAGGACCTGGCCGAACTCCTCGACGCGGGGGTCGACGTGCTCCAGCACCTCGAACCCCGCGGCCCCCTCAACGGGTGGCCGCCCCACCTGCTCGACGCCATGGTCGAAGGCGGCGTCGCCCTCGCCCCGACCCTGGCCGTCACCGAGGCGCTGCTGGACGCCGCCACCGCGGCGTCCCTGCGCGCGCGGGTGGCCGACTTCCTCGACGCGGGCGGAACCCTCCTGGCGGGCAGCGACGCCGGGATGCCGGCGGTGCGCGCGGGCGCGGGCCTGGTGCGCGAGATCGAACTCCTGGCCTCCTGCGGATCGACTCCGCGCCAGGCGCTCGCCGCCGCCACCTCGGCCGCGGCCGGCGCCTTGGGCGCACACCACCTCGGCGCCGTCGAACCCGGCCGCGCCGCCGACCTCCTCGCCGTGCGCGGGGACCCGCTGACCGGCCTCGACGCGCTGCGCGAGGTGGCGTTGGCACTGCGCGACGGACGAGCCGTCGTCGACCGAACCCGAGAGAAGGCGTCATGAGCGGCCCCGAGCCCGCAACGAACCAGCCGTCCGTCGTCCGCGAGGGCGCGGCGACCCATGTGCTGCTGTGGACCGGTTTCCCCCTCCTCGGAGCGGTGGCGGGCTGGGTCCTGTCCCTGGTCCCCGGGTGGCTCGGGATGCTCCCGGGGTGGGTCGCGGCGCTCCCCGTGCTGCCGGAGCAGGAGCAGCTCGACGACCTGGCCGGGCTCCAGGGTCCTGTCCTCACCGCCGTCCTGGTCGCCGTCGGCGTCCTGGCCGGATGCGTGCTGGCGCTGCTCTCCTACAACGACATGGTCGCCGTGGAGGTCAGCGGCGAAGGGGTGCGGATCACCCGCTCCGGACAGGACGCGGAGTTCGGGCGCGACCGGATCGCGGCGGCCTTCCTGGACGGCGGGAACCTGGTCGTGCTCGGCCCGGACACCGCCGAACTCGCCCGGGAGCGCACCGGCCACGGCGCCGACCGGCTCCGCGCGGCCTTCGAGGCGCACGGCTACCGGTGGTGCGACACCGATCCGCACGCGGACGCGTTCCAGCGCTGGGTGGACGGGATGCCCGGTCTCGAACAGCATGCGCAGGCGGTTCTGAGGGCGCGCCAGACCGCGTTGGAGGCCAAGGACGCCGACGACGGCGCGGAGCTGCGCACCGAGCTCGCCCGGCTCGGGGTGGTCGTGCGCGAGGAGGGCCACCGGCAGTACTGGCGTCCGGTGGGCGGCGCGCACGACCGGTGACCGCCGCGGGGAGCCCCCGCGCACCGGTCCGGCGGTGGTCGCCGCCAGCCGGGACCGGGCGAGCCGTCCCGCAGGGGGAGCGGTGCCGGGGTGGCCGCCGTTGTCGGTCGGGCGATCCGGGAATGAAAACGGTTATCATTGGCTTGTACGACGTGACCACCCCGAGGAGGCATCCATGGCACGCAACGAGGTCCGCCCCATCATCAAGCTCAAGTCCACGGCGGGCACGGGCTACACCTACGTGACCCGCAAGAACCGGCGCAACACCCCCGACCGGCTCACCCTGAGCAAGTACGACCCGCGGGCCCGTCGCCACGTCGAGTTCCGCGAGGAGCGCTGACCCCGCAGGGACGCCCGCACCGCCGCCGGTCCGCCCCCTTCGGGGGCCGTGACCCGAGACACCGCCAGGAGGCACGCATGAAACCCGGAATCCACCCCGCCTACGGGCCCGTCGTCTTCCGCGACCGCGCGGGGGACTTCTCCATCCTCACCAGGTCCACCGCCACGAGCGAGAAGACCATCGAGTGGAGCGACGGCAACACCTACCCGCTGATCGACGTCGAGATCTCCAGCGCCAGCCACCCCTTCTACACCGGCACCAGCCGGGTGGTCGACACGGCCGGCCGCGTGGAGCGCTTCCAGCGCCGCTACCAGCGCAAGGGCTGACACCCGACGGCGGCGGGGCGAGGACCCCGCCGTCCGACCCACCCCCACGACAACGACGAGGACAGGGCCGATGGCCGTACCCAAGCGCAGGATGTCGCGCTCCAACACCCGCACGCGCCGCTCCCAATGGAAGGCCGTCACCCCCGACCTGGTGCGCGTCACCCTCCGGGGGCGCGAGCACCTGGTGCCGCGCAACCTCGTCCGCGCCTACCAGCGCGGACTGATCACCCCGCCCGTGTGACCAGGGCATGAAGCGACCGCAGCCGCGCGCCGGGACGACCACGTCCCGGCACGCGGCGCGTCCGTTCAGAGCACGCGGACGACGTGCTTGCCCCGCACGCCCCCGGCCTCCAGAGCCCGGTACGCGGCGGCGATGTCGGAGAGCGGGTGCACCGTGTCCACCACGGGACGCAGCGCGCCCTCCTCCACGTATCGGGTCAGCTCCGCGAACAGCGCGTGCTTCGGCTGCCCGCTGAAGAACCGCACCCGCCGCGAGCCGAACACGTACGAGGCCAGCACGTAGCCCACCGAGGCCATGGAGTCGAAGGACAGACCGACCATGCGCCCACCGGGCGCCAGCAGCCGCCGGTAGGCGGCGAGGTCCGACCCGGCGGTGTCGACGATGACGTCGAACCTCCCCAGGTCGGCCGGGGACGTCGTGGCGTAGTCGAAGGCCTCCTCGGCGCCGAGATCGCGGACCAGGTCGAGGTTGCGCGCGGACGCGAGCCCGGTGACGCGCCCGCCCATCGCCTTGGCGAGCTGGACCGTCGTGTTGCCCACGCCGCCGCTCGCGCCCCGCACCAGCACCCGTTCCCCCGGCCTGAGCCGGGCCTTGTCGCGCAGGGCGGTGATCGAGGTCGTGCCCACGGGCAGGGCCACGGCCTCGACCAGGTCGAGGCCCTCCGGCGCAAGGGACAGTTGACGGGGCTGAACCGCCACGTACTCCGCCGCGCTGCCGAACCTCATGGTCGGCATCACGCCCCACACCCGGTCGCCCACCCGGTAGCCGGTCGCCCCCGGGCCGGTCGCGGCGACCTCGCCGGTGAAGTCGAGGCCGACCCTCTTGGGGAACCTGCGGCCCGCCACCCACCGGAGCCCGCCCGAGCGCATCAGCCACTCGCCCCCGTTCACGCTGACGGCGTGGACCCGCACCAGCAGTTGCCCGGGGCCTGCCGTCGGGGTCGGGACCCGGCCCTCGTACAGCACCTCCGGGGGGCCGTAACCGTCGTACAGCGCCGCTCTCATCAGGCTCACTGGTCCCATCCCTCACACTTTCGGCTGTGCGCACGATCCACCGCCCGCACGATGTGGGCAGGGTCGTCCGCTTCTCCATCACGCTATCCCTCCAAACGGGCAGTGCCGCCCGTTTGTCGTAAAGTGAGAGGCATGGCAGCTCATACCTCTCGGATGGCGCCCGACGGCGACCCCGCCCCGAAGGACCCCTCGGCCCGAGCGGTGGAACCGGCCGGCTCCCGGGCACTCCCTCCCGACGCGGGGCGCGGGCTGCGGTCCGACGCGCGGCACAACCGCCACCGGATCCTGGAGGCCGCCCGGGAGGCGTACCGCGAACGCGGGATCGACGTGCCGATGGTCGCGATCGCCCGCCGGGCGGGAGTGGGCACCGCGACCCTGTACCGCCGCTTCCCGACCAGGGAGGCCCTGGTCGCCGAGGTCTTCGCCGACGAGATGGCCGAGTGCGCCGGAGCGGTGGACGAGGCCCTCGCCGACCCCGACCCCTGGCGGGGTTTCTGTTCGGTGATCACCAAGGTGTGCTCCATGCAGGCCGCCGACCGCGGGTTCACCGACGCCTTCCTGGCGGCCTTCCCCGACTCGGCCGAGTTCGGGGAGCGGCGCGCACGCGCCGAGGGCGGCCTGGCCGAACTGGTCCGCAGGGCAAAGGAGGCGGGGCGGCTGCGCGCCGACTTCGCGCAGGCCGACCTCGTCCTGTTGCTCCTGGCCAACGGCGGCGTCGTCACGGACACCCGGGAGACGACCGAGGCCGCCTCGCGGCGCCTGGTCGCCTACCTGCTCCGGTCCTTCGAGAGCACAGCCGGGGCCGGGAGCCTGCCGCCGGCGCCTCCGATCGGCCTGGGCCAGCTGTACCGTCTGCCCGGAGACTGAGGCCCTCCGGGAGAACATCCTGAACCGGTCGGACGAAACGCCCTCACCCCTGCCAACCGAATCCCTGCTGGTCGGGCAGGCTTGGAGCCGTGACCAGCCGAACCGATTCTGAGGCCCCCGCCCCCGGCCCCAGTACCGTGCGCACCCCGCGCAGACCCGTCGACCTCCTCCTGGGCGCGGCGGGCCTGCTGCTGGTGACGGCGATCATGCTCGCCGTCAGCGTGGCCACCGGCAGCGACGACGCGACCGACCCCGCCCGCCTGCGCTCCCTCCTGCCTCCCAGCCTGCTCTTCCTCGTCGCGGTGGGCGCCAACCTGCTGCTCATCGTCCTGGTCTGCTACGTCGTCCTGCGCATCCTGTTCACCGGCAACCTCCGGGACCTCGTACGCACCATGACAGCGGGCATCTCCGCCTACACCCTCGCCTCCCTCATCAACGCGGCCCTCATCGCCCTGATCAGTCCCGACCTCGTCCCCAACACCCTCACCGCCGCCCCCGACGACGTCTTCCCCAGCGCCACCCTCGGATACGTGGCGGCGGTCATCGCCTTCCTGCGCACCATGCCCACGGGCCTGCCGCGCACCCGCTCCGTCCTGTGGGCGGGGAACACCACCGTCGCGGTCTGCTCCCTCCTCGCCGGGGTCACCAGCCTGCTCGCCCTCGTCCTCACCGTCCTGGTCGGCATGATCTGCGCCTTCCTCACCTGGTACGCCATCGGAGCGGGCAGCCGCGTCCCGGCCGACGACGGGCTCCTGCACACCGAGTTGCGCCGCTTCGGCCTGACCGCGACCACCGTCGCCCAGGCGGGCACCGACAGGGAGGGCAACCCCCGCCACCTCGCCGAACTCGACGACGGGGGGCGGGCGGAGGTCACCGTGCTCAGCTCCGAGAACACCTCGGGGTTCTGGCGGCGCCTGCGCGACATGGCGTTCCTGCGCGGCCCCGTCGCACCCCGGATGCTCTACGGCGTGCGCCGCCGGGCCGAGCACGCCGCGCTGATGAGCTACTCCGCCCGCGACGCGGGGGTGACCGTCCCCCGGGTCCTGGCCGTCGGCGAACTCGGCCCCGGCACGGTCATCCTCGTCCGTGAACTCCCCGAGGTCCTGCCCCTGGACGAGCTGGACGACGAGGCACTCACCGACGATCTCCTCGACCTGTGCTGGCGCGGTCTCGGGACCCTGCACCGTCACCGCATCGCCCACGGCGGCCTGACGGGGGCCACCGTCGGGGTCCTCGGCACCGTTCCCGAGAGCGCGGGGTTCACGGGCATCGACCGGGGTGCGGTGGCGGCTCCGCAGATGAGGATCGCCCTCGACCACGCCGCCATGGTCACCCTGCTGGCGATGCGGGTCGGCGCGGAACGCGCGGTGGCCTCGGCCGTGCGCTCCCTCGGGGTCCCCGCCACGACGGCGATCCTGCCGTTCCTGCAACCGCCCGGACTGCCCTACCCGCTGCGCGCGGGTCTGCGTGCCGACCGCGGGCTGCTGGGGCGGCTGCGCGAGCGCATGGTCGAGCTCGCCCCCGAGGCCACCTTCGAGCCGGCCCGCCTCGAACGCATGCAGCCCCGCACGATCGTCAGCGTCGTCGTGGCGACCGCCGTCGGACTGGTCCTGCTGTACCAGCTCACCGGGGTCGACTTCAGCACGATCGGCCAGGCGGACCCGCGGTGGGCGGCCGCCGCCTTCGCCATGTCCACGGTGTGCATGGTCGCCGCCGCGATGGTCCTGGTCGGGTTCGTGCCGATCCCGCTGCCCTGGTGGCGCACGGTCATGGCCCAGTACGCGGCGTCGTTCGTGCGGATCGCCGCCCCGGCCGGGCTCGGGTCGATCGCGGTCAACACCCGGTTCGTCACGAGGGCCGGCGCCCCCACCCCGCTGGCGCTGTCGGCCGTGGGCCTCACCCAGCTCGTCGGATTCCTCATCCACGTGCCGCTGCTGCTGGTGTGCGCCTACCTCACCGGTACCTCGTACTGGACGGGTTTCACCCCGTCGCCGACCGTCGTGGTGATCAGCATCGCGGGGACCGCCGCGGTCGCCGTGGTCCTGATCTCGCCCCGCATGCGCCGGACCATCGCCTCCCGGACCCGCCCGTACCTGCGGGGGGTGCTGCCGCGACTGCTGGACATGCTCCAGAGCCCGGCCAGCCTGATCCTGGGCTTCGGCGGGACGGTGCTGCTGACCGTGGCGTTCGTGCTGTGCCTGTACTTCTCGGTGGCCGCCTTCAGCCCTCCGGGCACGCACGTGAGCCTGGTGGCGGTCGCCGTGGTCTTCCTGGCGGGAAACGCGATCGGCTCGGCGGCGCCCACCCCCGGAGGGCTGGGCGCGGTGGAGGCGGCGCTGATCGGCGGGCTCACGACCGTGGCGGGTGTGACCGCGGCCGTCGCACTGCCCGCCGTGCTGCTGTTCCGGCTGCTGACCTTCTGGTTCCCGGTCCTGCCGGGCTGGGCGGCCTTCAGCCACCTCCAACGCCGCGAGGCGATCTGACCCTGCCGAACGCGGCCGGGGCGGTCCGGACCCGCAGGCCGTGCCGGGACCGCGCGGGGGAGTCCGCAGGCCGCCCCGGATAACCTGGAGGGGAGGGGCCTGCACGGGCGGGCGGTGCGCGGCGCGGTCCGCTGTCCGCCGCCCCGGCGGGACCCCGCAGTCCCGGCCCCGTGGGACTTTCGCGAGTGAGGGGCGCCCGCCGACCACTGCGGCGGGACCCGGGCGGGCGACCGCCCCGGCGTCGGGGAGGCGCGTCACCCCGGCCCCCGCACAGCGAAGCGGCCGGTTCTGGCAGGTCAGGCCAGGGGTCCTATCATGTGCCGTTTGTCACTGACGGGCATCGCCCAGGGTAATCCTGAATTAAGATCGGGAAAATAGGAAATTCGGGTGGTAAGTCGGGTTCGTCCCCGGCTTCGCCCGCCGCACCGCACCCGTGAGGATCCCCTTTCATGCGCCGCACCGCCATCGCCGTCCCCGCCACCGCAGTACTCCTGGCGGTGGCCGCCTGTGGCGCCCCGTCCGAGAACGCCGCCGAGTCCAGCGGCAGCGAGGAGACCCTCGTGGTGGGCGCGACGGCCGTCCCCGCCGGGGACATCCTGGAGTTCATCGACGCGGAACTGGCGGAGGGGGCCGGGCTGGACCTGGAGATCGTCGAGTACTCCGACTACATCGCCCCCAACGCCGCACTCGACGAGGGCCAGCTGGACGTCAACCTCTACCAGCACGCCCCGTTCCTCGACGAGTACAACGAGGGCAACGGCACCGACCTGGTCTCGGTCCAGGAGATCTACCTGCCCCCGCTGGGGCTGTACTCCAACAAGGTCGACGCGGTCGAGGACCTGGAGGACGGCGCCGAGGTGGCGCTCCCCAACGACCCCACCAACGAGTTCCGGGCGCTCCTGCTGCTGGAGGAGGGCGGCCTGATCACCCTCGCCGAGGGCGTCGACGAGGCCACGTTCTCGCTGTCGGACATCGAGGACAACCCGAAGGACCTGGAGTTCCGCGAGGTCGAGGCCGCACAGCTGCCCCGCTCGCTGGACGACGTGGACGCCGCCATCGTCAACAACAACTACGCGCAGGAGGCCGGCCTGGACTTCGAGGAGGACAGCATCCTCCTGGAGCAGGTCGAGGGCAACCCGTACGTGAACGTCCTCGCCGCCCGCGCCGACAACGCCGACGACCCGCGCGTGGCCACCCTCGCGGACCTGCTCACCTCCGAGGAGACCGCGGCGTTCATCGAGGAGAAGTACCAGGGCAGCGTCATCCCCGTCACCGGCAGCTGACACCGGGCGTCCGCGCGCCCGACCGGGCGCGCTCCGAAGCCCTCCGCACGGCCGTCCCACCGCACCGGTGGGGCGGCCGTCGGCCGTTGTCACCGGGTCCTGCTCGGATGGCGCCATGACCAGCGTGGACACCACCCTCCCCCTGACCCCGCACCAGGGCAATGGACGGCGGTGCCGGGCGGCCGGGCACGGTCTCCGCTCCCTGTCGGGCGCCCCGCTGCGGCCGCCGCAGAGCCCGAGCGGGGAGGTGGACCGGCCGCGCCCGGTCGCGGCGGGCGGTCAGTCCTTGAGGGCGGCGGCGAAGAAGTCGAGCGAGCGGTCGACCTCGCCCAGGGAGGGGCCCCGGTTCAGGTGCCCGTGGGTCATCCCCGCCGCGACGAAGGTCCGGTGGGGGACCCCCGCCTCCTCCAGCTGCCTGGCGAGGAGCTCGCCGGAGGGCCGCAGGTCGTCGTACTCGGACAGCACGAAACTCGTCGCGGGGAGGCCGGTCAGGTCCGCCGCCCCGGGCATCGCGTCGGACGGGAGCCCGCCCACGCGCCCCACGTAGTTGCGCACCATGCCCTCGATCGACTCGGGGGTGAACCGCAGGAGCGGCGGCAGGGAGTCCATCCGGGCCGCGCTGTCCCCGTCCAGCGCCGGGTTCGGGAAGTGGAGGAACGGGTAGGCGAGCAGCACGGCGCGCGGCAGCGGACGGCCCCGGTCGCGCAGGCGCAGCGCCGTGGACAGGGCCAGGGCGGAGCCCGCGCTCGCACCGCCGATGGCGGCGGCTCCCTCCTCCACCCAACCGGTCTCGGCCAGCCACGTCCACGCGGCGTACGCGTCGTCAACGGGAACCGGGTAGCGGACGCCGCCCACGGCGAGGCGGTAGTCCACCGAGACGACCAGGGCCCGCGCGCGGACGGCCAGTTCGGCGCTGACCGTGTGCGCCTCCGGCATGTCCAGGTCGCCGTGCACGAACCCGCCGCCGTGCAGCCACATCAGAGCGCGGCCGTCGGTCTCCCGCGGGCGGTAGATCCGCACGGGGACCTCCCCGTGGGGGCCGGGAACGGTGCGGTCCTCGACCGAGACGTCCGGCAGCAACCACTCGGCGGGATCGCGCTGGTACTCGGCGAACCGGCTCAGAGCCTCCGGATCGGTCCGCAGGCCGTCCCGGTCGCCGAGGCCCGCGAGGAGGTGGAGCCTGGCGGCCAGGTAGGGGTCGAGGGTCATGCCGTCTCCGAGCTCTCGGTTCAGTGGATCAGGGGGCGTGCTCCGCGCAACCGGTGGGGGAGCGGTCGCGACGCGCGGGAGGAGCGTGTCCGCGGCACGCACGGCCGCGCGGCGGGTCGCGGTGATCCTGTCATACCAGCTGTCCCGGGCCCCGAAACGGTGGCGTGTCGGTGGGGCGCGAGGTCCGGTGCTGTCGCGGCCGGCGCCCCCGGGATCGGATCGGAGATCACGACCGGTCCGGCGTCCCCGTCTCCCGGCGCACCCGAACCGCGGGCGCAGGCGTGCGCACCTGTGGTGGCAGGAGGCAGCACGGGGGAGGACGCGAAGATCGGTGGAGACCCTCCTGGGCCGGCGTGCCGCCGCATCGGGCGCGTCGCCGCCTCGCGAGGAGGATGTCCGTCCTCGACAGGACGGGCGGGGAAGGAAAAACGCTCCCTTCCACTCTCAACGTATAGCGCACCCGGGGGCTTGCGGCAAGACCCCGGTCATGGCGCACAATCATCGATCGTGGCCGGAAGACGCGTGCGCCGGAGTCGGCGCGCACGTGGCGCGGGTACCTCGAACCGACACCGTGACCTGCGGGACTCGGTGCTCGGGCGCCGGTGTGCGCCGGTGAACCGCGCTGAGCGGCCGGCCGAGAACCGAACTCGTTGAATGGGCGTACTGAATGATTGACGTGATCGTGGTCGGCGGCGGACCGACCGGCCTCATGCTGGCCGGCGAGTTGCGGCTGCACGGCGTGCACGTGGTCGTGCTGGAGAAGGACGCGGCGCCGACCGGGCAGTCCCGAGGGCAGGGCCTGCACGCGCGCAGCGTCGAGGTGATGGACCAGCGCGGCCTGTTGGACCGCTTCCTCGCGGTCAGTGAGAAGTTTCGGGTCGGCGGCCTCTTCGGGGGTGTCACAAAGCCGTGGCCCGAGCTGTTGGACACCGCCCACCCGTACGGCCTCGCCGTCCCGCAGCCGGTCACGGAGCGGCTGCTCGGCGAGCGCGCCCTCGAACTCGGCACGGAGATCCGGCGTTCCTGCGAACTGGTCGGTCTGGCCCAGGACGAGCACGGGGTGACCGCGGAGCTGGCCGACGGCACGCGGCTGCGCTCGCGCTACCTCGTCGGCTGCGACGGAGGCCGCAGCACGGTGCGCAAACGGCTCGGGGTCGGCTTCCCGGGCGAGCCCGCCACGGTCGAGACGCTGCTCGGCGCGATGGAGGTGACCGCGGATCCGGAGACGATCGCCGCCGCCGTGGCGGAGGTCCACAAGACCCAGCTGCGGTTCGGTCTCGCCCCCGCCGGAGAGGAGGACGAGGGGGTGTACCGCGTCGTCGTTCCCGCTGACGGCGTGGCCGAGGACCGTGCGACCGGGCCCACCCTGGAGGAGTTCAAGGAGCGGTTGCGGGCCTTCGCGGGCACCGACTTCGGTGTGCACTCGCCGCGCTGGCTGTCCCGGTTCGGCGACGCCACCCGCCAGGCCGAGCGCTACCGGGTCGGGCGGGTGATGCTGGTGGGCGACGCGGCGCACATCCACCCGCCGACCGGCGGGCAGGGGCTCAACCTCGGTGTGCAGGACGCGTTCAACCTCGGCTGGAAGCTGGCCGCCGCGGTCGACGGCTGGGCGCCGGAGGGACTGCTGGACAGCTACCACACCGAACGGCACCCCGTGGGCGCAGACGTCCTCAGGAACACCCGGGCGCAGATCACCCTGCTGGGCGCCGACCCGGGCGCGACCGCCCTGCGGGAGCTGTTCTCGAAGCTGATGGACGTCGAGGAGGTGAACCGGTACGTCACCGGGATCATCACCGCGGTCGACGTCCGCTACGACTTCGGTGAGGGGCACCCACTCCTCGGCAGGCGGATGCGCGACATCGGCCTGAAGCGGGGCCGCCTCTACGACCTGCTGCACGGCGGTCGCGGACTGCTCCTCGACCGGACCGGCCGGCTCTCGGTGGAGGGCTGGTCCGACCGGGTCGACCACGTCATCGACGACAGCGACGAACTGGACGTGCCCGCCGTGCTGCTGCGGCCGGACGGCCACGTGGCGTGGGTCGGTGACGACCAGCAGGATCTGCTCGCCCACCTGCCCGGGTGGTTCGGCGCCGCCGGCGGCTGAGCACGGAGACGTGCCCGCCGCCGCGGCTCACGGCGGCGGGAGGCGCGACGCGAGCAGCCGGGCGAGTCCGGCCTCGCCCGCGGGCTTCCACGTGGGCTTGCCACCTGGAAGCCCCAGGTCACCGGCGTGACCGATGTCGATGAGTATGAGGCAGCGCAGGAGCGCCCATCCCCGCGCCCGGCGGACCGCGGCCGCGTCGGCGGGGGCGTACGCGTCGAAGAACCGCTCGGCCGCGCCCGAGGGCAGCAGGAGCCACGCCGCCGCGAGGTCGATCGCCGGATCACCGGAGGACAGGTCACCGAAGTCGATCACACCCGCCAGGGTCCCGTCCGAGACGACGACGTTCGCCGGGTGCAGGTCGCCGTGGAGCCACACCGCAGGCCGGTCCCACGCCGGGGCCGTCACCGCGTCGCTCCACACCTCCCGCATCCGGGTGATGTCGCTGCGGGAGGCAGCAGCCCGGAGGTGCTCTTCGGCCTCCCCGGCGATGTCCGCCAGGGGGACACCGCGTCCGGGGCTGTCTGGGGCGTTGTCGGGCGCCTCCTGGTGGAGGGCGGTCAGGAAGCCCGCCAAGGCCTCGGCCGCCTGCGGGCCGCGGCAGACCGGGGTGCGGTCCGCCGGTTCGCCGGCGACCCACGTCGTGACGAGCCAGGTCTCGGGGAAGCTCGCGGACGGCGTCCCCAGACGCACGGGGACCGGGACGGGCAGCGGGAGGCGGGGCGCCAGGGCCGGCAGCCATCGGTGTTCCGAACGGAGCAGGGTGGGGGCACGCGGAGTGCGCGGCAGACGAACCGCCAGATCCTCACCGAGGCGCCACATCCGGTTGTCCCAGCCGCCGTCCACGGGCCGCAGCTCCAGCCCCGCGAGGTCCGGGTGCTGTGCGTCCAGCAGGGACCGCACCAGGGTCTCGTCGACCGTCAGGTCCTCCACGCGAAAGCCTTTCGCCTCGGTACCGGAGGCCGCCGACGGCCGCTCCCGCGCCGACGACGGACCCGTGACGGGGCCCAGGGTACCGAGCCCGCGGTCCGCACCCCGTGCGTGCGCCGCCCGCCTGGCGGCTCCCGTACGCGGTGCGGTGGCCGGACTACGGCAGAAGGGTTCGGCAGAGAGAGTTCAGGAGGTCGCACCCACGTCTGCCGGTTCCGTCACGGGGATCCCCGCACCGGTGGTTCGGTGCAGGGCGGGGAGGAGTGCGCCGCAACCCGGTGGGCGCACTCCAGGTCCCGCACCATCGCTGGGTGCGGGTCAGGGGCGCGGGGCGTCGTCCGGAGAGGAGGGCCGGTCGCTGTCCAGGACCCGTCCGAGGGACCTGAGCATGGCCAAGGGGTCCGGTCCGGCGGGTGTGAGCACCACGCTCGTCGCGCCCGCGTCGTGGCGGGCCGCGATTTTGGCGCGCACCTGATCCACGGTCCCGGCCAGCGACAGCTCGTCCACCCAGGCGCGGGGCATGGTCGCGGCGAACTCCTCCGCGGACGCGCACGCGTCACGGTGCTCGGCCAGCTCCCGCGCATACGGCAGAGGGGCGATATGGGGGCTCCACGCCGCCTCCCCGGCACACGCCAACGCGGGCCGGACCTGCTCCAGGGCGGCCTCGCCGTCGTCGTCCACCAGGGCGACGTCGTAGGTGATGACCTCCATGTCGCGTCCGGGGGCTTCCGAACGGGCGTGCCCGAGAGCGGCGGAGACGTAGGCGGGGGCGGAGGGCTCGGCCAGCAGGATGCCGTCGGCGACGCGGCCGGCCACCGCCAGCGACTTGGGACCGCGCACGCCCAGGACGAGCGGGGGCGTGTGGGCGGGGGGTTGGTCGAGCAGCACGTCCTGGGCGTGCACGTACCGTCCCGGGGCGGGCCCGGGGTCGCCCCGGAGCAGGGTGCGCAGGGTGGTGGTGTACTCCTCGATGAGGGTCAGAGGGCTGGCGGGGCGGGCGTCGACCTGCCGCATCCAGTCCTCCATGCCGTGGCCGACGCCCACGGTCAGCCTCCCCGGGAAGAGCTGGGACAGGGTGGCCAGTTCCATGGCGGCGAAGGCGGCGTTGCGCGCCCCCGCGGGCAGGATCCCGATGCCGACGGTGATGCGCGCGGTGCTGGCCAGCGCCGCGCCGGCCTGGGCGACACCGCCCCGGAAGCCCAGGTCCTCCACGACCCACAGTTCGTCGAAGCCCAGGTCCTCGGCCTCGCGGACGAAGGGCAGGACCTGGGCCGAGGGCAGGTCGCGGGGGAGCATGACGCCCACCCGGCCGCGGGGGGTGGAGGGGGAGGTGTTCACGGTGGCTCCTCGTGTGGGGCTTCGGTGTGGCTGAGATCGTACGGCTCAGGGTCGGGGGCGGGAGCTGAGGACCCCGGCCAGGAGGATCGTGACGACTCCGGCGATCGGTACCAGGGCCAGTCCCGTCCGGATGCTGGACGCCTCGGCCACCAGGCCCACCAGGGGCGGCGAGAGCAGGAAGCCCAACCGCATCAGCCAGGAGACCACTGTCAGGCCGGTGCCCGGACGCAGACCGGGAAGCTCGTCGGCCGCGTGCATGGCCGCGGGCACGAGGGTCGCCACCCCCAGGCCGGCGACCGCGAACCCTGCGATCGTTCCGGGCACGCTCGGGAAGGCCAGTGCCAGCCCCATGCCCACAGCGGTGAGCAGGCCGCCGGCGCGCGCCACCGCGCGCTGTCCGAACCGGTCGACGCACCTGTCGCCGACCAGTCGCCCGACGAACTGGGCGCCGACCAGGGCGATGAAACCGGCCGCGGCCACGGCGGCCGGTGCGTGCAGCGAACCCGAGAGGTAGACCGCCGCCCAGGAGCTGCCCGCGTCCTCGACCACAGTGCCCGAGATGGCGAGGAGCACCAGTGCCGCCAGTGTCCACACGACCCACGTGCGGGTCCTCGCCGTGTCGACCGCCTGGTCGGAGAGTTCGCGGGGTGTGGCGACCGTGTTCTCTTCGACCCCCGGGGTGTCGGGGCCGGGCAGGCACCAGCGCAGTGCGAACAGCGCGACCGCCGAGAAGAGCGCGGCGCTCAGACCCAGGTGGATCTGTCGGGGGATCTCCAGAGCGATGGCGCCCGCGGCCATGGTTCCGCCGGTGACGGCGCCGATGGACCACACGGCGTGGAAGTTGTTGAGGATGGAGCGCCCGTAGCGGCGTTGGACCCGCAGCGCATGCGCGTTCTGACCCACGTCGGTGAGCGAGTCCATCGCCCCGGCCACCAGCAGTGCGGCGGCGAACACCCAGAAGCCGGGGGCGAAGGCCGCGGCCCAGGTGCCCAGGCCCGTGGCGAGGGTGCCCAGGACCGCGACCCGTGCCGAGCCGAAGCGGCGGATGAGGACCGCCGCGGTCAGGCCCGCGGCGATCGCGCCGGCGGGGAAGGCCGCCACCGCCAGCCCGTACGCGGCGGCGCCCAGTTCGAGGTCGGCCTTGATCTGGGGGAAACGGGGGACGAGGTTGGCGAACAGCGCTCCGTTGGTGAAGAACAGCGCGCCCACGGCCATGCGTGCGCGTCGGTCCCGCACGTCCGGGCCGGCGGTCTCCTGCAGAATCATGAGTACGATCGTACACATCAGGGGTGGGGTCAGGAAGCCTCCGGACGCACGGATGACGTCCGGCCCCGGGCCGGTGCGCCGCGCGTGCGCCGGGCGGGGAGGCACGTCTCCGGCGGCGACGCCGGGCGGGCGGGTACGGTTTCCACAGCTCCGCCCCTCAGTCCCGCCGGGCTCCGTTCCGGGGGCGGGCGGGCCCTCCGACCGGAAAGGTGTCCTCGTGCCGCGTCGCCGCCACGACCCCCAACGCCGGGACCGCATCGTCGACGCCTGCCTGGAGGTCATCGCCACCGTCGGCGTCGCGGGCACCTCCCACCGAAAGGTCGCCGAGGCCGCCGATGTCCCCCTGGGGTCGATGACCTACCACTTCAGCGGCATGGACGAACTGCTGCGGGAGGCCCTGAGCCGGTTCGCCCAGGAGGTGGGCGACCGATTCGACCAGCGCATGCGGCGGGCCCGTGACCGCACGCAGGCCCTCGACGCGGTCGCCAGGATCATCACCGACGACGTCTTCGCCGCCCCTCGCGACCTGGTTCTCACCCACGAGCTGTACACCCTCGCCGCACGCGACCCCTCCTTCCGCGACATCACGGTGGCGTGGATGGACCGCAGCCGCGCCGCGCTGGAACGGCACTTCGACCCGCTCACCGCACGCATGGTGGACGCGCTGATCGAGGGCCTGACCATCCACAGCGCCCTGGACAGCGACCCCAAGGACCAGGCCGAGATCCGCGAGGCCGCCCTCCGCATCACCACCCTTCCGCCGCCTTCCGGTGCACTCCCCGTCCGGACCGGAGCGCTTCGGGACACCGCCGTCGACTCCGGAGGGGACCGCGGCGAACCGTCGGCGGCCAGGAGCGGGGAGGAGCCGGGAGAGCCGGTCCCGGGTCCGCCGGCGGGCGGCTACGACAAGGGGAGGCAGCGGCGCACCCAGATCCTGCGGGCCGCGCTGAAGGCGTTCGGCACGGTGGGCTACCACCAGGCCAGCATGGTGCGTATCGCCGCCGACTGCGGTGTCTCCCGGGCCGGCCTCCTGCACCACTTCCCGACCAAGGAGTCGCTGCTGGAAGCGGTGCTCACCGAACGCGACCGCGTCAACGGCGACCTGTTCTTCGCCGACCAGGACCCCGCACACGACGGCGCGGAGTACTTCTCCCGGCTGGTGCGGCTGGTGGAGCACAACGCGACCGACCCGGGCATCGTCAGCCTGTTCGCGGTGCTGTCCACCGAGGCGGGCAACCCCGCCCACCCCGCCCACGCCTACTTCCGCCGACGCTACGAGAACCTGTGCCACGACGTGCGCCGGGCCCTGGCCGACCTGGACAGGCGCGGCCTGGTCCGTCCCGGTGTGAGCGTGGAGGGGCTGGAGGTGGAACTGGTGGCGCTCATGGACGGACTGCAGGTCCAGTGGCTGCTGGACCCCGCACGGGTCGACATGGCGGACCGGCTGCGTTCGCGTCTGCGCTCCGTCGCGGAGCTGCCCGACCCCTGACCCGGTCCGCCCCGTTCAGGGTGGGCCGGTCAGCGGCGGTGGCCGAACAGGGCCATCAGGGCGTCGAGCTGTCCGCGCGTCCAGGTGTACTGCCGGTCGTCCCCGTGGCCGCGGTAGACGGTCTCGATGATCATGACCAGGATCAGGTGCAGGCAGTACAGGCGCCGACGCACCGTCTGGGACCCGGTCAGCGGCGGATGGCCGTACCCCTCCATGAACGGGGTCGGGTCACCGAAGCCGGGGAGCTGGGTGCCGGTGAAGCCCGCCTCGGCGAGCGGGTCGCCGTAGAAGGCGCGTTCGTGGTCGATGATGCTCACGATCCCCCCGTCGCGGACCATGACGTTGCCGTCCCACAGGTCCCACTCCACGAAGCGGGGTTCGGCGACCTCGTCCAAGCCCTCACCGTGCTCACGCACCAGGTTCCGCAGAAGTGCGTAGTTCCAGCCCAGGTCGACCTCGCGGTGCTCGCCGTCGCGCAGGACCGCCTCGACCATGCCGGTGAACACCCGTCGCCAACTGTCGTCCCCGGGGCCGGCCAGCGGCCCGAAGTGCGGGCCGGTGATGGAGTTGAACTCCCGGTCGGCCCTGCCCATGGCCCGGTGGTAGGCCGCGCGCTCGGCGTCGCCCAGCGTGGGGCTGATGACGCTCAGGTTGTCGGCGTCGACGTAGGGCATGAAGAAGTAGTCCGCGTCGCACACCTCACGGGTGGTGTCCGCGAAGTCCACCCGCGGCACGGGCACCGAGGTGTGCTGCTCGATCAACGCGACGGCCGCCAGCTCGTTGCGCATCATGTCCCGCTCGTAGGTCATCACCTCGACCCCGGCGGGCGGGGCGACCTTCAGCACCACCTGAGCTCCGTCGCCCAGGGTGATGCGGTAGACGGCGTTGAACCAGCCGTGGTCGAGCTCGACCGCGAAGTCCTCACCGGCGGGAACCCGTGCGCGGCCGTAGGCCCTGGCGATCATCGCGCGCAGGGTTGCGGGCCTCTGCCGGTTCTTGGTGATGCTCTCCATCGGGGGTCCTCACAGGGGGTGGGCCGGGCCGGGTGCAGGTCACCGTACAGCGATCCGTCCACAAAACCAACAGTTGTGTTGGTTTTGGTGCGAAGCTCCGGCCGCCCCATGTCCGGAGGCGCGCATCGACGTGCCCGAGGTGGTCGACGTCTTCAGATCCTTCGGCGATGCCGGGGAACATCCGGGGGAACGGCGCCGGGGTACTCATCGTCAAGAAGCCGGTCACTCCACGTCAATGACGTCGGGGCGGGTGCGAGGAACAATCGACTCAGTCACACATTCTCGCGGTGTGTGAATCCCTATGGCCCTTTCTTGAATGGATGACTTCTTGAGAAACTCGATTCGCCGTGCGGTGGCATCCGTGTCCGCTCTGTTTCTGACCGCGGGCCTGGTCGTGGGTGTGGCGCCCGCTGCCAGTGCCGACGTGCAGGCGCAGGCGACCCGGAGCATCAGCTGCGACAATCCCAGCGGGAACAAGGTCAACTTCTCCTGGAGCAACAGTGGGCTGGTCACCACGACGCTCTACTTCAACAACCACTGTTCGACGAGCCAGAGGGTCACGGTCAAACTCAACAATGCGGTCGTTGACCAGGTGTGCCTGGTGACGGGGGCGGGCGTCAAGAGCAGCGTCCGCTACAACGCCACGTCCATCAGCGATGTCACGAAGGGCTGCTAGCCGCTGCCTGCGGGACCTCGGCCGATGACGGGAGCATCGGAACGGGAACCCGCGCCGCACGGACGGGGCGGGACGCGGCCTCGCGCGTACGTCGTCCCCGGAACCTTGCGCGCCCGCCGCGCCTCCGCCCCCGACACCCGTCGGGGGCGGAGGCGGTTCCCGCGATCGATGCCGCAGAGCGCGCCCGTTTCCCCGGTTTCGGCCTTGTCGTCCTTGGGGGAGGGGACAGCGTGGAGCCAGATCACGTGATGCCGAGCGCGGCCAGTGACACGACGGCCGAGGTGGTGAGCAGCCCGAGGACGATGTGTTCGTACCGGGCGTGGCCGAAGCGGTGGAACGCCTGTGTTCCCGCGACCTGCCCCAGCAGCGCTGCGCCGACGAGTGGCGCCCAGAGGGGGTAGACCTCCCAGGCTCCCGTGACCAGGAGCGCTGTGACGCTGAGCGGCAGGCGCACCAGGGAGAGGGTGACGAGCGTGTCGCGCATGGTGTGCGGGCTCAGGCCCCGGTGGACGAGGTAGTAGACGCTGGGTGGCCCCGCCAGGGACGTCGAGGTACTCAACGCCCCTGACAGGAGGCCGGCCGGAACCGCCCAGGCCGGCTTCAGGACGGTGCCGTTGTCACGGGAGAGAATCCTCAGGACCACCGCGGCGATCACGACGCACGCGACGAACACCTGGAGCCCGAGCGCGGGCAGTGCCGTGAGCAGCCAGGCTCCGGCCAGCATCCCCGGGGCGGACCACAGCCCGAGAGCGTACGTCTCCCGCATCGCGGGCTGCGGCACGCTCCGTCGCATCGCCAGGATGGCGATGTCGCAGGCGGTGCCGGTGATCATGATGGTCGAGACGGCCTGGGGGCCGCCGAGCGTCGCCGTGAGCAGCGGTGCGCTGAGCAGCGCGTAGCCGAACCCCGAGAGGGACTGGACGGCGGCACTGAACAGGATCAGTGCGAACAGGCCCACGAACAGGGTGGTGTCATCGAGGTGGAGCAACTGCGCTCCGCTCGTATCCGCAGTCGGTCAGCAGATCCCCTGCGATGCTCTCGTACTGTGTCGTCCTCGCGTGTCCGAGTTCGTGTCGGAAGCGGCCCACGGAGCCCTGGGTGAGTCGCGCCTTCGTCTGTTCCGAGGCGGGGTGGGACCACGGGTTCCGGTGGAGGGGGTGCTCCAGTTCGTGGTGGCGGATCATGTTCGCCGACCACGCGATGCCGAGGAAGTCGCACATCCGGCGCGTGGCCGTCTCGGGTGAGCCGACCAGGTCCTCGTAGCGGACCTCGAGGTAGCGGTCGTCCGGGGCCCGGTGGCGTGCGAAGGTGATGATCTCCACCCAGTCCCGCGCCGCGATCTCGATGTTCTTGTGCCCCCAGTCGGGCACCGTGTTGAGGTGGGACGTGATGACGTCCCTGCCGTCGCGGACGATGTGGATGAAGCGCGCCCGCGGCCAGATCCTGGCGAACTCGTCCACGTCCTTGATCTTGCGCTGCAGCTTGATGCCCCACATCGTGGCGCCCTGCGCGCGGGCGCGGGCCTCGCACAGGGCCCTGATCAGCTCGCAGCGCTGCGGGAGCGTGACGAGGTTGCCTCCGCCGTGGCCGAGCCGCTCGCGGATCGTGTCGGCCAGCTCGCCGTAACCGATTCCGAACCGTTCGCACTGCTTGACGAAGTGGGCGGAGTCGTACCAGTACGGATCCCCGCTGGAGGTGCCGGGTCCGACGGCTCGCGGGTCACGCGACCGCACCAGCTCGATCGCCTCCAGGACGTGCGTGCCGAGGTTCGGGGGTTCGACGAAGTCGAGTTCCGGGCCGACGCACAGGTCGGGGTGGGAGTTGAGGACGAGGCTGAGCAGTGTGGTGCCGGATCGGTTCTCGCCGCCGAGCAGTACCGGGTTCATCGGGCTTCCCCCTTCTCGTGTGCGGGTGTCACCTGCGCGGCGACTTTGGTGGTCCACCACAGGTCCGCCACGGCGGGCGTCGTGTGGAAGCTGTCGGTACAGAAGTCGGCGAACGGCCGCCGGAGCGAGCTGTCGCCTCGGGCGTCGACGGGTGTCGTGAGGCCGGTCCCCGCCGCCCTCTCCGCGATCCCGCGGGCTGCTCGGACGGCGAGGTCCACGTGCTCCTCCGTCACTCCGGCTCCGGGCAGGACGGTGCCGCCGGTCCCCAGGAAGAGGCCGCGACCGAGCATCGTCCGGTAGAAGTCGTCGGCGAGGTCGTCGCCGGCGAAGACCAGGTGGAGGATCCCGTCGTCCCACACCGCGCACGCCGGGTACCCGGCGGTGGCGAACACGTCGTTGAGCCCGGACCCCAGGGTCGCGGTGGTGCGGTGCAGCCGTTCCGTCTCCTCGATGAGGAGGTCCATGGTCTCCAGCGCCACGACGAAGGGCGTCGTCTCACGGAGATACGTGTTCCCGAGGTCGCCGGCCTCGTGGGCGTCGGCGACCCGTGGGCCGAGCAGTACGGCGGAGAGGGCGCTGCCGTTCGCGAGCCCCTTGCTGAGAACCGTGACGTCGGGCGTGGGGTCCAGGCGCGCCGTCAGCCCGCCGGGGCCGACGCGGAACCCCGTCATCACCTCGTCCAGGACGGCGACGGCGCCGAAGTCGTGCGTGATCGCGATCAACTGCTCCAGGTGCTCCGTCGGCATGACGTCGTGCTCGGGAGAGCTGATGACGGCGGCGAGGTCGTCCGCGAACCTTCGGCAGAGTGCGAGCAGATGGTCGGCGTCGTAGCCGAAGTGGTGGACGCGGGGATCGGACGCACGCTGTCGGGTGTCGCCCTGGTACTGCAGCTGCCAGTCGTGCCACCCGTGGTATCCGCTGGTGAGGACCACGTCCTTGCCGGTCGCCACCCTGGCCAGACGCACCGCCGCGGTGGTCGCGCAGGAGCCGGTCCGCATGAAGGCGACCCTCTCGCTCTGCGGGAACAGGTCGAGAAGCCGTCGCGCCAGGTCGACACGGACCCTGCTCATGGTCCCCGGTAGGACGCCGCCTCCCGCGGTGAGGTGCCGGGTGACGGCTTCGACGATCCGGGGGTGTCCCATGCCGAGGGGTGCGGCGCCGGTACAGGAGGTGAAGTCGACGTACGACCTGCCCTGGACGTCGACGAACGTCGCGCCCCGACCCCGTTCCAGGAGCAGCGGGTTCTTGCGGTCGGCGTCCCGCGTTCGCGTGCAGGTGATGTCGAGTGCTTCTCGTGTTCCTTCCACAGGGTTCCCCTAGGATTGCTGCGCGAGCTGCCTGCTGATGCGCAGTGCGTTGGCGATCAAGGTCATCGTCGGGTTGGCGGAGGCCGCGTACGGGAAATAGGCGGAGTCGGCGACATGGACGTTGTCGCACTGGTGCAGTCGTCCCTCGGGGTCGACCACCGAGGTCCTGGGATCCGTGCCGGCACGACACCCGCCCGCTAGGTGCGCCATGCCCGTGGCGTTGAACTCCTCGTGGACGCGGACGCGGCGGTCGATGCGTGAGAGCGTGCCGACCGCGATGGACCGGAGGGACCGCAGCCGGAGTCGGTCGACCTTGTGGGTCGAATGTCTGATCACGACGTTCGGTCTCGTGGAGGCGGTCGGGCCCGGCGCCACGAAGTTCTCCGACATCGGCGCCTCCGATATGACGAAGTGCAGCCGGAGCGTGTCGGGCCGACCGGGGGCTGACGCGTCGTAGACGAAGCCGCCGCATCCGCCTTCGGGCAGCTGGTGGTAGAAGTCGGTGGTCGCCGTGGTGCTGAACAGGGTCGGGCTCTCACCGTGCAATGCCCGGGCCGGGGCGCGCACCTCGGCGTAGCCGGTGAGCTTGAACTGGATGCCCCGCCCCACCTGGTCGTTCCCGTTGGCCAGGCCTCGCGGATGGAGCCGGCTGGTGGAGCGCAGGAGCAGTGCGCAGCTGTTGAGCGCACCGGCCGCGATGACGAAGTGCCGCGCTCTGACGGTCGCGGGTCGGCCCTCGACCGTGTCCAGGCACTCGACCGAGCTGGCCCGGCCCGTGGAGTCGACACGAAGGGCCTCGGCGGTGACCGCGTGCGCCAGCCGTAGCCGGCGGTTCGAGCCGGAGCCGAGCACGAGCGGGAGCAGTGATGCCTTCGCACCTGTCTGGCAGCGCGTCTCGTTGCAGTGTCCGCAGTGTGTGCAGGCGGGGCGCCGTGCGAAGGGTCGGGAGTTGACGCCGAGAGGGGTGGGGAAGTGCCCGACTCCGAGCTCGTCGAAGGCCTCGTTGATCAGTGCGGCCCGTGCGCTGGTCCGATGCGGGGGCAGGAACGGCGCGCACGAGGGCGGCTCGGTGGGGTCGAGCCCGGAGGCGCGTGCGACCCCGAACCGCTGCTCGACCTCGTCGTAGTACGGCCGCAGGTCCTCGTACTCGATCGGCCAGCGCGGATCGGCCGAGGCGTGCGCGAAGACCGAGGACCTGTCGAAGTCCTGGAGCCGGTAGCGGATGAGGATCCCCGCGTACCGCTCCATGCCGCCGCCGGGACCGCGCAGGGTCCAGGGGTTCGCCGGATGGGTGCCGTGGTCGCTCAGGAGTACGCTGTCGGTCGTCTCGGCGCGCAGGTCCGTGTAGGGGCGTTCGGACGAGGCGACCCCCGCTTCCAGCAGTAGTGTCTCGCCGTGCCTGGAGAGCTCGTACGCGGCCATGAGGCCTGCGGGCCCTCCACCGATGACGCAGTAGTCGTAGTCGGTCTTCCGTGAGATCTGGCTGAGCTGGACGAATCGCTTCACTGGCTCGGTGCCTCCCGGCAGGGCTGGTGGTGTCATCGGCCCCACGCCGAGTCAGCCTCCCCGGCACATCACGCCCGGGCCGAAGAAGCGATGTCGGACTCCCTGGACTTTCCCTGTGAAATGCCGCTGGTTGTTTTTTTCGCTCATGGCTGATGACATTTCTAGCTGATGCCCTGACTGTCAGTCCAATGCGACATTGTGGTCATACTGCGTCAAATAACTCCCCGTACTTCAAAGGTGTCGCGCGTGACAAGTGACTCTTGTGTGTGAAAATCCGACGCACCTGAACTGCTATGAGTTGCTGAGGGTATTGAAGTGATTTCGGAGGGTCATGATGTTGCGAGGGCTCGGTAATAATTACTGACCTGGTGCTTCCTCGAAAAAAGCGGCCGTTGCTAAAAGTCTCGGTATTTGGACTGAACGCCGGTCTTCGGTGAGATGAACAGCGTGATGCTGTTGAGCGATGCGAGGCGGGTCGGCGCACGATCGCAGGGGAGGCCGTTCCACGTCGCTGGGCCCGGGGTCGGTCCGGGGAAGGTGACCGGCCCCGGGGCGGTGGGTTCAGCGGGGGGCGTGATGAAGGAACAACTCGACCACCTGTTGAACCTGGCCAGGCATCCGTTCGTTCAGATCCAGTGCGTGCCGTCTGCGCGGGGAGCGCACTCGGCGATGGACGGCTCGTTCGTCATCCTCGAAATGAGTGAGGCGGAGAGCCTGGTCTACGCTGAAGTTCCGGGTGCGGGGCACGTGATTGTCGACGCTCAGACCGTGGCAAACTCCCTGAGGAAGTTCGGTGCGTTGCGGTCGCAGGCACTCCCACATGAGGAGACCGTACGTTCCATAGAAGCGAGAAGAGGGCATCTCGATGACTGACGACGGAGTGTGGCACACGTCCAGCTACAGCGGTCAGCAGGGCCATTGCGTGGAGGTTGCCGAGGGGTTGTTCACCGGTCTCCGCGACACCCAGAACCGGGAGTCGGGCGAGCTCTCCGCCCCGGCCACCGAGTGGATGGCGCTGCTGGCGGCGGTACGCGCCCCGTAGCGGGTCAGCGCAGAGCGGCCCCGCCCACAGGGCGGGGCCGCTCTCATGTCCGCACCCGAGGGGCTGCGCCGGGTCAGGACTCCTCACCGCGATCCCCCTCCTGTCGGAGCACCGTCCACCGGTCCCGGCCACCTCGCCGAGCAGCGGGAACGGCCCAGGACCGCGCGACGATGGTGATCACCGTGCCGGACCGTGCCCGAAGCCGTATCCGAGGTGGTGGTCGGGGCCGCGTTGTCGCCGGGGGTTCCTCGGCGCCCCACACGCTTCGGCGTTCGGCTGGGCGCTCTGAGGACGGCACACAGGTGGGGCAGCGTTGCGAGGGAGGACCCCGGGCGTGGCTCCGGTCGCCCGGGCCGTGGCGATGACCGGGCTCAGGCAGTTCCCCGGGCAGCGGCACGCAGCAGTCGGGTGCCCGACCGCAGAGCCTCCAAAGCCTCCCGGACCTGGGGGCGTACGTCCTCGACGCTCTCGTCTGCTTCCCGGCCCACCTGGTCCAGCAGGTCGTCGATGTGGTCCGCGGTACTGACGAACGGGCCCTGGTACTCCCTGAGGCGTTGGTCGAGGAGGCCGATGGCCCGGTCGCCGACGTTGCGCAGGTCGTGCACGCGCCCGTCGGCCCGCGCACGCCTGATGTGGTCGATGAACACCAGGCCGACGCGTTGGAGGCTGTGCCCCAGGTTGGTGCCCACGGTGTTGTGCCCCAGCCAGTGGATGAGACTGCTCGGCTCCATCTTGGGGCACCCGGGGAGACAGTCCACGGGCGGGCAGGTCGGCTGACGGTGCACGAGCCGAAGGGTCGTGCCGGTGGGCAGGACTCCGCCCCTGGAGGCGATGATGTGCTCGCTCAGCTCCTGGGGGCTGCTGACGCCGTCCGCTTCCAGGGCGGTGTTCAGGTCGCGCTTCAGGTCGTCGTCGGAGTAGCGCCCGTAGGCGCGGTGGATGTAGTCGTTCCAGGTCTGACCGTTGACGGAGGATTCCACGACGGTCCACCGATGCACGTCCAGTGGGTAGGCCACGGCTCCCTCTCCTTCCTTGGGTCGGATCAGGACGCTAACAGGACGGTCCGCCGCTCGTCAGGCGAATCCGCGAGTCCGGGCGAAGTCTGTGCACCCTGGTGCGGGACGGGACCGTCCCGTCGGCCTCCTCCGGGTGTTCGCAGGGTCTTCCGTCCGGATCGGGCGGAGAGCGGAGGCTGTTCGGCGGTGGTTCGGTGGACATCCGGGGTTGTGCGGGCCGCGGCCGTGGGCGAGTCCCGCGGGACCCAAGGGGTGACTCAACCGGTGGTCAACCGATCTTCGACCCGGAACCAAGCAGGTGCGACCGGTGCGGCCGCCGTCATCAGGCCCGTCGGGTGCTCCGTGTGGTTGTCCTGCGGGCGAGGCCCTCGGACATGTTGTGCGCCTGGTGCCGGGAGCGGCGTTTCGCGGGTTGTGACGGAGACGGATCGTGCGAACGTGAGCCGTGGTCGAGGCCGCGCGGGTTTCGGCTGGGATGTCCGATCTTGACATGCAAGTAATTGCTTGCCTAACATGCTTGAGCATGGGAGACGTCTTCAAGGCACTGGCCGACCCCACGCGGCGCACCATCCTCGACGAGCTGACCGACCGGAACGGGCAGACGCTCTTCGAGCTCTGTGCCCGTCTCACGACCAGGCACCGGCTCAGCTCCTCGCGGCAGGCGATCTCACAGCACCTCGACGTTCTCGAGGCCGCCGACCTGGTCGAGACCAGACGCGAGGGCCGGTACAAGTTCCACTACATCAACACCGGGCCGCTCGAACCGATCGTCGAGCGGTGGCTCGGCAATTCCGACGACGCAACCGGAGGCGGCCCCGACAGCGGCGCCGTCACGGACGAGACAAGGGGACCGACATGAGGATCAACCTGGCGAGTGTGCTCGTCGACGACCAGGAGAAGGCGCTGCGGTTCTACACCGAGGTGTTGGGCTTCGTGAAGAAGCACGACATCCCGATGGGTGAGGCCCGGTGGCTGACCGTGGTGTCCCCGCAGGACCCCGACGGCACCGAGCTGGTGCTCGAACCCAGCGGACACCCGGCGGTGAAGCCGTTCAAGGACGCCCTGGTCGCCGACGGCATCCCGTTCACCTCGTTCGCGGTCGACGACGTCAAGGCCGAGTACGAGCGGATGCGCGGACTCGGTGTGCGCTTCACCCAGGAGCCCGTCGACATGGGACCGGTGACCACGGCCGTCCTCGACGACACCTGCGGCAACCTCATCCAGATCGCCCACCAGGCGGGCTAGCGCCGTGACCGCCTGGGTTCGCCGGGCCGCCGGTCGGCGACCGAAGCGGCCGGCGGGCGGTCGATGCTTCTCTTTCCCGAACGCCGATGATTTTCCTCCCGATGCCTGGTCGATCACGACGTAGGCGGACGAACTGATGGGAGAGGCTCCATGGGGCCGCTGGTCGTGGTCAACTTCGTGTCGCTGGACGGTGTCATGCAGTCGGTCCTCTCCGCGGACGAGGACCGGGACGGCGGGTTCGACGAGGGAGGCTGGGTGCTGCCCTACGTCGACGACGTCGTGGAGCGGGTCATGAGCGAGTCCACGGCCGGAGCAGGCGCGCTGCTCCTCGGCCGCAGGACGTACGAGATCTTCGCCGACACCTGGCCGTACGGCGACATGGACGACCCCGCTGTGGCGGCGATGAACGCGATGCCCAAGTACGTCGCCTCCCGCACCCTCGAGGACCTTCGGTGGGCCAACTCCGTTCTCCTCGGCGCCGACCTGGCGTCGGAGGTCAGCCGGGTCAAGGCCGCGACGCAGGGGGAGACCGTGGTACTGGGCAGCGGCGATCTACTGCGGACGCTGATCGAGCACGACCTCGTCGACGAGTACCGCCTGCTGGTTTTCCCGCTCATCCTGGGCAGCGGCAAGCGGCTCTTCGCCGACGGCAGCACCCCGCGCCGCCTGACCCTGACCGCAGTACGGTCGACACCGTCCGGCGTCCTGATCAACACGTATCACCGCACGTCCGACCGCGCCGACCACGAACACGGCGAACCCACGCGGTCACAGCACTAGGGAGTGTTTTCAGGACGCTTCCGGGTCGGAGAGCGGCCGTCCGGGCGATCTCTCGCAAGACGATGTGCGACGTTCAGCCTGGAGGTGCTTCACGAGCGCAGAGGCGCAGCGAGAGGAAGCCCGGCGGACACGAGCCCGGAAGGAGGCAAAGAACACGACCTAGCCCTCCGCCTCGCTCTCCACCGGGCCCGGACGACCAGGCGGCGAGCTCTTCGAGGACGTCCACTCGCCGGACCTGCTCACCGAGCGGCGAAACCGGCTGGGCAACATCCCCGTCCTCCGGTACGGACTGGGCACCGTGTTCTTCCGGGTCGGTCGGCTCGCCGCGCCGGGAGATCGGCCTGTCACGCTCGTCGGCCACTCGGGGGCGACCGGGACCTGGCTCTTCCACTGCCCGGAACTCGACCTGCACCTGGCCGGCACCGTCGACCAGACCAAGGGGCAGGCCGTCCCCTGCCGGTTCATGGTGCGGTGCCTGGGGGCCTGGCGAACGTGAGGCGAGGAGCCTCTTCCGGTCAGGAGGCCGGTACCCCGACCGGCGGCCCTCACCGGAGCAGGTCTTCACGGCTGGATATTCTAGTACTAGAATAGCCGCGTGGAGCTGACACCCGCCGAACTCACCGTCCTGGGCCTGATCGTCGAACGCCCCCGGCACGGCTACGACCTGGAACAGGTCATCGAGCAGCGCGGCATCCGCCAGTGGACGGACATCGGGTTCTCCTCGATCTACTACCTGCTCACCAAGTTGGAGAAGCGGGGCCTGGCCCACGTCCCGGAGGCCCCCGCTGCGGCGAAGTCCCGCCGCGTCTTCCACCCCACCGCCACCGGCAGGCAGGCCGCCGAACGCGGAGCGCTCGACCTCCTCCGGGAGTTGCGGCCGGTGCCGCACCCGCTGCTGGTGGGAATCGCCAACCTGCCGCTCCTCCCCGAGCACGAGTACACCGAGGCGCTGCGCACCAGGCTGGCCCGGGTGGAGGAGCGCATCGCCTCGGTCCGGGAGGCCGAGCGGGCACAGGCCCCCTTCGCGCCGGCGGCGCGGGAGGTGTTCTCGTTCTCACTGAGCCTCCTGGAGGCGGAAAGGTCGTGGCTCGCCGGTCGAGTCCAGGTGCCCGATGACGAACAAGGCTGACTTCAAGAAGACCCTCGATGCCTACCAGGCGAAACGGGACAGGTTCCGGATCGCGGAGATACCGGATCTGCAGTACCTCATGGTCGACGGCCACGGGGATCCGAACACCTCGCCCGCCTTCGCCGAAGCGGTCGAAGCCCTCTACCCCGTCGCCTACAAGCTGAAGTTCGCCAGCAAGCAGGACCTCGGGCGCGACTACGTCGTCATGCCGCTGGAGGGCCTGTGGTGGGCCGAGGACATGGACGCCTTCACGGCGACGCGTGACAAGTCGCGGTGGGACTGGACGCTGATGATCATGACCCCGGACTGGATCGGCCAGGACATGTTCGCCACCGCCGTCGAGCGGGCCGCGGCGAAGAACAGGCCCGTCCGTCTGCGAGACGTCCGGCTGGAGACGCTGTCCGAGGGCCGTTGCGTGCAGACGCTGCACGTCGGCCCCTTCGACCACGAGGCGGACGTGCTCGCGCGGATGCACCACGGGTTCATCCCGGACAGCGGGCTGCGCATGGTCGGCAGGCACCACGAGATCTACCTCAGCGACTTCCGCAAGGTCGCGCCGGAGAAGCTGCGCACCATCCTCCGGCAACCGGTCGCCGCCGCGGCCTCGGACGGGTAGCCCCCCTGTCCGATGCGCAGGAAGGCGGGGCGGTGACTCCCGGGACCTCCGAAGGTGACCAGGACATATACGCCGGGACCGTGCCGTGCGCGCCGGAGAACCTGGAATGCCAGGAGCACTCCGACTGACCCCACCCGGCCGTTCCTTCTGACAGTCCGCGCACGGTGCGTTACCGTCAGCCTGTCTCGTCTCTCCGAGTGGCAGGACGGTGCCATGAAGGCCGAGCACCAAGGTGCCCCCGAGCCCAGTCAGCCGTACGAATCGTCGCCCCAGTCCCCGGACGCCCCGCCCCGGGCGGCGGTACCCGCGAGAGGCCGGAGCAATGGCCGAACCCGCTGATCTGGTCGCCGCGCTGGTGCGGTCGGGGCATCTGACCGAACCACGGTGGCGCGACGCGTTCCTGGCCGTTCCGCGTGAGCAGTTCGTCCCGCCCGTGGCGTGGGCGGTGCCCACCGACGGCGCCCCGCCCTACCCCATCGACAGGCGGACCGGGCCCGCGCGCTGGCGTGAGGCCGTCTACACCGACACCGCCGTCGTCACCCGGCAGGACGACGGTGAGGGCGACCTCGTCACCGCCACCGTGCCGGGCTCCAGTTCCGCGTCGGCGCCCGGCACGGTGGCGGCGTCCCTCGAACTGCTCGACCCCTACCCGGGCGACCGCGTCCTGGAGATCGGCACCGGTTCCGGGTGGACGGCCGCGCTGCTGTCGAGCGTGCTCGGCTCCGACGCGGTGGCGTCGGTCGAGGTGGACGACCAGCTCGCCGAGCAGGCCTCGGCGAACCTGGGGCGGGCCGGCTTCCTCCCGACCCTCATCAGGGGTGACGTGGCACTCGGGTGGGAGACGGGAACCCTCTACGACGGGATCCACGTCACCTGCGGGGTGCGGGAGGTCCCGATGCCATGGGTGGAGCAGACCCGGCCGGGCGGGACCATCGTGGTGCCGTGGGTGCCCGGGTTCAGCCACGGCCACCAGGTGAAGTTCACCGCCGTCGGTGACGGCCGCGCGGTCGGCCGGTTCGCGGGCGGCAGTACCCGCGTGCTGTTGCGGGCCCGACGACCGGTGAGCCCCGACTTCGAGGGCGACGGCTGGCGCGGGGGAGCGACACTGCTCGACCCCCGCCGGGTGATGCGGGCCGCGCCGGGCGCCCACATCACCATCAGTGGGATGGTGCCCTTCGTCCGGGCACACGGCGCCGCCGGGGCGGAGGGCACTTTCCGGGTGCGGATGTGGGACGGCTCGTCGCAGGCCCGGGTCGCCTACGATCCCGGGTCCGAGAGGGCGGGTGTGGAGCAGCGGGGTCCGCGTGATCTGTGGGACGAGGTGGAGGCCGCCTACCTCACGTGGGCGAGGTGGGGACGACCGGACCGGGACAGGTTCGGCCTCACCGTGACCGCTATCGGCCACCAGGTCTGGCTCGACGAACCCGACAACCGGGTCGCCCCGCCACCGTAGAGCTCCTCGCGTCCGCCCGGTCCGAAGGGATCAGCGTGCGGAGAGCCGGAGCAGGCTTCCGGTCGGCCCTCCGCGCGAGGGGAGGCCGGGCCGCACCGACCTGCACCCCACGATTGCGGACGTGCCGTTCCCATGCCCTTGTCCTCGTACTGCCGCGGACCGGAGACTGGCCGCATGACCAAGACCATCGCCTACGTCCTCTATCCCGGCCTCACCGCCCTGGATCTGGTGGGGCCCCTGACCGTGACCGCCGCCCTCGGACCCGAGTTCGAGACCGTCGTCGTGGCACGCGACCTCGAACCAATCGACTCCGACGCCGCCCTGCGGCTGGCCGCCACGACGACCTTCGCCGACCTGACCGACCCCTACTGCGTCGTGGTGCCCGGCGGCACGATCGGTACTCTCGCCGCCTGCGCCGACGAGGAACTCCTCGACTGGCTGCGCGCCGTTTCGGCGACCGCCGAGGTCATGGCGTCGGTGTGCACGGGTTCGCTGATCCTGGGCGCGGCGGGGCTGCTGGAAGGGCGTCCCGCCACCACCCACTGGGGGTTCCGCGACCTGTTGCCGCGGTTCGGGGCCGTTCCGTCCACGGAGCGCTGGGTGGACGACGGAGACGTCGTGACCGCCGCGGGTGTGTCGGCGGGCATCGACATGGCCCTGCACCTGGCCCGCAGGTTCGCAGGGGAGGACGCGGCCCGCGCCGCGCAGCTGGTGATCGAGTACGACCCCGAGCCGCCGCTGGGGCCCATCGACTGGGAGGCCGCGGACCTGCCCTCGTACCAGCCGATCATGCGGGAGGTCGTGCGCACGGCGCTGGCCGACCACCCCGACCTGCTGGCACGCCTCACCGGCTGAGCCGTGTGAACGGCGGGCCCGAAGTACGGCTACGGCTCACCTGCTGAGCCGTGGTCCGGGACAATGGGCTCGCCGTGTGGTCCTGCGTTGCCGGATCGCCCGCGCCGCCGGCGGTGACAGCGGCGGCAGGCCGGTCGCACAAGGAGGTCGTCACGTGCACCGGCTGCAACGGAACGGGGGAGAAGTGACAGCAGACCTCGCCGCGCTCCACTCCGCCCTGGTGGAGCGCCTCGACACCCGCGACGCGATCCGCGCGGCCTTCGCCGCGCACCCCCGGCACCGCTTCATTCCCGACATGGTCTGGCCCGACGCGACCGGTCTGCCGCTGTACCGGACCACCGACCCCGACCGGTGGACACGGCTGGTCTACGGCACCGACGCGGTCACCACCCAGGCCAACGACGGCGGCCCAGGGCCGCGCAACGAACCCTCGTCGTCATCATCGGCCCCTCAGGTCATGGCGGACATGATCGCCGCGGCCGGGGTCGACGAGGGGACGCGGGTGCTGGAGATCGGCACCGGCACCGGTTGGAACGCAGCGATCCTCGCCTCCCTGGTGGGCGAGAAAGGCGCGGTCACCAGCATCGAGATCGACCCGGGGGTGGCGGCCCTGGCACGGGAACGGCTCGCCGGAACCGGCGTCACCGTCCGCACGGCAGCTGAACCGCCGGCCGGTGAGGTCTACGACGCGGTCATCGCCACCTGCGCGGCGACCCGGATACCCGGGGGTTGGCTCGCAGCCGCCGAAGGTGGAACGCTCGTGCTCCCCTGGAGTCCTCACCCCGCCGCGCACAGCACACCGATCGTCTCCCTGGCCGCGGACGGCGGGCGAGCCTCGGGCCTGTTCGTCCGCGAGGCCGCGTTCATGCGCGACCGTGGACAGCGCCCGGGCGACCTGGCCTTTCCAGGGCTGGGGCAACCGCCTTCCCCGGCTCCCGACTTCCCGGTCGGCTCGGTCGAGCTGGTCGACTCGGGGATGATGACCCAGCTCACGCTGATGCTGCCCGGGGTGCGGGTGGGCGTCGGGGTCCGCCCCTTCCGAGGAGGCCACGGCCGGATCGTGTGGACGGGCGCCGGATCGTCGTGGGCGTACGTGTGGCCGGACGGCACCGTCACCGGGGGCGGCGACCGCGCGCTGGGCGACGACCTGGCCGACGCCTACCGGCAGCTCCGGGAAGCCGGACTGCCGGCGCTGGACGCCTTCACCCTGGACGTGGACCCGGGCCGGGGCTCCTACCGTGTGGCGTGCGCGAAGGCCGGCCGGCACTGGAACCACACCGTCACACCCTGACGGGGCCGTCCGCCAGGGGGTGCCTTCGTTCGGGGCCGCCCGCTTCCCACCGGACGGCGAGGGGGATCACTCCCGCTCGCCCATGAGGGCGATCTGTTCGCTCACGGCCCGGAACCCCTGTTCGAGCGCGCGCAGGTCCTCCATGCGCAGGCTCATGAGGATGTCGTCGCGGAACGGTCGGGCCACCATCAGGCGTTGTACGACCGATGCGCCGAGAGGCGTCACGCGGATACGGCGGACCCGCTGGTCGTGAGGGTCCGGTGAACGCGTGGCGACGCCCTGGGCCACGAGCCGGTCGAGCATGCCGGACATCGACGCCATGGAGACGCCGAACGAGGTGGACAGGCTCCGCCCCGTCGCCCCCTCCTCCGTGGTGACCAGGATAATCAGGACCCTGAGCTGCTGGATGGTGAGATCCATCGAGAGCAGTTGCTGGAGGAGGACGTTGAGTACCGCGTCCTCCATAGCTCCGTTCAGGGTCTGGATTTCGTGCACGATGCGTTCGCGTTCGTGTTCGCCCTGTTCAGTCACCTCGTGCCGCATGTCGCCATGATAGAGCGCTTCGCGTAGGCCCACCCCCCGCACCAATTACTTAGGACGATGCTAACCTTTTTTGCGCACGGTTCATAGACACCGCAGTCGCAGTGGGTGACGGACGCCCTGATCTCGCGCGGTGCCCCGGCGGCGGTTCAGCCGCCTTCCGCGGCGACCCGACTCCGCGCCCGCCGACCCGCCGCGACACGTCGGCAACCAAGTGAGGACGGCACATGACCACAGCCTCCGGCGCGACCTCGAACATCGGCGACCAGGTCGAGGAGATCGACCTCGACGCTCTGCGGGCCAGGTACGCGCGAGAACGCGACCGCCGCATCCGCCCCGACGGCGCCACCCAGTACCGCTCGACCACCGGCGAGTTCGGCTACTACGCCAAGGACCCGTACACACCGCGGGTCGAACGCGACGCCCTCACGGACACCGTCGAGGTGCTCGTGATCGGCGGGGGGTTCGGAGGCCTCGCCACCGGGGCGCGGCTCCGGCAGGCGGGCGTCGAGTCGATCCGCATGACGGACGAGGCAGGCGACTTCGGCGGGACCTGGTACTGGAACCGCTACCCGGGCATCCACTGCGACATCGAGTCGTACTCCTACATGCCCCTCCTGGAGGAGGTCGGCTACGTGCCCAAGTGGCGCTACGCCCCCGGCGAGGAGATCCGGCAGCACGCCGTGGCGATCGCCGAGACCTTCGACCTGTACCGCGACGCCCTCTTCCACACACGCGTCACCGCTCTGGAGTGGGACGACGAAGCGGACGAGTGGGTGGTCGAGACCGACCGCGGCGACCGGATGCGCGCCCGGTTCGTCATCACCTCGTCCGGCACGCTGACCCAGCCGAAGCTTCCGGGCATCCCCGGGATCACCGAGTTCCGCGGCCACACCTTCCACACCAGCCGGTGGGACTACGGCTACACCGGCGGCACCGCGGACGGCGGACTCGACGGCCTCGCGGACAAGAGGGTCGCGGTCATCGGCACCGGGGCGACCGGCGTCCAGGTCATCCCGCACCTGGGGCGCGACGCGCAGCAGCTGTACGTGTTCCAGCGGACACCGTCCTCGGTGGACGTCCGGGACAACCGGCCCACCGACCCTGCCTGGGCGGACTCCCTCGCACCCGGCTGGCAGCGCGAGCGCATGGAGAACTTCCTCGCGATCGTCTCCGGAGAGGAGGTCGAGACCGACCTGACCCGGGACGGCTGGACGTCGACGGCGCAGCTCCAGCGCAAGATGATCTCCGGCGCGCTGGACACGAGCGTCTCCCCGGAGGAGCGCGAACGGGTCGACGAAATCGTCGACGCGCAGAAGATGAACCAGATCCGGGCGCGCGTGGACGAGGTCGTCGACTCCCCGGAGACGGCGGAGCTGCTCAAACCGTGGTACCGCTACATGTGCAAACGGCCCTGCTTCAGCGACCACTACCTCCAGACGTTCAACCGGCCGAACGTCACCCTCGTCGACACCGCCGACCACGGCGGCATCACGCGCATGACGGAGGACTCGATCGTCGTCGGCGACACCGAGTACCCCGTCGACTGCGTCGTCTTCGCCACCGGGTTCGACGTCGGGGTGTCCGGCGTCATGTCCGGCACGATGCCGGTCCGCGGACGCGGCGGGCGGCAGCTGCTCGAGTCCTGGAGCCGTGGGCCCAGCACGCTGCACGGCTTCTACAGCAACGGGTTCCCGAACCTCTTCCACCTCGGTTCGCTGCAGAACGCCAACTCCGTGAACTTCGCGCACATCCTGACGGAGCAGGCCGAGCACATCGCCGCCGTCATCGGGGAAGCCCGCAAGAGCGGAGTCCCCGTGATCGAGCCCTCGCAGGAGTCAGCCGACGCGTGGGGTCGGACCGTCCAGGAGACGGCGCACGACAACTCCGCGTTCCGGCAGGAGTGCACGCCCGGCTACTACAACCGCGAAGGCGCCGGCGTCCACGGCGGGTTCTCGTACAGCCCCGGCCCCGTGGCCTTCCACCGGGTGCTGGAGGAGTGGCGCGGCAGTCGCCTGCACGACGTCCTCGGCTCGAAGCCGTAGCCCGACCGTCCGCGATCACGGGAGCCGACCGGTGTCCCGCCCCCGCTCGAAAGGGAAAACCGTATGGAACCGCATTGCCCCAGGTCGCCACGGATGGTGACCGCCCGCACACTCGCCCTGCTCGTCGCGGTGGGTGCTGTGGCGGGTTGCTCGAACGCCGCCGCCGACCCCGGCGTGGACCAGGAGACGGACCGGACGGCCGAGCTGCTGGTCCAGGTGACCTCCGTCCACGAGGAGACGGGGATGACCCTGCTCGAAGGGCCGACCTTCGCTCCGGACGGCGGCCTCCTCGTCGTCGACGTCACCGCCCCCGCGGGGGAGCCCAAGGTGCTGAGGGTGGACACCGAGTCGCAGGAGGTGACACCGGTCTTCACGAACGAGGACAGCGCCTACACGTCCGCGCAGTTCAGCCCCTTCGACGACCGGCTGTACCTGACGGACTTCGTCGGCGGCAGGATCGACAGCATCACCCTGGAGGGGGACGACCACACCACGTTCTTCTCGGGGGACGTCGACGGTGCGCCGATGCAACCGGACGACCTCGCGTTCGACGAGGCGGGGAACATGTACATCAGCGACTCCACCGGCTTCTCCGACCCCGCCTGGGAGGCCGGCGGCCGGGTCGTCAGGATCGACCGGGAGACGGCCGAGGCGACCGTCCTGGCGGACGAGCTGCCGGCACCGAACGGTATCTCGTTCACCGAGGACTTCGCGGGCCTCTGGGTGGGCCAGTACGCCGCGAACCGCGTCGACCACTACGCGCTCAGCGAGGACGGGACCGAGGTGGAGAACTCCCACGCCGCGATCCACTTCGACGGCGGCACCAGCCGGATCGACTCCATCGCGGTCGACGCCGAGGGGAACCTCTACCAGGCCGTCCACGGCCAACCGAGCATCTTCGTGTACAGCTCGACGGGGGAGCACCTCACGACGGTCAGCGTCCCCGACGACGCCGCCGAGGGGTTGGAGTCGGCGACGAACGTCGCCATCGCTCCGGGGACGACCGACGCGTTCATGACTGTCAGCGGGGACGACGGCGGGTTCGTGTACGCGTTCGACGCCCTGGGGGAGGGGATCCGGCAGTCCAACGGCGGCTGATCCGCCTCGGGGCATCAGCCCGGGCCGGTGTCTGCCTTTCAGGCCCCTGTCGTGCCGACCGGACGAGTCCGTGAACTCACCGACGTCGCACGGCAGGGGCCTCCTGCCGTCCTGTTGGCCACGGCGACAATTCGAGGTGGACACAGGAGCTGCTGCCCCGCATTGTTCGAGCTCGGTACTGGAGAGCACACGACGTTCGACGGATCTGCGTGAGATTCTCGCAACTGACCCGACGATCAGGAAAGACCTGGCAGTGGTGGGGGCAGACTGCGGGTCTTTCGAATCGGGACGGGAATGGGAACCGTGACTTCAGGTATCCCTGAAGTGGTGCAGCCACTTACGCCCTTTGGCGAGGCCGGGAACATGGTCTCGCGGCAGACAAGGTAACCCCCTTTCTTCCCGGAACGGAACTCACCTTCGAGAAGGAAGAGTTAGCCTTCCAGTCGACCAGGTTCTACGAACACGCCGACGAGGTCATCGCGAACCGATCCAACAACGGAGGAGTCCACTGGATCTTCTTCGACCACCACCAGACCGGACAGCTCGCAGTGGATTCCCTCACCGGGGAGGGGGTGCGGCGCAGGTTCACCGCCTTCGGCGGAGAACGAGGCATCGCCAACGGCGCCTGGCCCAACTCGCGTGGGTTCGTCGGCGGGGTCGTGGACGACCAGGCGGGTCTGACACGTCTGGGCGCCCGGTCCTATGACGCTGGGCTGGGGTCGTTCATCTCGCCGGACCCGGTCGTGGACCTGGTGGAATTCCAGCAGAGGCGCGGGTATTCCTACTCCAACAACAACCCGGTATCCTCTACCGACCCGGATGGGGTGGCTGTCTTGGGTTGAGGGCCTTGTTCATATTCTATCTTAATGAGATTATCCATGGCGCGCTCCCTTCTTTCTGCAGTAGCTGCATTGATGGTTTCCTTTGTATTATTTCTGATTTCCGGTTCAGCATCTGATCGGCTTCCCGCTTCGTTTGAGGCGGGCATCTTGGTGCTGATGACACTCTTTGGCTGTGTGTTGCTATCGACCGGTGGGAGGGTTCGGTTTTCCCTTGCGCGATATGCGCGCCCTGGTGTGTGGGCGATCCGCGTGGCTGTGGTGTCAGTCTGGATCCTTGCCTTCGGCATTTTTGCAGCTGGGGTGATCCTCTCGGAGGATTCGTTTGGCCTTAGGACGATCCTTCTGGTGTTCGTCCCCTTCTTTTTGCTAATTATATTTTCATTTCTTTATTTTCTAAACAGCAAGAAGGGGGTAGGGGTTTCGGATTCAAGCACCAAATGGATTCTTCTTGGGGATGGAAATGGATCCCCATCGGATTGGGCGAAAGTCACTATCGATAGGCCGGAGGAGTCTGGGAGGGTTGTGTCCGCTCCATGCGATGTCTATGTGGGTCACGATCAAGTTGGTAGCTTGCTTCCTGGGGGTGTGTCAACCTTCTACATAACGCCAGGAAGGCATCCGATATTTCTTGAGTTCTCCGGGTTCTCCGGTCCTGTTGAATATTTTCATGGGAGTGGCGGAGATCTTCTGAGATTTACCGTGAGAAAGGGTGAAGGTCTCGGATGGCGGGAAAGTCTGCTCAATCCGGGAAGCCATTTGACTCTTCATGGTCCGACTTGTTGAATTTTTAGGCGACGTCCAGTGGGTGACAAGGATAATATGTCAATATAATTACTCTTCTAAAAATAAAGGCGGCATCGGCCGCTCCGGGGTCACACGCCGATGGCGGGATCCAGGAGCACGGCCCGGCCCTCCATCCAGTTCTGTCCGGTGAGGCGGCGGAACGCCTGGACGAGGTGGTCGCCGAAGTCGAAGGACGGGTCGAGGAGCCACTGGGCCTGGAGCCCGTCCCAGGTCGCGAGGAACTGGCGGGCGACCTCGACCGCGTCGAACCCGGGGTGGGCCGTGCCGACCCGCTGGCGGTGGCGCACCACCCGGGCGACGTGCGCGACGGCGTCCCGGTTGTGGCGGGCGAGGAACTCCTGGGCCGGGTGGTCGGGGGAGGTGGCGCGGCCCAGGAGTGCGGTGTGCAGGCGCATGATGTGCGCCCGTTCCGTCGTCGTGTCGACGAACGCGCGCAGCTCGTCCAGTCCCATGCCGGGGTCGGTGGTGAAGGGCCGCAGTGCGGACTCCTCGTCGGACAGCTCCAGAGCTGCGACGAGGAGGTGCTCCTTGGTGGGGAAGTGGTACAGCGCGGTGGCCTCGCTGGTCCCGGCCCGCCGGGCGGTCTCGGCCGTGGTGACCCTGTCGTGGCCCTTCTCGCGCACGGTGTCGAGCACCGCGCGGGCGATGCTCCTGCGGCGCTCGGCCGAACGGGCGTAGGGGCCGCGCGACCCGGTGGAGGTGGTGCTCATGGTGATCACTCTAGGCTTTCGGCAAAACCAAGGTCTACTCAACTTTCCTTGGAGCATCGCTCTTGTGACGGCTTTCCCTTGGCCTGTATGCTGCGATCCCCTCATGAAAACCCATGTTGACTCAGGTTTGAGGGATCGTCCCGCGTCATCCGGCGCGTCGCCCCGGTGCCGTGCCGCGTGGGAGCCCACCACCGACGCGAAGGAGCTCGCGCCTTGACCGCACACCCCGGATCCGTCCCCGACCTGAGCGGGCTCACCCTCGCGGAGCAGGCCTCGCTGAGCGGCGGCGCCGACTTCTGGACCACCAAGGCGGTGGGGGAGGTCCCCTCACTGGTGCTCACCGACGGGCCGCACGGGGTGCGCCGCCAGGCCGGGGCCACCGACCACCTCGGCCTCGCCGAGAGCCTGCCCGCCACCTGCTTCCCTCCGGCCGTCGGCCTCGCCCAGAGCTGGGACCCCGACCTGGTCGGACGGGTGGGCGCCGCCCTCGGGACGGAGGCCGGGGCACTGGGCGTCGACGTGCTCCTGGGGCCGGGGATCAACATCAAGCGCGACCCGCGAGGCGGGCGCAACTTCGAGTACTACTCCGAGGACCCGTTCCTCACCGGTGTGCTCGGCGGCGCCTGGGTGACGGGGCTCCAGAGCACCGGGGTGGGCGCCTCGCTCAAGCACTTCGCGGCCAACAACGCCGAGCACGACCGGATGCGCTCCAGCTCCGACGTCGACCCGCGCACGCTGCGCGAGATCTACCTGCGCGCCTTCCAGAGGGTGGTGCGCACGTCCGCCCCGTGGACCGTGATGTGCTCGTACAACCGCATCAACGGCGTCTACGCCTCCGAGGACCACTGGCTGCTCACCACCGTCCTGCGCGAGGAGTGGGGGTTCGACGGCGTGGTCGTCAGCGACTGGGGTGCGGTGCGGGACCGCTCCGCCTCGGTCCCGGCGGGGCTGGACCTGGAGATGCCCGGCGACGGCGGCGCGAGCGACGCCCGGCTCCTCGCCGCCGTGGAGAGCGGCGACTGCTCCCCGGAGGACGTCCGCACGGCCGCCTCCCGTGTGGCCGCGCTGGCCGCGAAGGCTGCCGGGGCCGGCCGGGGCGGCGCCGCACGGGACACGGGGACGCTCGCGGTCGGAGCGGAGGACGTCGAGGCCCACCACGCCCTCGCCCGCGAGGTGGCGGCGCGGTGCGTCGTCCTGCTCAGGAACGAGGGCGGGCTCCTGCCGCTGAACCCGGGCGGCTCCGTCGCCGTCATCGGCGGCTTCGCCCAGGACCCCCGCTACCAGGGCGGCGGCAGCTCCCACGTCGCACCCACGCGCCTGGACGTGCCCCTGGAGGAGATCCGCGCCCTGGCCGGGTCCGGCACGGTCACCTTCTCCCACGGGTACACCGAGGAGGGGGACGGTGCGGGCCTGCGCGAGCAGGCGGTGCGGGACGCCGAGAGCGCGGACGCCGCCGTGGTCTTCCTCGGCCTTGCCGAGCACCAGGAGTCGGAGGGCTTCGACCGGGAGCACATCGAGCTTCCCTCCGAACAGCTCGACCTGCTCGCGGCCGTCGCGCGGGCGCAGCCCCGCACGGTCGTCGTGCTCTCCCACGGCGGCGTGCTGCGCCTGGCCCCCGTCGCCGAGCTCGCGCCCGCGATCCTCGACGGGGCCCTGCTCGGCCAGGCGGGCGGCGGTGCGATTGCCGACGTGCTGTTCGGCCGGGTCAACCCGTCCGGCCGACTGGCCGAGACGGTGCCGGTCCGGTTGCAGGACACCCCCGCGTACCTGAACTTCCCCGGGGAGAACTCCGCGGTGCTCTACGGCGAGGGCCTGTACGTGGGCTACCGCTGGTACGACGCCCGCGAGACGGACGTGGCCTTCCCCTTCGGGCACGGGCTGTCCTACACGACCTTCGCCTACTCCGACCTGCGGCTGGAGCAGGCCGCCACCGGTGTCACCGCGAGTCTGACCGTGACCAACACGGGTGACCGGGCCGGGCGCGAGGTCGTCCAGTTCTACGTCTCCAAGCCCGACTCGGCCGTGTCGAGGGCTCCCCGGGAGCTGAAGGGCTTCACCGGCGTGACCCTGGACCCCGGCGCGAGCGAGCGGGTCTCCGTCCTGCTGTCGCGCGAGGACCTGGCGTACTGGGACGTCCGCGTCGACGGCTGGGTGGTCGAGGGCGGCGAGTACACGGTCTCGGCGGGCGCTTCGAGCCGCGACCTGAGGGCGGAGGCGGTGGTGGCCGTCGAGGGTGACGAGCTGCGGCTTCCTGTCACGCTCGACTCGACGCTGGGCGAGGTGCTGGCCGACCCGAAGGCGGCGTCCGTGCTCGCCGAGGTCCTCGCCCCTTCGGCGGCGATGGGCGACTCGTCCGCCCTGGGAATGGACATGGCGCGCATGATGGCCTCGATCCCGCTGGGACGCCTCACGGCCTTCGGGTCGGTGGGACGGGAGGAACTCGAAGCCCTCATCGCCCGCATCAACCAGGAGGGGTGAGGGCGGGGCCGCCGTCCCGGGACGGCGGCCCCCGCTCCGACTTTCCCGCGCGAGCCCCGAGGCGTCCACGAAACGATGGTCGCGGGGTCGGTGTCCGCGGCGGCAGAGGGGCCGCCGCGTGTCGGGAGCGCCCCTCGCGATCGGTCCGGGGCGCCTGGCTCCGTGCCGGTTCCGGCCTGCTCAGCGGTCTTCGTCCCCGCGCGCTGCCCCGCCGTCACCGGCCCCGGGGGAGTGGATGTGGAGCCGGTCGATGTATCCCGCCTGGACGACGGTGCCCCAGCTGTCGCCGTGGAACTCGTTCCGGCTGCTCGGCGGTCCTTGGGGCGGATGCTCGATTCCGGCCGGGCCACGGTGGGGCCCGGAGGGTGCCAGCCCCGGCCACCGTCGGGCGGCCCCGTGGTTCAGGATGCGCAGGACGAGGTCTGCGGCCCCCGCGGCGACCTTGCAGGCGAACAGGCCCGCGGCGACGACCAGGAGGAGCTGGAGAAGTGTGGCGGGACTGAGCTGGAGGGCGGCTTTCCGGGCAGGCTCCGCCAGCTGTAACGGCCCCGGAAAGACGGGGCCAGAACGCTCAGAACCAGTGCCTCGATCGTCGCCCGTACCTTTCCGCTCATCCGATGGGTGACCGTGGCGACGCTACAGGAGGACGGTGACGGCGCGCGAGGGGACTCCGTGTCCGGACCCGGCCACGTGCCGACCGCCCGGTCCGCCGGAGGCCGGATCCGGGGAACGGCCGTCGAGGAGCGGGACGGAGGACCACGCTCGGTCCGCGTGGCCCTCCGTCCCGCGAACGGACGCGGCGGGCGGGCTCGTCAGAGGCCGACCATCGACATCCCGGCGGCGTTGTACCGGTCTCCCCGGACGCCCACCCGCGCGGCGAGCGCGTCCAGGTCCGCGACCTCGTCGGCGGAGAGCGCCACCCGGGTGGCGCCGGCGTTCTCCTCGACACGTCCCCGGCGGCGCGTGCCGGGGATCGGCACGATCCACGGCTGCTGGGCGAGCAGCCAGGCGAGCGAGACCTGGCCGGACGTGGCCCCCTTCGCCTCGGCGAGGGCGCGGATGTGTCCCACCAGCGCCTCGTTGGCGTCGATGTTGTCGGCGTCGAACCGCGGGATGGTGGAGCGGATGTCACCCGGCGAGAACTCGGTCGAGGAGCCCACGGTGCCGGTCAGGAAGCCCTTGCCGAGCGGGCTGAACGGGACGAACCCGATGCCGAGCTCACCGCAGGTCGGCAGCACCTCCGGCTCGGGGTCGCGGGTCCACAGCGAGTACTCGCTCTGCACCGCCGTGACGGGATGGACCGCGTGGGCGCGCCGGATCGTCCCGGCGCCCGCCTCGGACAGTCCGAAGTGGCGGACCTTCCCGGCCTCGACCAGCTCGCGGACCGCTCCCGCGACCTCCTCGATCGGCACGTCGGGGTCGACCCGGTGCTGGTAGAAGAGGTCGATCACGTCGGTGCCGAGCCGCTGCAGCGACGCGTCCGCGACCCGTCTGATCTGTTCGGGGCGTGAGTCGGTCCCGGCCATCCTGCCGTCCTGGATGTTCCAGCCGAACTTGGTGGCGATCACGACCTCGTCGCGCAGGGGGGCCAGCGCCTCGCCGACGAGTTCCTCGTTGACGTAGGGCCCGTAGACCTCGGCGGTGTCGAAGAAGGTGACGCCCTCCTCCTCCACGGCGTACCGGATCACGTCGATCATCTCGTCGCGGTTTCCCGGGTTGGGGCCGTAGCTCTGCGACATGCCCATGCAGCCGAGTCCGACGGCGGAGACCTCGAGTCCCTGTCCGAGTGTGCGCGTGTGCATGGTGTCTCCTCAGGCTTCGGGGATGTCGAGGGCGAAGTTCTCGCGGGTGATGTCGCCGGGTTCCGGGCCGCCGCGGACGCCGGTGTCCAGTGTGTCGATCGCCGCGAGCTGCTCGTCGGTGAGGTCGAAGTCGAACACGTCGAAGTTCTCCGCGATCCGGGACGGCGTCACGGACTTCGGGATCACCTGGCGGCCCCGCTGGAGGTGCCAGCGCAGCATCACCTGTGCGGGCGTCCTGCCGTGCTCGGCCGCGATCCCGCGGATCACCGGGTCCTCCAGCGTGGAGCCCTCCGAACCGTCGCGGTAGAACGTGATGCCCCCGATCGGCGACCAGGCCTGGTTGAGGATGCCGTTCGCAGTGTCGTACTCCAGTACCTCGGGCTGCCGGAAGTACGGGTGGACCTCGATCTGGTTGACCGCCGGTACGACCCCGGTCCGGGAGAACAGGCGGTCGAGGTGGCCGGGCATGAAGTTGGAGACGCCGATCGCGCGCACCCTGCCGTCGCCGAGGAGCTCCTCCAGCGCCTTGTACGCCTGGACGGTCAGCTCGAACTCGCCGGGCAGCGCCTGGTGCAGGATCAGCAGGTCGATCCGCTCGACGCCGAGCTTTCCGGCGGACTTGTCGAAGGCGTGCAGGGTCTCGTCGTACCCGTAGTCCGTGATCCAGACCTTGGTCTCCAGGAAGACCTCGTCGCGGGCCAGGCCGGAGCGGCGGACCGCCTCGCCGACCTCGCGCTCGTTCCCGTAGGCGGCGGCGGTGTCGATGTGCCGGTACCCGGTGGACAGCGCGGCCTCGACAGCGGAGACCGTCTGCTCGGCCGGGGTCTGGTAGACGCCGAACCCGAGGACCGGCATCTGCACACCGTTGTTCAGGGTGACGTTCGGAATGCTCATATGCTCACGCTAAGTCACGAAGGGCTCGCGGGGGAGTACCTGACGGGCCTGGTACTGGCAGTGCCCCCCACGGAGGCGGTCCCGGCGTCACGGAGCGTGGCGCCGGTCGGGGTACCGGCAGTACCTCCCACCGTGCTCGCGGGACGCCTACCGTGGAGGCATGGGAACGATGGACCTGCGCAGCGAGATCCGCGAGTTCCTGAGTTCGCGGCGTGCGCGCATCACTCCGGACCAGGCGGGCCTCCCGGCCTACGGCGGCAACCGCCGCGTCAAGGGGCTGCGCCGCGAGGAGGTGGCGATGCTCGCGGGCGTCTCGGTGGACTACTACGTGCGCATGGAACGAGGCAGCCTCGCCGGCGCGTCCGAGGGCGTGCTCGACGCCCTGGCCTCGGCGCTGAAGCTGGACGAGGCCGAGCGCGACCACCTGTTCGCCCTGGCCCGGGAGTCGGGTGCGCGGAGCAGCCGCCGCGGGCGGAGCACCCCGACGACCGTCCGCCCCGTCCTGCAACAGGTCCTCGACGCGATCACCGACGCCCCGGCCTGGATCCGCAACGGCCGCCACGACGTGCTGGCGATGAACCAGCTCGCCCGTGCCCTCTACGCTCCGGTGCTCGCCGACCCGCGGCGCCCGGCGAACACCACCCGGTTCGTCTACCTCCATCCCGAGGCGGCCAGGGAGTTCTTCGTCGACTACGACCGGATCGCCAACGACGCGGCCGCGATGCTGCGCCTCGAGGCGGGCCGGGATCCGCACAACCGGTCGCTCATCGCGCTGGTCGGCGAGCTCTCGACGCAGAGCGAACTGTTCCGCAAGCGGTGGGCCTCCCAGGACGTGCGTTTCCACCGCTCCGGGCGCAAGCGGCTGTGCCACCCGGTCGTCGGCCGGCTCGACCTCGACTTCGAGGCGATGGAGCTCCCCTCCGAGCCCGGCCTGCACCTGAACGTCTACACCGCCCCCGCCGGGTCCCCGGCGGCCGACGGCCTCAAACTGCTGGCGTCCTGGGCCGCCGGCCAGGAACGGCTGCCCACCGAGGAGCCCCCGGTCAACCGCTGAACCGGATCTTCCGCCCGGGCCGCCGTCCGGCCGAGTCCCGTGTCCGCCCCGCACCGGCGGGGACCGTTCCGGGCGGCGTGAAAATGGGCGGCCCGGTGCGCCCCGGGGCACACCGTTGGAGGGCCTTGCAGTGCTGTTGGGCTTCGGTGGAACCGGGGGCGGGCAGCGTCGGGAGGAGGACTCCCGAACACCGAGGGCGGACCATGAGCGACACGACGCACTCCCCGGACGCCGGCGGCGCCGAGAACGGCACACGCGCACGCGGGCTGGAGGTGCTGCGCGACCCCGTGCTCAACAAGGGGACCGCGTTCACCGCCGACGAGCGCCGCGCCCTGGGGCTGGAGGGCCTTCTGCCCGCCGCGGTCGAGTCCCTCGACCAGAGGGCGCGACGCGCCTACGGTCAGTACCGCGACCAGCCCTCGGACCTCGCCAGGAACATCTTCCTGGAGGCCGTCCGCGATCGTGACGAGGTGCTCTACTACCGGCTCCTGGGCGACCACCTCCAGGAGATGCTGCCCGTCGTCTACGATCCGACGGTCGCACGGGCCATCGAGACCTACAGCACCCAGTACCGGCGCCCCCGCGGCGTCTACCTGTCGGTGGACGACCCCGACGGCGTCGAGCGCGCCCTGGCCAACCTCGGTCTCGGCGCGGGCGACGTCGACCTTCTGGTCGCCTCCGACGCCGAGGAGATCCTGGGGATCGGCGACTGGGGTGCGGGCGGGGGTGCGGGGATCGCCGCGGGCAAGCTCGCCGTGTACACGGCGGCGGCCGGGATCGACCCGGCGCGGACGATCCCGGTGGCCCTCGACGTCGGTACCGACAACGAGGCGCTGCTCACCGGCCCCCGGTACGTCGGCAACCGTCACGCGCGCGTACGCGGAGAGCGCTACGACGCGTTCGTCGACGCCTACGTCACCGCGGCGACCCGGCTGTTCCCCGAGGCCGTCCTGCACTGGGAGGACTTCGGTCCCGCCAACGCCCGCCGCATCCTGGACCGCTACCGGGACTCGGTGCCCACCTTCAACGACGACGTCCAGGGCACGGGGGCGATCGTGCTCGCCGCGATGCTCGGGGCGGTTCGGGTCTCCGGCACACCCCTGCGCGACCAGCGGATCGTGGTCTTCGGCGCGGGGACGGCCGGGCTCGGTATCGCCGACCAGTTGCGTGACGCGATGGTGCGCGACGGCCTGACCGGGCAGGAGGCGACCGGCCGGGTGTGGCCCGTGGACCGGCAGGGCCTGCTGACCGACGACATGGACGGGTTGCGCGACTTCCAGGTCCCCTACGCCCGGCCCGCGTCCGAGGTGGAGGACTGGGCGCGCGAGGACGGCGCCATCGGCCTGCACGAGGTGGTGTCGCGGGTGCGGCCGACGCTGCTGCTCGGCACGTCAACCGTGCACGGGGCCTTCACCGAGGACGTCGTCACGACGATGGCCCGGCACACCGACCGGCCGGCCGTCTTCCCGATCTCGAACCCGACCGAGCGCATGGAGGCCTCGCCGGAGGACCTGCTGCGCTGGACCCGGGGGAGGGCGCTGGTGGCGGTCGGCGTCCCGGCGGAGCCGGTGTCGGTACGCGGCGTCGAGTACTCCGTCGCCCAGGCGAACAACGCCCTGATCTTCCCGGGCATCGGCCTCGGAGCGATCGTCTCCCGCACCCGCACCATCACCGACGCGCTCATCCGCGCCGCCGCCGAGGCCGTCGCCGCCATGGTCGACACCTCCGCGCCCGGCGCCTCCCTCCTGCCGCAGGTGGAGGACCTGAGGGAGGTCTCCGCCCGCGTCGCCGTGGCCGTGGTCCGCAGGGCCGAGCAGGACGGTCTCGCCCGCGTCGCGGTCACCGATCCGGTGCAGCAGGTGCAGGACGCCATGTGGCAACCGGTGTACCGTCCGCTGCACGCCCTGTGAGGCGCCGCCGGGCCCGTCCGGGGCGGGAGGTGGGTCCGGCGCCCCGGCCGTGCTGATGTGCCCGGGGCACCCGCACGCCGGCCCGTGCGGAGGCCCGACCGCCGCGGCCGTCCACCGGTCGCGTCGCGTCCGGCACCGTCACCGCGGCGGGTCCCGTGAGGTCGGCCCGCAGGCGTCCCGGCGAGGGCGCTGCGCCGGGGTGGGGGTGGTGGGGCGAACACGGGACCTGCTATTTTCCGTTCCGCGTTCTCCTTGGACACCTCACATGTATGGAGTGGTTGCGTATCCACCGCACTGGCCCCCGCGTCGCCGCGTCGGCGCTCATCCTCGCCCCCGCCATCGCCCTGGGAACCCCGGCACAGGCCGAGAACGTGACCGGATGCCTCGGTGAGGAGGGAGCCACCGTCGAGGAGGCACGGATCACCGAGGAGGTCCCCCAGGAGATCCTGGCCAGGTCCGGATTCGCCTCGGCCGTGGACGGCTTCACCAGGGACCTGTGCGCCGCGTCGGGGGTGGACGACGCGGGCGCGATCGTCGAGCGCCACGCGGACGCGCTGTGGCGGAAGGCGGTGGACCGGGTCCAGGGGACCGGGTCCGTCGAGGGGGACCTGAGCGCCGGGGACGACCGCCCCCTGTACTGGGCGCGGCTCGGTATGACCTCGGCCCTCCACCGCTGGGAACCGGGCTTCGAGCTGGAGGAGGCCGATCGCGCCGCACTCGTGGCCGACATGGACCGCCGCTCCCGGGGCCAGAACGGCGCCGGTCTCCCCGAGGCCGCCGGGGAGTCCGAGGTGTCCCACATCGTGGTGACCGGGTTCGACCCGTTCCGCCTCGACAACGACATCCGCCAGGCCAACCCCTCCGGTGCGGCGGCCCTCGCCCTGGACGGAGCGGTGATCGAGACCGCCGACGGCGTCGCGGTCGTCAGGACCATGCTCTTTCCGGTGCGCTGGCGCGACTTCACCGACGGCATGGTCGAGGAGGCACTCCTGCCGCACTACACCGGTGACCGGCCGGCGGACGCGGTCATCACCGTCAGCCAGGGCCGGGACGGCCGGTTCGACCTGGAGGCCCACAACGGGGCCTGGCGCGGCGGCTCCGACGACAACGAGTCGGTCGGCACGCCGGAGGTCGCACCCATCCCCGACGGCATCCCCACCGTCACCCCGCAGCCGCAGTGGTCGGACTCCTCCCTCGACCACCCGTCCATCGTCGAGGAGACCCACGGGGCGCCGTTCCCCGTCATCGACAACACCGAGGTGACCGAGATCCCCGTGGGCGGAACCGAGCCGGTGGTGCGCCCCGACGGACCGACGCCCGGCTCCGAGGCGCGGTCCGGTGGCGGGGGCAACTACCTCTCCAACGAGATCGCCTACCGCAACACCCTGCTGCGCGACGCCACCGGCCGGGACATCCCCGCAGGCCACGTGCACACGCCGATCCTGCACTTCGGGCCCGGCGACGGCATCACCGACGCCGAGTTCGAGCAGAACCGCGCGGCGATCGTCGGCCAGGTCGAGGACATCGTCGCGGCAGCCGTCAGGTCGTGACGTCGGCGGGGCGGGCGTTCCCACGGGCGCCCGCCCCCGCACCGGCGGCTTCCCCGGCTGCCGGGCGACGGCTCCGAGGGCACGCGTGCGGTCCCCGACCCAGAACGGCCGTCCGGCCTGCGTCCGCAGCGGGCCTCCCCGCGCGAGCCCCCTGCGCCGTGCCGGTGTGGGGGAGCGTCCGCAGCGGTGCGTCGCGGGAGTCGCTCCGCGCTCTCGCGGGTAGTACTGGTGAACGTCCGACGGAAGGTGGGTTCGAGCATGAGGCCGAGCGAGATCTCCGAGGTCCTGAACCATCCGACGAGCAGGGAACTCCTTGCCCGCGACCTGATCCGCCTGGCCTACGTGGCCGGGGACGGCACACCCCGGGTCGTGCCGATCGGGTTCGTCTGGAACGGCACGAACATCGTCATGTGCACGGCGAAGAACGCCCCCAAACTTCCGTCCCTGCGCCGTAACCCGGCGGTCGCCCTGACGGTCGACACCGAGGCGCACCCGCCGCAGATGCTGCTGATCCGCGGCAGGGCCGAGCTGGACGTCGTCGAGGGCGTTCCGGACGAGTTCCTGGAGTCGAGCGGCACCTACACGATGACGCCCGAGCAGCGGGTGGAGTGGGAGGCCGGCGTCCGCTCGCTCTACGACGGCATGGTCCGGATCGTCGTGAGCCCGACCTGGGCGAAGCTGATCGACTTCGAGACGACCCTTCCGAGCGCGGTGGAGGAGCTGATCCAGCAGCGGGACGCACGCGACGGAGCCTGAGCGTCCCGCGGCACGCGCTGCGCCTTCTCGTGGCGCAGCGGGCGGGGCACAGGTGGGGTGAGCCCGGCGGTCCGCCGGAACACGCGGACGAGTCGGACGACGCCGGGACACGCCTCGTTCGCGATGGCGGGTGGCCCGGGCGGTGGGCCCTGACCGCAGGGGGCCGTGACCGCGACCGGACGCGGCCCCCGGGTGGCCGCCGTGCCCGATTCCCCACGGGCGCGGCGGCCGACGCCTCTCAGGAACCCTGGGGCGCGCCCGCGCCGCGCAGGTGGGACATGCTGCCGTACAGGTCCTGGAGCCGCCGCACCTCCTCGGCGTCGACGAACTGCGCGATGCCGCGGCCGTAGTCCTTGGCGGTCTCGATGACAAACCGGACGGCGGTCTCCACGCTGCGCAGGTCCGTGGCCCCGGTGGCCGAACCGGCCACGGCGGTCTCGGTCACGATGGCCACCCCCACGACGGGGGCGGTGGTGGCCGTGGCCGGCTGCAGGATCGAGTTGACGTGGTAGACGCCGTTGCCGTACGGGGTGATGTCCTGCATGGTCAACGGCATGACGGCGGGTGCGCGCCCGGTGGTGCGGGAGACGATGTCGAGCAGGGTCTCCGGGACCCGGACGATCCATCCGTCGACGACGGCCGGGGTGATGGCGATGCCGTGGTGGTTGCAGACGCGGTTGCCCTTGGTGGTGTCCACCGACAGGATCGCGTCCATGGCGGGCAGGACCTCGTGCCGGTTGCTGACGTCCTGGTCCACGACCGAGTCCATGAACGGGACTGGGTCGTGGGGCTGGGTCGGGGCGTCGGGGTCGATGTGGGTGGCCAGCACGACGTCGCCCGGCAGGGTGTCCCCCCGGCGGCGCATGTCCAGGAGCTTGGCGGCCGCGGCGACGGCGGTGAGGGCGCCGTCGCCGTCGCTGACGAAGCCGATCTGCTCGGGGCGCGCGCCCAGGCCGCCGAGGCGGCCGAGGATGCCCAGGGTGGGGGCCGAACCGCCCGACGACGCCCCGTCGGTGCCGGCGATCGTCACCCGGATGAAGTCGGTGGACCCGCCCTCACCCTCGACGGTCTCGACGGCGACCTCGCCGTCGGTGGCGCCGTGCCGGCGCAGGTACTCCACGACTCCCGCCCCGCTCGCGGTCGGGGTGTCGAGCAGGTCGTGGGTCTCGATGACGTGGCTCCAGGACATGGGTGCCTCTCTCGGGTGGTGGGTGACCGCCGGCCCGGGCGGGCGGTGCGACCGGTGCGGACACCGGTCGCGGCGATCCTTCGGGGTGGGGTCGGGCCACGCGGTCGGTGCGCGGTCGACACGTTCTGCGGGTCTGGGGCTCAGCCTCCGGCTGCTCGCACGGCGGCCCGCGCGCCGGCGAGGACGGCGTCCACGACGGGGACGCCGACCCTGTCGGTGAGCCGGGCGTGCAGACCGATGGTGGTCATGCCGGTGCACGCGAACATCAGGGTGTCCGCGCCCATGGAGACGAGCTGCTCGGCGGCCCTCACCGAGGCGGTGAGTCCGGCTTCGGTCGCCAGGTCGTGGGTCCGGCGCACACCCTCGGGCACGAGCGCGGCGACGCGTGCGGACCCGAGCACGGAGGTGACCGACTCCGGGGTGCGGGTGGTCAGGTCCAGGACGCCGACCCGGGAGCCGAGTTCCAGGGCCCGGTGGGCCGCGGCCTCCCCGGCGCCGACGACGGGGACGCCGACCGCGGTGCGGGCCGCAGCCAGCCCCGGGTCGGCGGCGCAGCTGACGAGCAGTGCGTCCACGCGGTCCTCGCGTTCCATGCGCGCGGCGAGGTCGGCGACCTTGCCCGAGGCGAGCGCGAAGGTCGCGTCGTCGTGCACCCCGTGCGGCTGGTCGGGCAGGCACCGGGAGACGGTGTCCACACCGAACTCCTCCCGGATGACGCGGCCGTGGGCGTCCAACTGCTCCTCGTCGTCGGTGGTGACCACCCGGATGACGCCGATCCTCATACCGTCGCCCCCGCCCGCGCGTCGAGGGAGTCGAGGACCTCCGAGGCCAGGCGCACGCAGACCGATCGGGCCAGGACCACCGGCAGGCCCGAGGCGGCGGCCGCGCGGGCGCGCATCTCCTCGGTGTAGCCGATGCAGTCCAGGGCCAGGAGGTCGGCTCCCCCCTCGGCGAGGCGCCGCGCGGCGGCGGCGAGGTCGTCGAGGGTTCCGGTGTAGGGGGAGCAGACGTCGGTGACGACCCGGGCCCCGTCGGGGAGGCGGCGGCCGAACTTGGCCTCGGTGTCCTGCCGCTGCTCGGGCAGGGGGCACACGACGCCGACGCATCCGGTGTCGCCGAGCAGGGCCGCGGCGCCGAAGGCGATCAACCGGTCGGGGACGAAGAGCGGCTTGGTGTGCTCCAGTTCCGGGAAGGCGCCGGTGCAGGCGAGCAGTACCGCGTCGACCTCCTTCTCCAGGTCCGCGAGGATGCCGGGCAGGCGCTCCATGACCAGGGACTCGCCCAGGACGACGGAGGTGCCGTCGGCGAGGCGGGTGGTGAGGGCGTGATCGTCCGGTGCGACCGGCCGGGCCTCGATCTCGGCGCGGGTGAGGCCGTCGAGGACCCCCCGCTCGACCACGGTGGCCTTCGGCGCCAGGGCGGTGAGCTCCGGTGTCAGGTCCGGGCGCGGCGCCTGGCCGATGGTGACGACTCCGAGTCGTGTCATGGTCCCTCCCGGGGTCATCGGCTGAAGATGGTGCCGACGGAGTGGATGGAGTCACCGGCGATGAGGCCGGCGCCGACCAGGGCGATCTCCTGTTCGCCCTTCTCGCCGCGGCGGCGCTCCCACACGAGGCGGATCGCCAGACCGGCGAGGACGAGCCAGCCGGCGTTGGGTGTGGCCACGAGCAGGCCGGTGGCGAGCAGCACGCCCATCTGGCGCCGGGGTCCGCCCAGGAACTGGACGATGGCGCCGGGGATGGCCCACAGGGCGAGCTGGAGGAGGACCGACGGGTCGGTGAGGCCGGCCTTGATGGTGTCGGCGTAGACGATCGAGGTCGGCGGCACGGCGCCGTCCTCGAACAGGCCCTGCCACAGCAGCGCGACCATGCCGATGGCGACGGCGAACCCGATCATGGAGGAGAAGAGCTGCTGGCGGCGCCCGTCCAGCTCGTACGCGGTGTAGGGGCGCCGGTCGCGGCGCAGCACCCAGCCGGCCTTGAAGTCGTAGCCCATGTCCGCGAAGGCGGGGCCGGTGGCCGCGCAGTAGCCGACGAGCAGGGCGAGCGGCACCCCGGGGATACCGAGTGCCAGGCCCAGGATGAGGAAGATCAGGGTGACCGCGAAGGCGGGGAACCAGCCCGCGTGCATGGCGGCCAGTCCGACGATGAGCTCGTGGACCAGGGCGGCCACGGCGGCGAACAGGACGAACCCGAGGATGCCGAGCCAGCTCATGTCGGCCCAGATGCCGCCGGTGATCGCGAGGACGAGGGCGCCGAGGGCGAACAGGACGTAGCCCGAACCCAGGGCCCGGCCCAGTGTGGCGCGGTCGACCGTGTAGGCCAGGGACGGGTCTTCCCGGGCCTCGCGCTCGCGGGCCGCCTCGCGCTCGCTCTCCCGGCGGCTCTGCCGGCCGGCGAGGATGATGACGATCTGCACCAGCGCGACCACGCCCGCGCCGATCATGACGCCGTGCGGCACGTAGACGGAGTTGAGGTCGACCCCGATCATCGCGGGGGAGTACTGGGCGACGAGCAGGCCGACGGCGAACATGAGCAGGGCCCAGACGTTGCCGATCATCGCGATGCCCGCGGCCGACATCGGCATGCCCAGGAAGGACGCGCCGAGTCCCACGACGCCGCCGCCCACCAGGACGGCGGCCTGGCGGCCGCCCTTGTCCCCGGCCTTGATGGTCTCCGCGGCCGCGACCCCGGGGGGCCAGGCGGCATCGGCCGGCAGGAACCGGGAGCCGAACGCCTTGTACAGGACGAACACGTCGATGAGAAGGCCGAGGGACGCGCCCAGCAGCATCGGCCACACCAGGTCGGGGCGGCCGAAGAGGAACGGGATGGCGATCGGCGTGAGCAGCGAGTTCGCCGCGGCGAAGGTCGCGCCGGAGATCGACGACTGGATGAGGTTCTGTCGGTGGGTGTTGCGGAACGACCGCAGCCCCAGGAACCCGGCCCGGCCGATGAGCATGGCGATGACGGCGCCGATGACGCTCGTGTTGGGGGAGACGCCGAGCGTCGTGATCATGTGGATCCCGATGATCGCTCCGAGGAGGCTCACCAGGACGGTGACGATCACGACGACGGGCTCGAAAGCCCGCGGATGGCGCGTGCCCTCCGGGTGCTGCGGTTCGGTGGACGAACCGGGTGCCGACGGTTCCATGTGTGTCCTTCGAGGATGTCTCGCGTCCGGCGAGGACGGAGTGTCGCTGGTCGGAGGCCTGCGGTGCGCGAATGCCGCGTCCCGGCCCGTCACGCTCAGGCTGCCTCCCGTTCACCCGTCGGAGCAAAGGTTTCCCACTATGTGGGAGTTAAGATCACATTTCGATCCCCGGGAACGGGGTCCCCGCCCTGCGGTCGGACGTAGGGTGAGCCCCATGTCCACCGGTCCCACGGAACGCGCCGGCCCCCTCCAGACGGTCGACCGAGCGCTCGACGTCCTCCTCAGCTTCGACGAGTACCGGACGAGCTGGGGGGTCCTGGAACTCGCCGACGAGTTCGGCCTGACCAAGTCGACGGCCCAGCGACTCCTCGCCTCGCTCGCGGGCAAGGGGTTCCTGCGCGCCGACCCCGACACACGCCGCTACGGCATGGGCCCCGCCATGTGGCGCATGGCCGGGCTGTGGGAGCGGTCCGGCGGACTCTCCGCCCTGGCCGAGCCCCTGCTCGCCGAGCTGGCCCGCACCAGCGGGCGCACCTCCCTGTTCTGCGTGCCCGACGGTGCGCACGTGCGCTGCATCGCCGCCGTCAGCGGATCCGAGGGCCCCCGCCGCGCCCACCCCTTCCTCGACGAGCTCTACCCGGCCCACGCCGGGGCCACCTCCCGCGCCTACTTCGCCTTCCTCGACCCGGCCGAGCGCAGGGCTCTGCTGTCTGGCCGCCCCTCCGCGCGGTTCTCCGACCTCACGCCGTTCGACGAACGCGAGGTCGAGACGCTCTTCGACACGACCGTCGGCCAGGGGTACGCGCTCTCCCAGGGCGAGTACGACGCCGCGTCCCGCGCGCTCGCCGTCCCCGTGTTCGGCGGCAAGCGCCCTGTCGGCTCCATGACCCTGGTGGAGAACAAGTACTCCGACCACGGCGACGACCTGCTCGACCACCTGGCGCCGCTGCGCGGCGCCGGCGACGAACTCACCGGGCTGCTGTCCAACCGCCGCCCGGCACCGCCCACGCGCAGGTGGAGGCGGGGCCACGGCACCCGCCCCGCCCCGCACCCGACCACTCCCTGAAGGGGGACCATGCCCGAGCTGCTGCTCCTGTCCAACTCGACCAACCACGGCCGGGACTACCTCGACCACGCGTGGAAGGACGTGGAGGCCTTCCTGGGCGGGCGGGACACGATCGCGTTCGTGCCGTTCGCCGGCGGAGACCACGACGCCTACACCGCGCGGGTCGCCGAGGCCTTCGCCGCGCGCGGCATCCGGGTGACGGGGGTCCCGGCCGACGCCGGGGCCGCGCGCGTCCTCGACGAGGCGCAGGCGGTCTTCGTGGGCGGGGGCAACACGTTCCGCCTGGTGGCCACCCTTCAGCGCACCGGACTCCTGGACGACCTGCGTGACCGCGTCATCGCCGGACTGCCGTACATGGGGGCGAGCGCGGGCACCAACATCACCGCGCCCACGCTGCGCACCACCAACGACATGCCCATCGTGGAGCCGGCGTCGTTCACCGCCCTGGGGTTCGTGCCGTTCCAGATCAACCCCCACTACCTGGACGCCGACCCGCGGTCGACCCACAACGGGGAGACCCGCCAGACCCGGCTGACGGAGTTCCTGGAGGCCAACGACGTCGACGTGCTCGGCCTGCGGGAGGGTGTCCACCTGCGGGTGGAGGGTGAGGGATCGGACGTGGTCCGCGCGACCGTCGGCGGCGCCGCGGTGCAGCCCGACGCGCCCGGTCCGGCGATCGTCTTCCGCCGCGGCACGTCCCCCTTCGAGGTGTCGGGTGAGGTCACCGACCTGTTCGCCCGCACACCCCGATTCGACCACCCGGTCTGACGCACGGCGCCCGGCCCGCTCCCGTCCTCTTGCCGCCTCCTCGCCGGATCGCAGAGCTGACAGGAGGGGCGGGAGCCCGACTCCGCGGGGAACGAGACGGAGGAGGCGGCTTGCGGCGTCATGGTCCTGTGGCCTCCTATCAGAGGAGATGGCGATCCTCTTCTGTGTCTCTCGTTCCGAAAATCATTCTGTGGCGGAAAGGGCGCCGGAGTGAAGCGGGGGCAGTCGATCGCCGGAAACTCATTTCTGGCGTTCGAGTGTCGTTCCGCAGAACTAATAGTTGCCCAAATGACCATTTTGCGGGCTTGAGAAACCGTTCTCCGTCAGGTGCGTGTGCGTACTGAGCTGGGTACTTACCCCTCATGTCACCCTTGAACGCATTGGCTCTCGTGTGCAGTCTCAAGCCGTCGCCCGCTCCGTCGAGCAGTGAGCTGATGGCGCGACAGGTCCTCGACGCCCTGGTCGGCCGGGGTGTCACCGGTGACATGATTCGGGTGGTCGACCACGAGGTCCGGCCCGGTGTGAAAACCGACATGGGCGACAACGACGCCTGGCCGGGAATTCGAGAGCGTGTCCTCGACGCGGACATTCTCGTGCTGTCGACGCCGACGTGGGTCGGCCACATGTCCAGCGTCGCCCAGAGGGTCCTGGAGCGACTCAACGCGGAACTGGGCGAGACCGACGACCAGGGGCGGCCGAGCATGTTCGGCAAGGTCGCCGTGGTCGCGGTCGTCGGCAACGAGGACGGCGCGCACAAGATCGTCGCGGACCTGTTCCAGGCGCTCGGGGACACCGGGTTCACCATTCCGGCCCAGGGCAGCACCTACTGGAACAACGAGGCGATGAACCCCAAGGACTACAACGACCTGATGCACACCCCGGAGGCGGTCGCCTCGACGACGGCCACCCTGGCCCGCAACGCGGCCCATCTGGCACTGGCGCTGCGTGAGAGTCCCTACCCCGCGTCCTGATCCGGCCGTGGTGCGGGCCCGTATAGCCCGTTGATCGGGCGGGCCGTGATCTGCGCGTGGTCGGGGTGTACGGAGATTCACGGCTCCCGGAGGAGAGCGTGGAGGAGGCCGATGTTTCAGACGCCGGAGGTCGGTTAGTGCCGCAGGCAAGGACAGCGAAAGGAGCCGACCATGGTGGACAGCGTGGCTGAAGTGATGAGTCCCGGAGTGAGCACCGTTACCGCGGAGACGAGCCTGCGCGAGGCCGCGGAGGTCATGCGTGACGCCGACGTGGGCGACGTCGTGGTGACCGATCGCGGTCACCTGCGAGGCATCCTGACGGACCGCGACATCGTGGTGCGGTGTCTGGCCGACGGAGGAGACCCCGACGTGGTCCGGGTCGGGGACGTCTGCAGTACCGAGATGGTGACGGTACCGCGCCAGAGCAGCGTCAAGGACGCGGTGCACGCCATGCGCACGGCGACCGTGCGCCGCCTACCCGTTGTCGAGGGTGACGAGGTGGTGGGGGTCGTGACCATGGGCGACCTGGCCCGGGCGGTTGACAGGAACTCCGCGCTGGCCGACGTCAGCGCCGCAGATCCCAACCGGTGAGAGACCTGCCGCCGGAGGCGCCCCGGCTGACCGGGAGGGACGTCGGGGCGCCTCGCCTGTCCTCCGGCGCCGGACGGGGAGAGTTCCTGCTCGGGCCAGGGCCGGGCGGGGTCATCCTCTGCGCCGACGGCTGCGGAAGGCGCGCGCAGCGGTGCCCCGGGCCCGTGTCAGGCCCTCCGTAGGCCGACGGCCCGGTCAGGCGGCCGTCTCCAACCCCAGGTCCTCGCGGAGCTGCTCCAGGGTCGACCGCAGCAGACGGGAGATGTGCATCTGCGAGTACCCCAACCGCTCCGCGATCTCGGCCTGGGTGTGGTCGTGGAAGTACCGCAGCATCAGGATGTCGCGCTCCCGCTCGGGCAGGCGGGCCAGGGCCGGCTTCAGTGCCTCCCGGTCCACCACCAGATCCAGATGGTGGTCCTCCTGTCCCATACGCTCCTCCAGCGAGGAGCACTCCTCCCCGTCGGAGTCGGGGTTGTCGGGGGCGTCCAGCGACAGGGCGCGATAGAGGTCGGAGACCTGGCGGGCCTCGTCCACCTGGGCCGGGGTCATCCCCAGTCTGCGCCCGAGTTCTTCTCCGTCGGGAGCGCGTCCCAGCTCCTGGGTCATCTCCTGTTGGGTGTGACGCAGGCGGATCCGGTTCTCCTGGGCCGAGCGTGGCACCCGCATGGCCCAGGCGTGGTCGCGGAAGTAGCGCTTGACCTCACCGGTCGCGGTCGGCATCAGATATCCCAGAAAGGGCATCCCCCGCTCGGGGTCGAAGCCGCGGATCGCCTTGCACAACCCCACCATCGCCGTCTGGCTCAGGTCCTCCACAGGCTCTCCGCGCCCTGCGTAGCGGCGCGCGATCCGCTTCATCAGCGGTGCGTAGAAGGCCACCACCCTCTCGTGGAGTTCGGCCGCGCGGGGGTCGCCCCTGTCGAGGGCCTTGAACTGCCTGAGGAGGTCCTCACCCGGGTCCTGTTCTCCCGGTCCGGGGCGGCGCGGAGCCGGGACGAGGGGGCGGCGTGCGGACGAGGCGTGGAGTGGGAACGCGTCTGTATCGGTGGTGGACAAGTGAGAGACCCCCTGAAAGTTGGCCCGTGTGCATGTCACTGCCGGGACGGCAGAGCACCGCTCCTCTGAAGCGCGTACAGGTGCCATCCTTCCCTCTGAAAGGAGACTAAAAGTGATAGAGGGCACTTTTAATGTCAAGTTGACATAAAAGGGATATTTGGCGCAGGGGTCGACCGGCGGGTGGCCTCGCGTGCGAGTCGGCAGGCTTCCCGCAGCCTTCTGGCGTGGCGCGCCGTCTCTTCTCCCCTGCCGCGAGAGCCGCGGTGCAAACGCGACCGTCGGGACGCCTGGGGATCGCGCGGCGCGGCGACCGATCCGCCCCGGCCTCGCCTTCGGTGCCGATCCGGCGGGATCTTCCGTGTCGGGGGCAGGGTGTACGGCGCCGCCGCGTCGCTGTGTCCCCACTCCGCCCCGGTCACTTCTGGCGCCGGGGCGGGGGGCGGTCAAGGGTCGGGCAACCCTCGGTGGCGAGAGGGTGGCGCTCCGTCATATGGGTAGACGACCGACCATGAGACTCGGTGAACGCATCCGCGGGATCGAACGCGAGGGCCGCCTGGACCCGGCGGTCTCCCGTCTGAAGAGAATCGCCGCGCGCATCCCGTCCGGGGCGGTTCGCGACATGCTGCACGGCGTGCAGATCGGGCACCCCCTGCATCCGGTCGCGGTGCACCTGCCGATCGGCACATGGACGTCCGCCGTCCTGCTCGACATGCTGCCCGGGGACCACAGGCGCAGTGCTCACGCGCTGGTCAACACCGGTCTGCTCGCCACCCTGCCCGCGGTGGTCAGCGGGCTGGCCGACTGGTCGGAGCAGGGCGAGCGCCAACAGCGCGTGGGGGTGGTGCACGCGGCGGCCAACGGGGTGGGCGCGCTCCTGTTCGGTGCGTCCTCGCTGGCCCGGGCCGGTGGACGGGAGGGGTGGGGCAGGGCCCTGGCCGTGACCGGGCTCGGCGCCATCGGCCTCGGCGGCCTGCTCGGCGGTCACATCACCTACTTCCGCGCGAGCGGCGCCAACAGCGCCGACTACCTCGTGGACCTGGTGTCCGGGGACTGGCACGACCTCGGTCCGGTGGACGGCTTCCCCGAGGGCGCGGCGGGCCGTGGCGACATGGACGGCGTCCCCGTCGTGGTGGTGCGCACGGGGCAGTCGGTGTCCGCGCTGCTGGGCACGTGCACCCACATGGGCGCCCCCCTGGCGGAGGGCGAGGTGGTGGACGGATGCGTGCGCTGCCCCTGGCACGGGAGCGAGTTCCGACTGGACAGCGGTGCGGTCGCCCACGGGCCCGCGACCGCTTCGGCGGAGACCCTGCAGACCTCCGTCGTGGACGGCCGCCTGATGGTGCGCCTGCGTACCCCCGAGGAGTAGGGGCACGGCCGAACCGCCTCTCGCGGAGGGCCGTCGGATCCGGCGCGGCGGCCTCCGCGGAGGGGCGCCTCATTCCGGAACTCGGTACACGTGTGCTTCGTCCAGCTTCTCGGAACCGAACCGGACGGCCACGTCGAGCGCCTTCTTCACCTGCTCCATGCGCTCGGCGATCTGGAAGCAGGTCGCCTCGTCGAGGAAGACCGAACCGGGGACCAGTCGCAGTGCGGCGAGCGGTTCGCCCCCGCGCCCCGTGCCGTAGGCCGGGAGATGGCCGAGGACGACCCTGGCGTACGGGTTGCCCTCGTAACCGGCGAGCAGTCTGAACAGCCCGTGTGTGTAGCGGTTGGCGTCCGCGACCGCGGACGGGTCGGCCTCGCGCAGGAGGCTGAAGGCCGGTGTGCCGTCCGGCGGCACCGGCCAGTAGACCGAGGCGACTCCGTCGGCGAAGGGGGTGAGCAGCTCGAAGCCGCGGCTCGGCAGCAGGTCCATGAAGGACCGGTTCGCCATGAGGAGGTTCGCCAGGTAGACGCGGAAGCCGTCCACCCCCACACTCTGCACGGCCACCCACGCGGCCAGGACGGGCGCCGCGCTGCGCGAGTGCTCGATGGTGTGCATCAGCACGTTCTCGCCGTGCGGCCGGTGCTCGGCCTCGCCTCGGCCGCCCTCCACCCAGCGGTGCAGCTCGGCGGCGTCACGGGTGAGGAAGAGGCTGGAGGAGTAGGGAGCCAGTCCGGTCTTGTGGAAGTCGATGGTCATCGAGTCGGCTTCCCGCACCTGTGCGAGCAGCCGTGCCGTGGCCCGGACGCGGTCGGCCAGCTCGGGACCGAGGCCGAGGGGGTCGCCCGCGAAGTCGTAGTCGGTGAAGAAGAGCCATGGCCAGGTGACCACCGTGTCGAAGTGCACCAGGGGCCGGTAGGGCAGAGCGTGCGCCTCGCAGACGCGGTCGAGCGCGGTACGGACGGGACGCACCGGGTCGATGTCGTTGTGCAGGATGTTGCCGCCCGAGAGCACGACACAGGCGACAGGCCGCCCCTCGGCCAGCAGTGCGTCGACCGCCGCGGCGATCGCACCGGGTGCGGCCCCCTCGCCGGGGACGGAGGGTACGCGCACACAGGCGTCGGTGCCCAGGCCGAGCAGCGCGCAGACGGATTCGAGGCTGTCGTGGTTGTGGGCGGTGGTGACGACCACCGGTGGGCGGCCCGCGGGCAGGCCGTCACGGAACGAGTCGGGGCTGCACCGGTTCAGCCCCATCCTGACCGCGTAGAGCAGCCCGGCCTTGCCTCCGAACGAGAACACGCCTCCCGCCGTGTCCTGCCAGCCCGCGCGCCGGGCGAACTGCCGGACGAGTTGCCGCTCGACCTCGATCACCCCCGCGCTGCAGAAGTCCCAGAGCGCGTTGGGGCTGTAGAGACCGGTGATCGCGGTGATCGCCGCGGTGTCGAGCAGCGGCTGCGGGGTCATGTTGAACAGGGTGGCCGGGGAGTGCCAGCGCAGCTGACCGAGCAGGGCGCGGACCGCCGTGCCGAGCACCCGGTCGGCGTCCTGGGGGCTGTCGGGCAGATTCTCGTGCTCGGCCAACCACGCGTAGTCCCCGGGAGGACCGCCCAGCCAGGGGTCGTCGGAGTCGGTGTTCCGCGGGAGGGCGTCGAAGGCCACGCGGATCCGCCGGGCCAGTTCCTCACCTCCCTCCCCGGACGGGGAGGGCATTCTGCTCCGCAGTTCCTCGCGGACGGTCTCGAACGCTCGGCGGGACACGTCTTCCCCTTCCTGGGTATGTCCGGTGCCCGGCCGCTCCGGCGGCCCGGGGAGCGGGGGTCACCGCTCCGGGTAGGGGTACTCCTTGCCGTGGTCCCACGGGAACAGGTGGAGGTTCCAGGTGTTGAGCATGTTCACGTACAGGGCCAGGGCGCTGATCAGGGCGAAGTACTGCTCGCGGTCCTCCAGCAGGTCGAGCGCCTCGGTGGTCTCCCTGGTGAAGCGCTCCAGGGTGTGCAGGCCGGTGTAGCCCAGGAACTCCGACGGTGTGCGGATGAAGCCGGGCGTGATCTGCCGGAGGGTGTCCAGCGGGAGGTCGGTCGTCCGCACCAGCCGGAGCAGTCCGTTGAGCGCGCCGTATCCCAGGGGGCGCACCTCGCCGTTGAGGAAGACCATCGTGGAGAAGTACTGGTCCCTGCTCCCGGCCCGGCTGCTGATCCGGCCCGCGTGGATGTCGACGACCTCCTCGGGCGGAACCGTCCAGGACCGCTGCGTGGCGTCGTGGATCTCGTCGACGAGGCGTTCCACGGCGGGGATGCCCGTCCGGGGCGGCAGAGGGAGCGGGTAGTCGCTCACCCGGTCGCCCTTGCGGCGGATCCTGACCTCCACCGCCTCCTTGGTCGTGTAGGCCGCGTCCCAGCAGTGCCGGCCTGCACTGCGCAGGGCGTCGATGTCGTCGGGTACGACGCGGCCGATCGGGGCCGCGGGCAGGTACTCGGTGAGCGGACCGTACTTGATCCCGATGTGCTGCAACTGGGAGAGGAAGACGGTGCCGTCGGGCGCCTCGGTGCGGTCGTCCATCTTGTAGTCGGGGGCCCTGTACACCGGCTCCGCGCTGGGCAGGAGGTGGTACAGGTGGTCGCCGGAGACCAGCGCGTGGTTCTGCAGGCTGTTGTACGGAACGAGCCTGTCCCAGACCATGTCGGCCAGGTCCGGGTTGTGGTCGGTGAGGTCGGCGGTGACGGTGATCTGCGGCTGGACCCATTCGATCTCGAGCTGGCGCATGGCGGTACCCCCTGTGGTCGTGCGGACGGCGGACGTCTCAGCTGCGGAGAGCTCCGGTCGCCTGCTCTCTTATCGCGGCCCTGTCGGGTTTTCCGCGGGGGGTGAGCGGCAGGTCCGACAGGAGATCGACACGCGTGGGCGCGTGGACGGAGCCGAGGGTCTCGCGCACGGCGGTCGCGAGTTCTACGGTGAGGGCCGCGGTCCGCTCCGGGGGGACCGTGGTGGAGGGGACGACGGCGGCGTAGACGCTCTCCCCGGTGTCGGGGTCGGACAGCCCGACGACCACGGCCTGGGCCACCGCGGGGTGGGCGGTGAGCACCTGCTCCACCTGCTGGGGGTAGACGTTGTAGGCGTCCACGATGATGATGTCCTTGACGCGGTCGACGAGGTAGAGGTACCCCTCGTCGTCGGTGCGGCCCAGGTCCCCGGTGTGGAACCAGCCCGCGCGCAGGACCTGCGAGGTCAGGTCGGGCCGCTGCCAGTATCCGGCCATGATCGTGGGGGAGCGCAGGCACACCTCCCCGATCGAACCCGTCGGCAGCGCGCGGCCCTCCGCGTCGCGTATGGCGATCTCGACGTCGGGGAGGGGGCGGCCCACGGAGTTCAGCAGGTACCGCCCGGCCCGGACGTGGTCGCTCGGGTCGAGGCAGCTGATGAACCCCGCTTCCTGCATGCCGTAGTTGTGCATCAGGACCGGACCGAGCCTGGCGACCGCGTCCGCGATCCGTGACGGTGAGGAGGGGGCGCCTCCGTAGACGACCAGTCGCAGGTCCGGTAGGTCCGCGTCCCCCAGGCCGGGGGCGTGGACGAGTGCGTGCACCATGGAGGGGGATCCGAAGAAGTGCGTGATGTGCTCGCGCCTGAGGACCTCCGCCACCTCGTCGGCACGGAAGTCGTCCATGAGCACGGCGGTGCCTCCGGCGGCCAGGGTCCACTGCACGATCTCCCCGCCCAGGTCCGAGAGGGGGATCGCGACCAGGAAGCGCCAGGGGCCCGGGCCGTACATGTGGAGCGCGTTGTCGAGGAACCCCGACGCCGAGGCGAAGGTGTGCGCTATGCCCTTCGGCTCTCCCGTGCTTCCGCTGCTGAAGGTCACCATGGAGAGGCCGTCGTCCGGTTGGGAGCACTCCAGAGGGGCGTCCGGTTTCCCGTCCGCGAGATCCAGTACGTTCTCGCCGAATTCGGAGGCTCCGACGGACAGGGCGCGAGAGATTCCGGCCCGGGCGCACAACGACTCGGCCTCATCCCGCTGGTCCGGATCGAACACGAAAAGCGCCGGTCGCCCCTCCAACAGGAATTTCAGTTTCTCGCCGGTGGAGAAGAAGGGCCTGAGGCCGACGTAGCAGGCGCCGAGTGCCTGTGCCGCGAGGCGCACGATGACCGCCTCGGCGCTGTTGCCGTGCAGGTAGGCGACAGTGTCCCGTGGTCCGAGCCCGTGGTCGGCCAGCGCCCTGGAAACGGCCGAGGTGCGGCGGAGGAACTGTTCACCCGTGATCCTGTGCGCACCGGCGACCACGACGTCCCCGGTCCCCGCGGACTCCACGCCATGCACTATTCGAGAGACATAACCCATCGTCGACATGGCGTGCCGGCCGTTCTGTTCGCGTTGTGCGGAAGGCAGGTTCGGCTGGATTCCCGGGAAGCCCGGATGATGTCAGGAAACCCATCCGCGTGCCGAAAGTAACACCGCGGTCGGCGCTCCGACGGCAACGACACCCGGCAGGGTGCCGAGGCGCGGCCGTCCCCGCCCGGTGCGTCGTCCGGGGTGTGCGCGGGGGACACGGTCGCACTGCGCGGCCTCCCGCCCGGGACGAGGGCGGCCTCCCCTCGGCAAGGCGATCGGGAGCGGGCGCCTCCCCGCGCAGGCCTCACACCGGGTCCGTGCCGACTCCGTCCCGCGCCGCACGGGTCGGCGCCACCTCGCGGGGCCGGGCGGCCGAGGTGAGGAAACCGGCGGCGGCGACGAAGAGCAGGGGCGCAACCAGGGCACCGCGCAGGGTGTACGCCTCGCCCAGGAAGCCGAGCACGGGCGGCCCGACCAGGAACGCGACGTAGCCGACCGTCGCGACCAGCGAGACCCGCGCCGCGGAGTCGGGGCCGGAGTCGCCGGCCGCCGACAGCGCCACGGGAAAGCCCAGCGATGCTCCCAGGCCCCACAGGACAACGGCCGCCGCGGCCAGGAGCGGGCTGTCCGCTCCGGCCACCAGGCCCATTCCCACGACTCCGGCGAACGCACTGGCCGCGAGCACTCCGGCCCTGCCGAAGCGCGCCAGGAAGTACCCCCCGGCGAAGCGTCCCACCGTCATGGAGGCGGCGAACACGGCGTAGACCATCGATCCCGCCGCCGGGTCGAAACCGTGGCCGTCCACCATGATCAGGGGGAGCCAGTCGTTGGCGGTGCCTTCCGCCAGGGCCATCGCGAGCACGATGACACCGATCAGGACCAGGCGCGTGTCCTTCCACAGCGCGCGCCCGGCGCCGTCGGGGCCGTGGTCGGTGGAGCTGGGGCGCGCTCGCCCGGTGCCCGCCGGAACGGCTCCGACGACCACGGCCGTGGCGATCAGGGACAGGACGCCGACGATCACCAGATGCCACGCGACGGAGAACCCGGTGGCGGTGAACACGATGCCGGTGACGGCGCCCACCACGGTGCCCAGGCTGAAGAAGCCGTGCAGGCGGGGCAGCAGCGGCTGGGACAGGGCCCGTTCGATCTCGGCGCCCTCGATGTTCAGCGCGACCTCTCCGCCTCCCATGCCCAGGCCGAAGAGGAACAGGCCCAGGGCGACCACGAGGGCGGTAGACAGGGCCGCGCCCAGACCGATGGTGGGCATGCTCGCGATGCCGGCGACGGCTCCGAACACGATGATCGGCCGGGCTCCCAGACGGGCGACGAGCACCCCCGCGCCGAGGATGCCGATCATCGATCCGGCCGAGAGGCCGAACAGGACCAGCCCCATCTCGGCGGTGGAGGCCCCCAGCGCGTCGCGGATGGCGGGGGTGCGCGTGACCCAGGAGGAGATCCCCAACCCCGGGAGGAGGAAGAGCGTGCACAGCGCGAAGCGCCGACGGTTCATGGCGGTGCCCATGAAGAGCTCCTAGCGGTGAGCCGGCCAATAGTGTGTACAGACGTACACAGTAGGGCTGCCGGTCACCTCCGGGCGCGGGCGGGGTCACCCGCACACCACAATGGCTGTGGGGAGGGACGACATGGGCGGATCACGGCGGGTGGGCAACGACCCGCGGCGCAAGGACCGCATTCTCGCGGCGGCCCTGGAGGTGATCGGCGAGCGCGGGGTGCACCGGACGACCCACCGGGCGATCGCCCAGCGGGCCGCGGTGCCCCTGGGGTCGCTCACCTACCACTTCGACGGGTTGCAGGCGATCCTGGAGCAGGCCTTCGCGCACCTGGCGCGGACCATGTCGGAGCACTACGGGAGCAGGCTGGCGGCGGCCCGGGACCGGGAGCAGGCGTGCGAGGCCGTGGTCGACCTCATCTGCGGCCCCGAGTACGCCACCCCCCGCCAGTTCGTGCTCCTCTTCGAGATGTACTCCTACGCCAACCACAACGACGCGGCCCGGAAGGCCGTGCGCGAGTGGATGGCCGTCAGCCGGAACTCCCTGGCCGCGCACTTCCCGCCGGAGGCGTGCCGGGCGCTGGACGCCATGGTCGAGGGCTGGTCCATGCACCGGCACTTCGAGCGGGACGGCGGCGGCCCGGACCGTGACCTGGTGTCGGCGGCGGTGACCGCCGTCGCCGACCGGCTCGGCTGACCAGCCGCGCCGCCCCGGGCCGCTGCGGCCGCTCCCCGCTCAGTCACGCGGAGACCGCAGGCGGTAGGTCGCCTCGTCGAAGTCCGCGTGCAGGCCCCGCCCGCTCAGGTCCCAGACCCACAGGCCGACGAAGGCGCCGGTGAATCCCATGGTCCGGAGCCTTCCGTCCTCGATCTCCTCGGCGTGCTCGTCCGAGAGCACGGCGGCGTCCAGCGTCGGGCCCAGGGGAGCCCACCCCTCACCGGTGTCGCGGCGGAAGCACACCCGGGCTCCGTCCACGTCCACCCCGAGCCGCACCCGCTCGCCGGCGTCCGCAACGAGGGCCTCCGTCCGTTCCAGGGTGACCTCTCCCCGGTCACAGGCCGCCAGCCCCAGCACCGGTCGGCCCGTGTCGTCGACGCTGCGGTACAGGAAGAACCAGTTCCGGGTGTTGTAGTAGGCGGTGATCCCGGCCAGGTGGCGGGTGTCCGTCGGCCGGTACCGCATCGTCGCCTCGAACGAGCAGTGCGGCGAACTCACCCGCCGGGCGACCAGGCTCGCACCCACCAGGCTCTGCGGTGAGTTCCCGCCGCGCACCCGCAGGTGCGAGCGCCGCGCGGCCGTGGTGACCCAGTCCCCGGTCGCGGGACGGCGCAGCGTGGACCAGTGCGGTCCGAGCACGGGCCCGTCGAAGTGGTCGGTGCCCTCCCCGTGGACGTCCGTGGACGGATCGTCGGCTCCGCTGCCCGCGGTGCTGGTCGGAGATCCCCGGCCCGGTGCGGGGACACGTTGCTCGGGCCGCCCGCCGGGGACCCGGGGCCAGCCCCGCGCGGTCCAGGTGACGGGTGCCAGCGCTGTCTCCCGACCCAGCACGCACGGGCCGCGTCGCCCCAGGGGGCGGGCGACGAGGTAGGCCAGATAGGTCTCCCCGCCGGGGGTGTCCACCAGGCAGCCGTGCCCGGCCTTCTGCAGCGGAGCGTCGGGCCGGGCGCGGGAGGTGATCAACGGTCCGTCGGGGTCGCGTTCGTACGGCCCCGTCAGGGTCCTGGAGCGGGCGACCGCGACGCGGTGCTCGTAGCCGGTGCCCCCGTCCGCGGTGAGCAGGTAGTACCAGCTGCCGACGCGCCGGATCCGGGGGCCCTCGACCCATCCGGGCCCGGCCGGGAGCTCGATCCGGACCGGTGCGCCCACCAGCGTCCGCGCCCGGCGGTCGTAGCACACGGCCTCCAACCCCGAGGAACCGCCGTGTCCGGGACGCCAGTCGTGGGCCAGGCCCACCAGCCAGCTCTCGTCGCCGTCGTGGAGGAGGGAGGCGTCGAAGCCGCGCGCGTGCAGGGGGACGGGATCCGACCAGGGGCCGTGGACGGTCGGCGCCGTGACGAGGAGGTTGGGGCTGTCGGTGAACCCGCCGGCGTAGGACGTCACGTTGCTGTACACGAGGTGGAAGAGCCCGTCGGCGTGGCTGAGGTCGGGAGCCCACACACCCCCCGAGTCCGGTCGGCCCGCCAGGTCGAGCCACGGCGGCCCCGGCAGCGCACCGCCCAGGGGACGCCACCGGACCAGATCGGTGGAGTGGTGCAGGCGTACGCCCGGATACCACTCGAAGGTGGACGTGGCGAGGTAGAAGTCCCCACCGACGCGCAGGATGCACGGGTCCGGATGCGACCCCGGAAGGACCGGGTTGCGGATGGGTGCGGGTTCGGACGGCATGGGGGGTCCTCTCACGTCACTGGTCCGGCGGGGAGCCGGGTACGGATCTCCGGCCGCCACGGGGGTTCTCCCCCGATTCTCACCCGCCACCGTGACCGTGCGCTCACCAGGTGTTTCCGTTCGGGTTCTCAGGGTTCTCTCAGGAAGTTCTCGGGCTTCTCGTACCCCCGTCGGATTGTGTGCCCTCGGACGTCACCACGAGATGAGAGGAGGCACAGCGGCACCGGAACGAACAACGGCCACGAGGGGCGCAACGCAGAACGACGGCAGCGACGCCGGGCACCGGCTCAGGTCGCCCGGCAGGCTGCACGCCTTCAACCGGTACGAGCTGAAGTACCTGGTCCCCGTGTCCCAGGTCGCGGAGGTGCGCGCCGAACCCGGCGCGCGCATGACCGCCGACCGCAACGCCGGCACCAACGGCTACGCCGACCGGATCTGCGCGGTCGAGGACGGTGCCGTCGTCGAGTTCGGCACGCCGGACCGGATCATGACCGACGAGGTGCTCACCCGGGTGTTCGAGACCCCGGTCACCGTCATGGACGGACCGAACGGACCGCTCGCGGTCCACTACTGAGCGCCGTCCCCTCAGAGCCGGGGTCGGCCGCGTCCGTCGGCGTGTGTCCACGGCCCCTCGCAGGCCACCTCCGCCGCCTCCTCCGTACGGCCGTCCTCCAACAGCCACACGATCACGTGCAGCTGCTCCCGGTAGGCGATCTCCAGCACCCGCGCCGACGGCCGCCTCCGCGCGCCTAGCATGGCCCGTAGTCCGGCAGGCCGGCGCAACGTCCGCGGCCACCGCTGCCAGCCGTCCCGTGTGACCACCAGACCCCTCCCGTCGTGCCCGCCCCGGATCCGCCCGGGCGGCGGCCTTCCTGGGGATTCTCGCTCACGGGCCCGGGCCCTGCGTTGCGATCAGGCGAAGAGAGGTGCCGAGAAGATGAAGGCAGGATCGACGGGGGTGGCGGACCTGCGCGACCTCGCGCTCCTCGTGGAGGTGATCGACGCGGGATCGATCACGGAGGGAGCCCACCGGTGCCGGATGTCGCTGTCCGCCGCCAGCGTCCGCATCACCGCACTGGAACGCCACTACGGCCTGCGGCTGCTCGACCGTCGCCACCGGGGGGTGTCACCGACCCCGGCCGGTGAGGCACTGGCCGCGAGGGGCCGGATCCTGCTCGAAGAGGCCCGGGAGCTGGAGGCGGGCATGGCCGCCCGCGCCCGCGGACTGGAGAACAGTGTGCGGTTGGCGACCAACAGCTCCGCCGCCGACGCCCTCACCGAGTTCCTCGCCGCCACACTCAACCGCCTGCCCACCACGGCGGTCACCCTGGTCGAACTGGGCAGCGAGGCGGCCGTCGCCCACGTCCTCGACGGTCTCTCCGACATCGCGGTCGTCTCCGCGGTCCCGCCGGACGGGGCTTTTCAGACACGCCGACTGTGGGACGACGACCTCGTGGCCATCGGCCCCGTCTCCTCCCGGCCCCGGCCCCGGCGACCGCTCCGACTCGCGGACCTGCTCCGTGAACCCCTCGTCGGCCTCCTGCGGGGGAGCCCCCTGCAGGACCTCGTCGACCGCCAGGCACACGGGTCCGGAACGGAACCGGCCTACCGGGTCCGCCTGCCCTCGCTCGGGGCCGTCTGCGCCGTGGCGGGCACGGGAGTGGGGTGCGCCGTGGTGCCGCGGGAGGCGGCCCGGCGCCACGGGGTCTCCCCGGCGGCCCTGTACGAGTTGGACGAACCGTGGGCGCCGCGGCACGCCATCCTCGTCGCCGCAGACTTCTCCGCCCTCACCGAGAGCACGGCCGCGTTCGTCCGCCACCTCCTGGAATACTCTCCCGGCCCGGACGGGGAGGACTGACCCGCCGGAGCGGGAGCCGTCACGGGCGGACCCCGCCCGGGGCGCACGGCGGACGCGCGCCGCCACCGGCGTGCATCCGCGCCCCGGGACACCCGCCGCCCGTGGGCGCTCCGCGCGGGTCAGGCGGGCAGGGAGCCCCGGCGTTTGCCGTACCCGGACGGTCCATGGGATCCGTCCAGGGCCGCGACCGGGTAAGGCTTGTGCCATGGAAAACCACGACGACCGCATCCGAGTGCGCGGGGCCCGCATCCACAACCTGAAGAACGTGGACGCGGAACTCCCGCGTGACGCGCTGGTCGCCTTCACCGGCGTCTCCGGGTCCGGCAAGTCCTCGCTGGCCTTCGGAACCCTGTACGCCGAGTCCCAGCACCGGTACCTGGAGTCCGTCGCACCGTACGCGCGGCGCCTGCTCCAACAGCTGCCGGCCCCCGAGGTGGACGACATCACCGGGATGCCCCCGGCCGTGGCGCTCGCCCAGCCGCGCACCGCGCCGTCGGTCCGCTCCACCGTGGGCACCCTCACCACGGTCTCCAACACGCTGCGCATGCTCTTCTCCCGTGCGGGGGCCTACCCGCCCGGCGCGGACCGCCTGGACTCCGACTCCTTCTCCCCCAACACCGTGGTCGGGGCCTGCCCCGTCTGCCACGGCGAGGGGGTCGAGCACGAGGTCACCGAGGAGTCGCTGGTGCCCGACCCCGCGCTGAGCATCGCCGGGGGTGCCGTCGCCTCCTGGCCGGGGGCCTGGCAGGGCAAGAACCTGCGCGACATCCTCGACACCCTCGGCTACGACATCCACCGGCCCTGGCGGGAGCTGCCCCGGGAGGAGCGCGAGTGGATCCTGTTCACCGACGAACAGCCGGTGGTGACCGTCCACCCGGTCCGGGAGGCGGGCCGCGTGCACCGGAGCTACCAGGGCAAGTACAGCAGCGCCCGGCGGCTGGTGCTCAAGGCGTACGCCTCCTCCGCCAGCGAGTCGCGGCGCCGGCGGGCCGCGGAGTTCATGGTCGACCGGACCTGCCCCGAGTGCGACGGAAGGAGGCTGCGCCGGGAGGCGCTGCTCGTCACCTTCGCCGGTCACACCATCACCGAGATGGCGGGACTGCCCCTGACCGAGCTGGTCGCCCTGCTGCGCCCCTGGCGGGAGGACACGGGGGCGGCCGGGGCCCTGGCCGGGGAGATCACCGGCAGGGTCGAGGTCCTGGAGGAGCTGGGCCTGGGATACCTGAGCGTGGACCGCCCGGCTCCGACCCTGTCCACCGGTGAGTTCCAGCGGATCCGGCTGGCCACCCAGCTGGGTACGGGCCTGTTCGGCGTGGTCTACGTCCTGGACGAACCCTCGGCGGGCCTGCACCCGGCCGACTGCGAGGCGTTGTCGGGGATCCTCCGCCGCCTGCGGGACGGGGGCAACACCGTCTGCTTCGTCGAGCACGACCTGGACATCGTGCGCGGGGCCGACTGGATCGTGGACGTCGGTCCGGAAGCGGGTGAGCACGGCGGACGGGTTCTGTACAGCGGCCCGGTGGCGGGGCTGCGCGACGTTCCGGAGTCGGTGACCCGCCGCTACCTGTTCCACGACGCCCTGCCGGAGAGACGTCCCCGACCGCCCCGCGGGCGACTGGAACTGCGTGGGGTCACCCGCAACAACCTTCGCGGACTGGACGTCGACGTCCCCCTGGGCGTGTTCACCGCCGTCACCGGGGTGTCCGGTTCGGGCAAGTCCACCCTGCTGTCGGCGATCGGGGAGCGGGCCGCCGAGCACGGGCGGGCGGTGTGGGTCAGCCAGCAGCCGATCGGGCGGACCCCGCGCTCCAACCTGGCCACCTACACCGGGCTCTTCGACACGGTGCGCAGGCTGTTCGCCGGCACCGACGAGGCCCGGTCCCTGGGGTACGGGCCGGGACGGTTCTCCTTCAACGTCGTGGGCGGCCGCTGCGCGACCTGCGAGGGGGAGGGGTTCGTGTCGGTGGAGCTGCTGTTCCTGCCCACCACCTACGCCCCGTGTCCCACCTGCGGCGGGTCGCGCTACAACGACGACACCCTCCGGGTGCGGTACCGGGGGCGCACCGTCGCGGACGTGCTGGCGATGTCGGTCGAGGAGGCGGCGCGCTTCTTCACGGAGGAGCCGTCGGTGCTGCGGTCGCTGGAGACCCTCGCCGGGGTCGGGCTGGGCTACCTGCGCCTGGGGCAGCCCGCCACCGAACTCTCCGGCGGCGAGGCCCAGCGGATCAAACTGGCCACCGAGCTCCAGCGCCGCCGCGTCGCCGACTCGGTCTACCTGCTCGACGAGCCGACCACCGGGCTCCACCCCTACGACACCGACGTCCTCATGGGCCGCCTGGCGGAGCTGGTCGGGGCCGGTGCCACCGTCGTGGCCGCCGAGCACGACATGCGGGTGGTGGCCACCGCCGACCACGTCATCGACCTGGGACCGGGCGGCGGCTCCGAGGGCGGCCGGATCGTCGCCCAGGGGGGTCCGTCGAGGATCACCGCAGCGCCGGACAGTCGGACCGGCGCCTACCTGAAGGGGCTGCTGTGATGCGCCGCGCTCTCTACCTCCCGCCGTTCGGGGAGCTCGCCCACCCGAACGTGCTCGCCGATCTCGCCGCCTCGGCCGAGGGGGCCGGTTTCGACGGCGTCTTCCTGTGGGACCACGTCGTGCGCCCGCTCAACCCGGACCTCCCGGTCTGCGACCCCTGGATCGCGCTCGCCGCCATGGCGTCGCGCACCGAGCGGATCACCCTGGGCACCCGGGTCACCCCGCTCTCCCGCCGCAGACCACAGGTGGTGGCGCGGCAGTCGGTCGCCCTCGACCAGCTCAGCGGGGGGCGTTTCGTCCTCGGAGTGGGCCTGGGCGGGGACAACGGCGGAGAGCTCGGCAGCCTGGGAGAGGTCACCGGCCTCCGGGCCAGGGCGGAGATGCTCGACGAGGGTCTGGAAGTCCTTCAGCGGCTCTGGAGCGGTGAGGAGGTCCACCACGAGGGTCCCCACTACAGGGTGGACGGCCTGCGGTTCCTGCCCCCGCCGGTCCGACGGTCGGGGATCCCGGTGTGGGTCGCTGCCCAGTCCACGAAGGCGGCTCCGCTGCGCCGTGCGGCCCGGTTCGACGGCCTGTGCCCGGAGGTCCCACCGGAGGAGCTCCGCGAGATGCTGGCCGTCGTCGCGGACCACCGGGGCGGCCTCGGCGGCTTCGAGGTCGCCGCGGGCGGCCCGCCCGACGGGGACCCGGAACCCTACCGTGAGGCCGGTGCGACATGGTGGCTGGTCCAGTTCCCCGAGGTGACCGCGCGCGGTGAGGTGGAGGAGGCCATCGCGGGGGCGGCTCTCCACGGAGGGGCCTGACGCCTCCCGATCGGGAGGAGCACCCGCTCCGGACGTCCCGAGGGGATGAGATCCGGGGGGACGTCCCCGCCCACCCGAGGTGGACGGGGACGTCCGACGGAAGCGGTGCCCGCCGCCGCCAACCGTCTCCGGGCGGGCCCGGCACCGGAGAACGGCCGGCAGATCCCGAGGGCGGGGAGAGGTCGGATGTCCTATCGGACCTCAACCGTGCCCACGGAACGGGGAGCGTGTTGCTACGCCACCTTCTTCACGAACGCGGTCATGATCTGAGCGCCCGCGGAACCGGTGATCGGCGTTCCGGAGTTCGCGGTCGACCCCTGGGCCTTCCGACAGGCGAGAACCGCCGCGACGGTCTTGGAACCGTAGTCGCCGTCGATCTTGCCGGGCGTGTGGCCCGCACGTTCGAGCAGCTCCTGCAGGTACGCCACACTCTCGCTCTTGTCACCTTGCTTGAGTCCGATCATGTCACTCTCCGTTTCTGCAGGTGGGACTCTTGGAGACCCACGATGTGGTATTGCTGCAGGTCACGGGCCTTCATGTTGCGGATGGTGGCCCAGCGTGACAATAGTCCGGTGGATGGGTCGGAGCACCGGAGTACGGTCCGTGTCGCGTACCGGGTGGCCCGGTGCCGCGCTGCGGGGAGGCGCTCCCGGGGCGGGCCGCAGGGCGAAGGCCCCGGTCCGCGGGCGCTCGCTGTCACCCGGGCGGAGCCTCTGCCGCGGAGACCGGAGACCGGAGACCGGAGGGCGGCGACGGCGCGGGCCGCTCCGGTGCCCCGCACCACCCGGCCGGAGCCGACACGCCGTGCCCGCCACATCCTCGGGCCGTCGGCGTGTTCCGGGGCGGTGCGCCGCCCGGACGGCACGGGGGACGGGCGCCGGGGCGCGGCGGCCCTCCACGGCCCGTCCCGGAGCCCACCTCCCGTGTTCACCGGGGCACGAGTCTCAAGGTCGCCCCACGAGCGGTGGGGGCGACCATCGGATCGACGTAGGCACGGCTGTACCGGCCGTACTTGTCCTCGTAGGCGGCGTCGATCCGGCCGAGCACGTCGGGCTCGGTCTCCGCGCCGAAGACCACGTCCTTGTCCACACCTCCGGACTCGATGTGGCCCCGCCCGCTGCTCTCGGCGGCCGCGAACCACTTTCCGGCGTGTCCGCGGTAGGAGCGCACATAGAGGTCGTCACCGACCTGCACCACCCAGATCGGGGTGGTGCGGGCCGGCGATCCGTCGGCGTGCTCCGGTGTGATCCTCAGTTCGTCGGCTGCGCCGATCCGGTCCAGTTCCTCGTCGTTCCAGGCCACGGTACGTCTCCTTCACCGGTTGAACGGGCACGGCAGGATGTCTCAGACGCGTGTGCTGGTGCGCGCGCCGTGGTACTCCTCGTCGGTGACGTGGTCGAGCCAGGTGGTCTCCGGTCCGGAGTCGGGCCCGGGGTTCTCCCACAGGGCCAGGTGGACCATGAACCGGTCGGGGGCGGCCCCGTGCCAGTGCTCCTCGCCGGGCGGGGTGTAGACCACGTCCCCGGGGTGGGCCTCCAGGATCGGCCCGCCGCGGGACCGGACCAGGGCCACGCCCTCGACGATGTAGAGGGTCTGTCCCAGGCCGTGGCTGTGCCAGGCGGTGCGCGCACCGGGAGCGAACTTGACGGTGTTGGCGCGTGCGCGCGAGGGCTCCTGCCCGCTGTAGATGACGTCCCACCAGGCGTCCCCGGTGAAGAACTCTGCGGGTGCCTTGCTGGTCGCGGGTTGCCGGAGCAGTTCCATGGTTCTCCCTCTGATCGGCAGCGGGATCGTGAACCCCCGTGGTGAGCGGTCCCGGGGTCCGCCGCGTGCTCGGTCGCCGGAGGCGGGTGCCACGGGTGTTCTTCCTCGCCGCGCGCGCGGGTATGCCCGGCCCGCGAAAAGTTGGGGAGGCACATACCCGCCCCTGGTCCGGAACCCGCCCCCGGAGCGCGCGCGCTCGCCCCGCGGCCCGGGCGCCCCGCGGGTTCCGGGCCGGACGGGGCGGCGCGACCGCCCGGCGACCCGCGCCGGACCCGTCCGGCCCCCAGGCGTCCCTGACGGGTTCTGACAGGCCCTCCCACGGTCACCGCCCCGGCTGTTTGACTGCTTGCGAGGGCGGTCGGCGCACACGCGCCCGCCCTCCCGACCCGTCGCGCGAACGGTCATCGCCGCGCGCCGCGCGGTCGGCGGCACACCCATCGCACGCACATCCCTAGGAGATCCATGTCCTCCGTTCGCGCCTACACGGCCACCTCGCCGACCGCGCCGTTGGCGCCGGGCACGATCGAGCGCCGGGAGGTCGGCCCCAAGGACGTCCTCATCGACATCGCCTACGCCGGCATCTGCCACTCCGACATCCACACCGTCCGCGGGGACTGGGGCCAGGTCCCCTACCCGTTGACCGTCGGCCACGAGATCGCCGGAGTGGTGGCCCGGGTCGGCTCCGAGGTCACCCTCCACGAGGTCGGCGACCGGGTCGGTGTGGGCTGCATGGTCGACTCCTGCCGCGAGTGCGCCAACTGCCTGGCCGGAGCCGAGCAGTACTGCCTGCGCGGGTTCACCGACACCTACAACGGCACCGACCGGGACGGCACGGTGACCCAGGGCGGCTACTCCGAGCGCGTCGTGGTCGACGAGCACTTCGTCCTGCGCATCCCCGACGCCATCCCCTTCGAGAAGGCCGCACCGCTGCTGTGCGCCGGGATCACGACCTACTCGCCGCTGCGGAACTGGAACGCCGGGCCGGGCAAGAAGGTCGCCGTCGTGGGCCTGGGCGGCCTCGGCCACATGGCCGTCAAGATCGCCCACGCCATGGGCGCCGAGGTGACGGTGCTCTCCCAGAGCCTGAAGAAGCGCGAGGACGGCCTGCGGTTCGGCGCCGACCACTACCACGCCACCGGCGACCCGGCCACCTTCGAGCGGTTGGCCAACACCTTCGACCTCATCGTCAACACCGTCAGCGCCTCCATCGACATGGACGCCTACCTGAACCTGTTGACCCTGGACGGCACGATCGTCAGCGTGGGCGCCCCGCCCGAGCCTGTGCCGGTGACCCTGTTCACGCTGTTCGAGAACCGGCGCTCCTTCGCCGGTTCGAAGATCGGCGGCATCGCCCAGACCCAGGAGATGCTCGACTTCTGCGCCGAGCACGGCATCGCCCCGGAGGTCGAGATCATCGGCGCGGACGGGATCAACGACGCCTGGGAACGGGTGCTGGCCTCGGACGTGCGGTACCGGTTCGTCATCGACACCTCCACCCTGGCCACCGGCTGACCGGAGCGGAGACCGCGGTGGGGCCCCCCCCCCCCCGCCGGGGGCCGCCCGCGGGCGGCCCCGGTCCCACGTCCTACTGGCAGGCCTCGCACTCGGGGTCGTCGATGGAGCAGGCCTGGCCGTCCACGATCTCGAACTCGTCCTCGACCTCGGTGTTCACGGCGGGCGCCGCGACCGGCTCGGGAACGGGGGCGGGCGCGGGAGCCGCCGCCGGGGCGCTGCTCGCGACCGGGGTCGCCGCGACCGCGTTCAGGCGGCCGTCGGTGCCCTTGAGCGTGCTCTTCTCCACGTGCGTGGCGCTCTGCGAACGCAGGTAGTAGGTGGTCTTGAGACCGGAGCGCCAGGCGCGGCGGTACAGGGTGTCGAGCTTCCTGCCGCTCGGGGCCGCCATGTACAGGTTCAGGGACTGGGCCTGGTCGATCCACTTCTGGCGGCGCGAGCCCGCGTCCACCAGCCACTCGGGGTCGACCTCGAACGCGGTCGCGTACAGGGCCTTGAGGTCGTCCGGGACGCGGTCGATGGCGCCGAGGCTGCCGTCGTGCATCTTCAGGGCCGAGACCATGTCGTCGTCCCACAGGCCGCGCGCCTTGAGGTCCCGGATCAGGTACGGGTTGACGACGGTGAAGTCGCCGGACATGTTCGACTTGACGTACAGGTTGCGGTAGAGCGGCTCGATCGACTGGCCGACACCGGTGATGTTGGCGATGGTCGCGGTGGGCGCGATCGCCATCACGTTGGAGTTGCGCATCCCGGTCGACTTCACGCGCTCGCGCAGGGAGTCCCAGTCCAGGGTCTCGCCGCGGTCCATGTCGAGGTCGCCGCCGCGCGAGTCCGCGAGGAGCCGCAGCGAGTCGATCGGCAGGACGCCCCGGCTCCACAGCGAACCCTCGAAGGACTCGTAGGAGCCGCGCTCTGCGGCCAGCTCCATGGAGGCCTCGATGGCGTAGTAGCTGATGAGCTCCATGCTCTCGTCCGCGAACGTCACAGCGCCCTCGGAGGCGAAGGGGGTGCGCAGCTTGAACAGGGCGTCCTGGAAGCCCATGAGGCCGAGCCCGACGGGGCGGTGGCGCAGGTTCGCGCGGCGCGCCTCGGGGATCGTGTAGAAGTTCACGTCGATGACGTTGTCGAGCATGCGCACGGCGGTGCGGACGGTCCGGCGCAGGCGCTCGGCGTCCAGGCCGTCGGGGCCGACGTGCTGGGCCAGGTTGACCGAGCCCAGGTTGCAGACGGCGACCTCGTCGGCGCTGGTGTTCAGCGTGATCTCGGTGCACAGGTTGGAGGAGTGCACGACGCCGACGTGCTGCTGCGGCGAACGCAGGTTGGACGGGTCCTTGAAGGTGATCCAGGGGTGGCCCGTCTCGAACAGCATGGTCAGCATGCGCCGCCACAGGTCGACCGCGGGGAGCTTCTTGGCGACCTTGATCCGGCCCGCCTCGGCGGCGGCCTCGTACTTCTCGTAGGCCTCGGCGAAGTCGGTGCCGTACTTGTCGTGCAGGTCGGGGACCTCGTCCGGCGAGAACAGGGTCCAGCTGCCGCCCTGCTCCACACGCTGCATGAACAGGTCGGGAACCCAGTTCGCGGTGTTCATGTCGTGCGTGCGGCGGCGGTCGTCACCGGTGTTCTTGCGGAGGTCGAGGAACTCCTCGATGTCGATGTGCCAGGTCTCCAGGTAGGCGCACACGGCGCCCTTGCGCTTGCCGCCCTGGTTGACCGCGACGGCCGTGTCGTTGGCGATCTTCAGGAACGGGACGACGCCCTGGCTCTTGCCGTTGGTGCCGCGGATGTGCGAGCCGAGGCCGCGCACCGGGGTCCAGTCGTTGCCGAGCCCGCCGGAGTACTTGGACAGCATCGCGTTGTTGCTGATGCCGTGGAAGATGGCCTGGAGGTCGTCGCCGACGGTGGTGAGGAAGCAGGAGGACAGCTGCGCGCGCACCGTGCCGGCGTTGAACAGGGTGGGCGTGGAGGCCATGAAGTCGAACGAGGACAGCAGCTCGTAGAACTCGATGGCACGGGCCTCGCGGTCGTCCTCGTTGAGGGCCAGACCCATGGCGACGCGCATGAAGAACGCCTGCGGCAGCTCGTAGCGGACCTCGTCGCTGTGCAGGAAGTAGCGGTCGTAGAGGGTCTGGATGCCGAGGAAGGTGAACTGCTCGTCCCGCTCGGGGTACAGGGCGGCGCCGAGCCGGTCCAGGTCGAACCCGGCGAGCGCGGGGTCCAGCTGGCCCAGGTCGATGCCGCGGCGGACGTAGGCGGCCAGGTAGGCGGCGTAGCGCTCGCCCATCTCGGACTGCCCGGCGGCGTCGGGGGCGCCGCTGATGAAGGTGAGGGCCTCACGGCGCAGCTTGTCCAGCAGCAGGCGGGCGGCCACGAACGAGTAGTCGGGGTCCACCTCCACGAAGCTGCGGGCGGCCATGACCAGGGCGAGCTCGACCTCGGAGTCGGGGATGCCGGGGTAGAAGCCGCGGCGGGCCTCGGTGAGGACCTTCTCCGCCGAAACACCGGTGAGCCTGGCACAGGCCTCGGTCACGACGTGCTCGATCCGGTCGATGGCGGCGGGGGGCGCGCCCTCGTTGGTCGGCTCGGGCCGAACGGATACGGGCACGGCCTCGACGTCAAGGGTCATACAGCGGCTCCAACCTCGGTAGAAGAGTCCCGGCGGGGAGGGGACACGATAAGCAAGGTGCGCGGCACGCACCGGTGGACCGACGCACCGGGTGCGTGCGGTCGTCTGACCGGTGGGTCGCGGCGGCTCACCCTCGAAGCCCCGTCGTCGGCGCACGCTCGCGTGCGCACCGGCGGCAGGTCTTCGGGCTCGTGGGCGACCTACGCACCGTCGCTTCCCAGGGCCTTCGGGGGTCCCCGGTGCCTGTGACGGCTTCGTTCCCACATACCGCTGCGGGGCAGCCCCGGCTTCACACCGGGTTCCCTCTTGCCTCACCCCGAGGGGTGAACCACCAGCGGGACAGATACTACATCTAGGGGGCCCCGCGTTGGAACACCGCAAGATGATGGCGTGTCACCGATTTCTCGGATTCTTCGACGATCGTCGAACACACGCGCGGGCCGTGGTATGCGGGGGCCGCGAGCGCCCGGTTCAGGGGGATTGCGCGCCTCGTCGGGGCAGCTGGGAGGCGACCGGACACAGCCTAGATCGTCGCCGGGGCTCCCCGGGACCGCGCGGGTCCTCCGACGGGCCTCCGAACGTCCGGAATCCCGTCTCCGAAGCGGTTCGGACCGTACCGGACGACTCGGCGCCGCAGACCACACCGCCGTATCGGCGGCGGTCGGTGACGGGCCGGGGCGCCCGGACGGTGATCTGTCCGGGTGCCGCTCCGGGCGTGTCGGAGGGACGCCCGCACGTAGGAAAGCTCACTCCGCGGACGCCGACGCGGGCGTCCCCGGCCCGAACCTCCGGTGGGGGTGGCCCGGGCCGCCGCCGTACGGCGGCGGAGGTCACTCCTCGTCGAGTCTGCTGTCCAGCTGGTCCTCCGCCAGACCGAGGTCGGTGCGGATGCGGAACCTGATGCGCAGGAGCTCCACCAACAGGTCGCGGACGTAGGGCGAGGACTCCTGGTCGAGGAAGCGGCGCGCACCGACCGTCGCCCACCGTTCCGCGCCCTCCAGGTCGTCGTGCGCGTACAGTGCCTCGGCGACGTGGATGAAGGTCTGGAGTCCGGGCGGTTCCTCGCCCTCCAGGCGTGTGAGGTGGACGTAGGCCTGGTCGACCTCGTCCAGTTGCAGGAGCGCGCCGGCGCTGAGCGCCCGGGCGTCGATCACCGTGGCGCCGCCGTCGTCGATCGCCCGCTGGTAGGCCGCGCAGGCGCGCTCGAACTCCTGGGCGATCTCCCACTGCTCGCCCGCGCGCACGAACAGCTCGGCGCGCGAGACCTCGCTCCCGGCGTCGACCCGGTTGGCCAGGTCCAGCAGTTGGGCGGCGACCCGTCCGTGCTCACCGGACCGGACAGCGTGGAATTCCCAACGGTCGAGTTCAGCCGTCGTCACGTGGGTCAAGCGCATCGCCCCCATCCCCTACTCGCACTCCCGCGCCCCGTCAGGACCTGGCCCGCTCCAGGGCCTGCCAGAAGCCCTGGCGCAGCCCGTCGCGGACCTCGTCGCGCAACAGGTGGTCGATCGGCAGCGAGGAACCCTGGAGCAGACGCGCCTCCAGATCGGAGGGCATCCTGGGCCTGCGGGCGAGTACGGCCTCCACCCACAGAGCGGGCGCCTCGCGAGCGATCGACTCCGCGAAGTCGTTCCCTTCCTTGTGCGCAACATGCACCGCTTCGTCAACGGTATGCGCGGCGGGGCGTGTCTGCTGGGGATATCCAGGACTGGGACGGGATTCCTGGTAGCCGCCGGGACTGAACCGGTCGGCTGGTTCGGGACCAGTACGTGGCTGCCCCCCGTAGGGGGAGGCTGCCCCACCGCGGTGAGCGGTGTCAGTTTCCGTACTGGTCCCATAGGTAGGGTTTGCGTCGGCCGCTCCCCCGTATCCGGAACTGTCCCCCCCGCCGTAGCGCGGATCCTGACGTGGGTCCTGGGGTGGCGCGTTTCTCGGCGGTGGCGCGTGGCCGGGTTGGCCGTCCGGGGCGAACGAGCGCTGCGCCCCGGTGCCGGAGGCGAAGGACTGCTGGGGTCCCGTGCCGTTGAAGGACGGCTGCGGACCGGTCATCGGCTGCCCCTGGCCGGGCACCGACCTGCCCGGAAGGCCGTAGCCCCCCTGGTCGGCCCCCCGCATCGACGGGTGGCCCTCGGTGACGGGGTAGCCCTGCTGCCCGTTCTGTGCGGGGTGCCCCCCGGTCATCGGGCCGCCGGGGTAGGAGCCGTTGCCTCCCACGCCGGGCGGGGTCTGCCCACCGGACGGGAACCCGTTGGCGTCGATGCCGCCGGGCTGCTGGCCGCTGTCACCGCCCGGCCCGGCGAGGTGGTCGCCGCCGCGCTGCTGGGCGAGGGACCTGCGCATGGCGCGCAACTGGTCCATGGCGCTGCCCTGGGGAACGGGCTGGCCGCCGGTTCCCGCGAACATCGCCTCCAGGCCCCCGCTGGGGGAGCCCGCCGGGTCGACCCTGCTGCCGCCGGACTGCGCCGCGACGGGCTGCCTCGGGGTCTCGGGCGCCGACCGGGCGCGGCCGTTGGCGAACGGAGTGGTGGTCTTGGCCGCGGTCTCCTGGGGGGAGCCGCCGCTGGAGAGCAGGTTGACGTGCGGGCGCAGATGGCCCGCCCCGATCTCGATGAGGTCGTCGCACTCCCGGCGCAGGGCGCGGGAGATGGTCCAGTTGCCCTCGACGGAGATGTGCACGACGGTGACGCGCACGCCCATGTCCTGGACGTCGGCGACGACGGACGCCATGTCCTCGTCACCGCTGACCAGGACGGCGTCGCACAGGACGCCGGTACGGGCCAGCGTGGTGATGTCGCGCTGGACGTAGCTCTCCACGCCCTCGCGTCGACCGGGCCGTATCCTCGCGGCTCGGAACTTGATGCCGGGGATGTCGGCGATGCCGTCCTGTTCCTGGGAGCGCCGGTCGTCGGCGACGGCCTCGTACCAGTAGCAACGCAGCAGCGGAAGACCGGTGCGGTCCCGCGCCACCTCGTTGAGGAACTGGACGAGTCCGGAGTAGTCCCAGGAGACGGAGTCCCGGTTGCGGGTTCCGTGCACGGCCATCGCGCCGTCCGCGAGAAGGTATCCCGCGTCAACGAACAACGCGCAGCGGTCCACGTGACACCGCCCCCTTCCCTTTTGACTCTGGGGCCATATCCATGACCGGGGCACAGCCTAGCCAAGTCTGTCTCGTTTTGCGTGCCCTCCGTGAATACGCAAAGTCATGAGGTCACTACGCACAGGCGACCCCCCGGGGCGGATGGGGCTTCCCAGCCCCTCGGGCCAGGTTCGGAGCGCGGCGCGAATACCGGACTTCAGGTACGCATCGGGGCGGTCACCGCCACGACTCCCACCAGTACGGCGTCCTGCTCGGTGAGGATTCGGATATCCGTTTCCCGACCGAGTACCGCGTCGAATCGGACGACGTCGGTGCCGAAGGTGAGGGGGTCCCCCACCGCCCCGCGGGCCGAACCGGCGAACGCGTTGTCCGCCTCCCCGTACCCGCTGCTCGGCGCGACCACCTGGCCGTCCACCGTCACCCTGTCCCCCCGCAGGTCGGCGTCACCCTCCCAGGCCACCACGTCGACGTGCGAGGGGACCGCGGCGGGCAGCAGCCCCGACACCGGGAAGGACATGCCCGTGTCGTCCCGGAAGACGGCCCCGGTGTCGTCGAGCACCATCGCCTGGTTGTAGGAGCCGATGCCCGGGTCCTCCAGGACCACCACCAGGCTCCACCCGGCGTACACGCCCCGGCCCTCCCTCGCCGGTACGTCGCCCACCCACCACTGGCCGCCGCCCTGCGCCCGCACGAGGTCGGTGACGTCGGCGAACGCCTGGTAGGCGGGGTAGGCGGGCAGGTCCGCCACCTCCGTGTCGGTGGCGGCCACGGTCCGGTACTCCGTCATGCCCGGCCCCTTGACCCGGGCGGTGGGGGAGTCGGGGGCGCCCGCCGCCGAGAAGTACAGGCCCGCCCAGCGGACCGCGCCGCCTTCGGGGAGGTCCCAGGTCGCGGCGCTCGACGAGGTGGTGGTGGGGTCCTGGTCGTCGTCCAGCGGCGCCATCACCCAGTTGTCGTTGTCGCGGTGCCGCCCCTCACGGAGACGGGCCTCGGCACAGGGGCCGCCCGGAGTCTGCGCCCCCGCCCCGGGAGTCGGGGACGGGCCGGGGGCCGCCTCCGGGGACGGCTCGTTCCCGTGGCCGCCCTCCTCCGCGTCCTCCGCCGTTTCCGTGGGCGGATCGTTGTCCGGCGGGACGTCGGTGACGTCAGGCGCCCCCTCGCCCCCCTGGCCCCCGGGGTCCACTTCCCCCTCGGGGGGCACGTCCGCCTCGGGCTCCGTCGCCACCGGTTCCCGCGGAGCGCGGGACAGGTCGGCGTCCGGGGCGGTCGGCACGTCGGCGCCGGTGTCGGCGCCGTCGGGGAGCACCCCGGTCTCCGGGACGGCGTCGGGAACAGTGCCGGGGACCTCCGGCCATTCCGGCCAGGGCCAGGGCCACGGCCAGTGCCCTCCCGGAGGCCGTTCCGGCTCGACACAGGTCATCAGCGCGTTGCCGACGCTCTCGGTCCGTACCCGGCCCGCCGTCGCGTAGCGCGCGGTCACCCCCTCGGAGGTCACCCCCCGCTCCCCTGTCGCGCTGGCGGCCACGCGGCCGGAGGACACCGTCACCGACGCGGGGACGCCGACGTCGGCTCCGGCGTCCACGCGCACGTCGAGGAACTGCGTGCTGTTCTGCCCGGCCGACATACGCGGGTGCACGCACTCTCCGCCGCCACTGCCCGACGAGCAGCTCCAGTCCCCGTTGCCGGCCGCCATGGGGACCGCGCTCCCGGCACCGCCGGAGGAGACCATCTCGACCCCGGGCGGCAGGGTGATCATCGCGATGACGTCGTCGGCCGTGGGGGCACCGATGTTGCGCACGTCCAGGACCATGATCCCGTCGCTGCCGGGGAGGAGCGCGCCGACCGGGTCGATACCCGCCGCGAACAGCGGTTCGGGGGCGTCCTCGGGCACCTCCTCTTCCGGGACGTCGGCCGGCGGCGGGGCCGCTTCCGCCGGCGGGGCCGGCGCCTCGGGGCGGTCCGGGGCCTCCGGGGCCTCCGGACGCTCCGGGGCGTCCGGCGCGGCGGGAGGCGGGGCGTCCGCGGGCGGGGCGCCGGGAGGCGTGTCCGGAGGCGTGTCCGGAGGCGTGTCCGGTGCGGGCTCCGCGGGCGCTGGAACAGGTTGCTCCTGCGGGGCCGCGACCGGGGGCGGGTCGTACGGTGTCGCCGGCTGTTCCCCGCCGACCAGGGCGAGGGCGACCGCGACCGCCACACCGGCGGCGGCCGCGCCCCCCGCCGTCACCTGCTGTTGGCGGCGCGACATACGACCCCACCAGGCGCCCGTGGCGGTGCCGGCCGGGGTGAGGGCGAGGTAGCCCGCCGCACCGGAGCCGACCACGAGCGGAAGAACGATCCCGCGCAGGCCGACGTTGACGTCCATCAGTTCCGCGTACACCTCGCGGCAGTCCGCGCAGACGTCCATGTGCGTGTCGACCTTGGCGGTGTCCCGTTTGGACAGCCCTCCCCGGACGTAGCCGCCGAGGAGCCCGAGGGTCGGGCGGCACGCCTCGGCGGCGGCGCCGCCCGCCAGGTGCATCTGGAGGTAGGCCTGCCTGAGCCCCTCCCGCGCCCTGTAGGCGAGGGCGGCGACGCCGTTGGGGTTCATGCCGAGCAGGGGCGCGGCGTCGGCCGGCTTGGTGCCCTCGATCTCCGTGTGCCACAGGACGGACTGCCACCGCTCGGGCAGGGAGAGGAACGCGCGGGCGATCAGGGACCGCTCCAGTCCCTCCAGCGCCGGATCCACGAAGGGCTGGCCGGGGTCGAAGCTCTCCATGTCGTCCGTGACGAGCTGGCGCTTCTCCCCCCGCCCCCGGTCGTAGGCGGCGTTGCGCACGGCGGTGAGCAGGTAGGGGCGGAAGGAGTCCTCGGGGCCCTTGCCCCGCTGGATGACGCTGAGCACCCGGGTGAACGCCTCGGCGACGGCGTCCTCCGCCTCCGCCTCGCCCCGCAACAGCTGCCTGGCCAGTCCGCGCGCCGACACCACGTGCCGCTCGTACAGAGTCGCGTAGGCGGCGGTGTCCCCGCCACGCACACGCTTGATGACCTCAGCGTCACCAAGGAGTACCTCTGTGTGGTTTCTGTCGGCGTCGGGCACCGAGGTCCTCTCACTAGATCCCGTCACAAGCCAGGAAGAACACCGGCTCGGTGTCGGAAGAACACGTACTCGAAAAAATATCCCGCATCCGCGTCATGACCGCTACCGATCTCGGTAATCAGGGGTGAAGGCGAGCGGCGGAGGCCCGTCGCGGGGGCGCGGGTCCCCGCCGCTCACCGGAGTCGGACCGACGATCAGGAGCGACACCATGGGTGATGCCGAGACGGGAACCGGGACGCGGGACCGCGGGGTCCACGCCCGGCAACTGCGCGCCCCGTGGGGGCGGCGGAGCCGGGAGGCGGGCTGGAACCCCCCGGACGACTGGTGGACCCCTGCCGTGGACGCGGTGTGCGAGGCCTTCACGACCGGGACGGACCTGGCCGAGCCGTGCACGCGGCTGGGCGAGGCGCGGGCCCGTTCGGGGGTGGGGATCGGCCAGAGCCTGGACGACCTCGCCGCGTTCACGGCGCTGGCGGGGTGGCGGAGCCCACCGCTCGAACTGGTGCGGGCCCTCGCCGAGGGGTGGGCCGACGCCGGGCGGGGGCGGGAGACCTGCCAGGACGCGCTGACCGGCCTGGCCACCCCGGAGTACCTGAGGACCCGGATCGGCGAGCTGTACCGGAACGCCGACGGCGGCCCGGCTCCGGCGTGGGGCCACCGGCTGGCCGTCGTGTCGCTGGATCCGCAGATCGACCCGTGGCGGCGCGCGGCCCGGCTCATCGTCCTCGGGTACGAGCTGTGCCGGTTCTTCACCCGGGGCGAGTCGGTGTGCCTGCTCGGCCGGGGCCGGATCGGGGTGATCGCCCCCGACTCCGACGACCTGGACCGGGAGCTGGACGAGCTGCGCAGGGGCATCGGCTGGGAACACGGCGCCGCCGTGTGGTCGGTGGCACTCCCTCCCACGCACCGGGAGGCACTGGCGTTGGTCGGGGGCCTGGAGAGGCCCGGATGACCGAGTGACGCCGTCCTGGCACCGGTCGGCCCCGCCCCGAGGGGTGTGCGGCCCCGTGCCGGACGGCGGTCGGCCGGACCGCGGACTCGCTGAGGGGACGACCGCGTCCGGCCGTCCGCCCGCCGAGCGGAGGCCCCGGGTTCTCCGGCCCCGGGAGAGGACGACCCGGGACCGTTCGGCGGAAGGGGGAGCGCCGCGCGCCGGCGCCCCCGGAGGCGTGTCCGCAAGGGGAGGCGGACGCGCCTCCTCCTCATGTCACCCGAGGTTGAGCCGCCCCCGGGTGGCGCCGAAGACCACGCGCTTCCAGGCAGTCGCCGGGACGGGCCTCACCGCGGCGATCCGCTGCTCGAACCCTCCCGGGACGGGAACGTGACCGTCGCTCGCGGCCACGGCCGCCATCGCGGCCACCTCGGTCACCGTGGGACCGGCCGCGCCCGCCGTGCCCGCGGCCTCGATCCAGGACTCGATGCCCGCGGTCTCCGGCGGAACGGACCGCGGGGGGACGTCCGCCGGGGCGGGGTGGTCCACCTGCGGGGGAGGATTCGCGGAGCCGGTCTCCGGCCGCCCGTCCCGCTCGGGGCGCCCGTCCGGACGGGACCAGTCGGACTGCGCCGGCGGTCCGGGCTCGTGCGCCTGCTCGAAACCGGTCAGGCCCTCGAACCGCTCGGCCGCTTCGGCGCGTTCGAGCCCGTCGGACCGCCAGCCCTCCGTGTAGGGCGCGGCGGGGATGTCCAGGAAGCCGGTCACCTCCAGGGGACCGGCGCTCCCGGGACCGACGGCGACCGTGTCGAACGGCGGCACGGGGTCCGGGCGGGCCGGCGTGACCGGTCCCGACGGGGGCCGCTCGGGACCGGACCGCGGCGCGGTCACGGGCCCCGGGTCGACCGACGGAGCGGGCTCGGGCGGGGCTGCGGCTCGTGAGCCCCCCTGCGCGGATGCGCGGGCGTCCTCCACCGCCTCGGCGCCTGTCGGCCCGGGCTCGGTGACGACCTCGTCACCCGCCCCCGCGGTCGGGGCGGCCTCGGTGGCGGAGGACGTCTCGGGAGCCGCTTCGCTGCCAGGAGCGGGTTCGCCGCCCGCGCCGTCGGTCCGCGCCGGGGCGGGAGCGGTCTCGTCCCCGCCGAGCAGGGAGACGCCCCGGTACAGCAGTGACGCGTCGCCTTGCCCCGTGTCCGCGGGGGCCGGGGGTGTGGGGGGCGACGCCTCGGCCCGTGTCCGCGGGAGCGCGTCCGGAGCGTCTGCGGTGTCGGCGGCCCCGGAGTCCTCGGCGGTCTCGTCCTTCTCCTTGTCCTTGCGCGCACGCCGGTCGGCTCCGAGGACGAGGAAGACGTCCGTCTCCTCGGCGTCGGGGTCGGCCCCGCCCGCGTCCTCGCCGGGGGCGGTCGGCGGGTCGGCGGGGCGCGGCGGCCCGACCTCGCGGGGCGCCCGCGTCCTGTCGGCCGCGGGCCGCGGGTCCGCCGGTTCCGGAGGCGTCCCCGTCCCGAACCAGGCGCGGGCCGGGGGGACCTCCGTGTGGGCGGTCGCGGGCGGCTCGTGCCGGGGCGGCCGGGGAGCCTGCGGGGGCGGTGTCCGGGGCGGAGCGGATGGGGGCGGAGCCGACTGAGGCGGTGCGGGGGCGGACGCGTGGTGCGCGGGTCCGCCCGGGGTCGCGTCCCGCACGGGGTGCGGCCACATCGGCTGCTGCGGACCCGAGGGCGGGCGCTCCCACGGCGACTGCCCGGGTCCGGGCTGCGGGCGCGCCTCCGACCCCTGCGGACCCGACAGCGGTCCGCCCGGCCGCTGGGGAGCGTTCCGGAACGGCTCCTGGGGCCCGGACCGGGGACGGACCTGCGGCTGCTGCGGGCCCGACCGGGGACCGCCCGGCCGCTGGGGAGCGTTCCGAAGCGGCTCCTGAGGCCCGGACGGCGGACCGCCCGGCTGCTGCGGAGCTCCCCGGAGCGGTTCCCGGGGATCCGACGGCGGAGCCTCCCACGGCGAGCGCTGCGGGCCCGACGGTGAGTGCTGCTGCGAGGACGGCTGCCCGCCGGGGAGCGCCTGCGCACCGGGGTACGGCTGCTGCGGACCGGACGGCGGCCGTTCCCACGGTGTGTGCTGCGAGCCGGGGTCGGGCGGCGGCGGCGGCGGAGCAGGCGTCGGCATCGGGGCACCGGACAGGAACGCCTCGGCCATCGAGTCCTGGGCGAAGGTCCGCGGCTGCTGCGGCTGCTGCGGCGGCTGCTGCGGGGCCGGGGCCGGGGGGTTCTGCGGGCCGGAGGGCCCCGCCCACGGCGGCTGGTTGGGTCCGGTGGGTTCGTGGGGGCGCGGCGTCTCGACCGCGTAGGGGGTCGGGGGGAACGGGCCCGGCGGCGGGTGGCCGCCCTCGTCCGCACGGCCCTGTTCGGGACCTACCGGGAACCACGGGGCGGGCCGGCGCGCGGACGGCTGCGCACCGCTGTCACCCCACTGCGGCGGCGGGGCCGGCCGGCCCTGCGGTCCGGTCCCGGTCGGCGGGTGCGGCGGGGCGGCGCCCGCGCGGTTCGGGTACGGGGGGACCTGCGGACCGCTCGGCGCGGAGTTCTGCCACGGCTGCGGGTTCGTGCCCACGGCCGGAGCGGGGGGCCCGTGGCCGGGGGGCGTGCGCGGACCGGAGCCGTCCGGTCGGCCGCCGGCGGGCGCGTCCCGGCCCGTCCCGGGGCCGCCGTGCGGCGGCGTGCCCGGGTCGGGGTGGCGCGGGCGATCGCCGGAGGGGTTCTCCGCTTCGTCGTGGGGCGCGGGGCGCTCGTCCCCCCTCCCCGGGGTCCCCCGGGGAGGGGTGCCCTGCTCGGGATCGGTCCCGTGGTGCTGGTTCACGGACTACTCCCCTCCTTCCGTGCGTGCGCGTGCGGGCGGGGCGCCGCCGACGGCGCGGCCCAGTGCCTCCGCGGCGACGAGCTGGACCATCCGGTGGGTGGCCTCGCCGATCAGTCGCGGGAGCACGGCGGCGCCCTGCGCGACGTGCCGGTCGTGCGGCAGGACCACGACGGCGGCACCGCTCTCGGAGATGATCCGGACCGTGCGCGCCACGTCGAACTCCGGGTCCTCGCGCCGCTGCTCGTCGAAGACGACCACCACGGTCCTCTCCGCCTCGCCCCGCCCCCTGCCGGCCAGGGAGTCCAGCTCGCGCCCGACCCTCAGCGCGGACTCGCGCGTCGCCCGGACCACCCGCACCCGGGAGTGCGCGCCCGCGCCGACGGCGGCGGAGAACGCGCCGTCGTCGCGACCCGCGACGAGCGTCACCCCGAAGAACCTGGAGATCGGAAGCAGTCCGGCGGAGTAGGCGTCCGCCCGCTCCGGGTCGGCCCTCACCGTCCACAGGCCCTCGTTGACCTCTCCGAGGCTGCCGCACACTGACTCGAACCCGGTGGAGTCCACCCCGTCCAGGTCGCCCGGCTCGGCGGCTCCCAGGCGGTCGGCCATCGAGGGCTCCCGTCCGGTGGCGTCCACCGCCAGCACCCGGTCGTGGCGGAAGTGGGCCAGCGCGCGGGCGACGAGGGCGGTGACCGCCGCCGCGTCCGCGCCCGTCCCCAGGTCGTCGACGAGGATCCGGCGCCCCGTCGAGGTGGGGCGCTGCAACCGCCGCCCCAGCTCGATGGCCTCCGCCACCGCGTCCACGGGCCGGAAGGGCCGCAGGACCGTGCGTCCGACCCTGCGGGCCCAGCCGTCCGCGGCCACCGGCCGGGACGGGGCGTCGGGTGGAGCCGGGTAGGCGTGCACGGGAGGCGCCCCCGGTGTGTGGGTCTGTGAAGCGTTCATCGTCCCCCGCTCAGAAGGTCGTGAGGAGTCGCTGGTAGGTGCCGAACGCACCGATCGCCAGGGGCACCAGGACGACGACGGCGACCGCCTCGAACCTGCTCGTGACACCGCGGAGCCTGGCGCGCACGTGCTCGGGCTGTTCGATGGACAGGACCACCGCCGGGATGGCCGCGACCGCGACCGCGATCCCCAGCGCGGGCCACACACCCCACGCCACGGCGTCGGCCCACGCGAACAGGAAACTCACCAGGACCACCAGGCTCGCTCCGATGAGTGCCGACTTCTGGGCGACCAGGGGGAAGAGCCGGGCCCGGCTGGCGACCACCAGGGCCAGCACGACCGACAGTCCCGCCGTCCACCAGTCGAAGTGGGTGGCCAGGCCGATCCCGGCGGTGGCCGTGGCCACGGCGACCGAGACGGTGGCGATCACCAGGCTGCGGTGGGCCCCGGCCACCGACGTGAGGACGTCGCCGCGGGCCACGGCGTCGCCGGAGCTGCGCCGGTCGTCCAGCACGGCGAGCCCGGAGAACGTCAGGGCCAGCCGCAGGAGCAGGCTCAACAGGATCACGCAGGCCACGGTCATGATCGCGGCGACCTGGTAAGAGGGCAGGCCGAACGCGGCGCCCGCCGACCACACGGCCGCCAGGGCGAGCCCCACGCCGCCGCCGGTCAGGCCGCCCCGGCCCAGGGCCGAGGTGAGCCCGAGGAGCAGGACCAGGCCGGACACGAGGGCGGCGGTGCCGCCCCAGCGGGCCCATTCGGCCCAGCCGAACTGGTCGCAGGCCAGCCACAGGGCCAGCCCGCCGACCGCCGTGCCGCTGATCGCCAGCGCCGTGCCCAGGGGTTCGCGCCAGGTCGGTCCGATCGCCGCACCGACCGCCACCAGGAGGGCGGCGACCACGGCCAGGCCGACGACGCCACCGCCCGCGGAGAAGTACCCCTGGAGGACCCACCCCGCCCCGAGGGAGAGGACGACCAGCGCGAGTGTCGCGGTCCACCGGGCCGCCTCCGGGCTCCAGCGCCCCAGGTGGCCGTCCAGTGCCATGGACACCGCCTCGGGCACCTCGTGCACGACGGGCGCCGGCACCGGCTCCTCGGCCCGGACGAGCCGCAGCACCGCCCCGTCGGCGACCTGCCGGTCGGCGAGGGTGGTGTCGCCGTCCAGGACGATCCCGGAGGCTGTCACCAGGTGGCGCAGCTTCGCGGGGTTCTCCACCTGGTCCCCGAGGAGGTCGAGGACCTCCGGCATGAGCGCGCCCACGGGTTCGCTCGCGGGCAGGACGGCGTCGACCCTGCGCTCCTCACCGACGAGCGTCACCCGGCTCCAAGCGGTCATTGCCTTCCAATCCTGCTCTTGCGTCTCGGGTGGCGGTCCACCACCGTTTTCGGGCCCGGACACGGGGGCGGCCCCGTGTCGGCGGGGTCAGGCGGGTACGTCGCTGACGGCGATGCGCTCCAGGTAGCCGTTGCCGACCAGCCAGCGGACCGTGGGGGCGGGGGGAACCTCGGAGAACCCGGCCGTGTCGAGCGTGAAGCGGATCCCTCCGCCGGGCAGGTCCTCGTGCGCGGGCGCGGTGGTGGCGCTCACCTGGAAGGGGTGGATGACCCGGAAGCGGTGGTAGAGCTCCTCGCCGCCCGCTCCGGTGCGGGCGTATCCGGGCAGACCGCGCTCGTCGAACGGGGTCCCGTCGGGGAACAGGTACCGGCCGCTCTCCTGCCCGAAGGAGTCGACGACGTCGCCGACCTCGAGACCGTGCAGGTAGGAGCCGCCGCTGCGCTCCTCCAGGCTCTCGCGGACGTCGGTGACCAGCTCCGCGGAGGCCTCCGCGGCCTCGCCCTCCTCCGACTGCGTGAGGACGGTCGGCGGGGGCTCGGTGGTGGCCAGTTCCTGGTAGAGCCAGCGGGCGGCCTGGTCCTCGGTCGTGAACTCCATGCCGGGGCGGCCCTGGTCGAAGTCGATGACGGCCGCGGCCAGGTAGCCCTCCTCGTCCTGGGTGATCAGGTAGTAGCTGTCGACCGTCTCGGGCGCGGGGCGGGGGTCTCCGGGGAGCACGTACAGGCTCGCGGGGACCCCCGCACCGTCCAACTCCTCGCGGGCCAGGTCGAGGGTGACCTGGGCGCCGACCCAGTCCCCGGGGATGGGCGGCACGGCGTTGTTGGCCGGGCCGGACGCCTCCTGCTCCTGTTCGACCCGCTGGGTGCTGAGCTGGGTGCTGACGAACGACCAGCCGACGGTGCCGCCGCAGATGACGGCGGCGAGGCAGGCACTGATCGCGACCTTGCCGAAGTTCTCGTCAAGGCGGCGCCGGGTGCGCTGCCCTCCGAAGAGGACCGCCTCCCGGAGGCGCTGTCGGCGCACGGCGACGGACTCCAGCAGCTGACTGTCGTAGTCGCGTGCCAACCGTGCTCCCCGTTACCTCTCGTGTGTCTCCCGCCCCGCCCCGGGACCGGTCAGATGTTCTGGACCGCGGAGTTGGCGCGGCTCAGGGTCTCCTGCGCGGTGGAGTCGTTGGTCTCCAGCGTGTCGCGCACCAGCCGGATGATCTCACGGACCTCGTTGCCCGCGTTGTGCCACTTGAGTTCCTTGGCGCTGTACTCCTCGGACACTCCGGTGGCCTCGAACTCGGCCATGGCCGCGCTGACATCGGTGTCGCGCTCGCCGATCAGCGTTTCGAGGCGGTTGGTGATGGTGTTGATGTTGGCCTGGGCCTCCTGGGAGGCTCCGACGTCGTAGGCGTTCGAGCTCATGCGGACTCCTCAGGAGTGATCAGCGGAACTTGGCCGCGTCGAAGTTGGCCGCGCCCATGTTCTGGTTGGCGTCGTCGGCCATGGTGTCGGCACCGGTGGTGAAGGCCGCGTTCATGCCGCCCTGCCCCTCCTGGATGGAGCCGAGGCCGGCGCGCAGGTCGGCCGTGATGCTGTCGGCCTGCAACTTGAAGGAGTCGAAGGCCGCCTTGCCGGCGCCGTCGAACTTGCCTGCGAGCGGTTCCGCTGCCTGGACGAGTTGCTGGATGAGGCTGGTCAGCTCGTCACCGGAACCACCGGTGTTCTGGGCCAGCGTGTTCAGCGTGCTATCGCCGACTTCCCAGCGTGACAACTGTTCACCTGCTTTCCTCGGGGGAACTCGCGAGGCGGTCGCCTCCCGAAGGGGAGGATGCACGCGGAGTGCCCGTGGTTCGGAGGGAGAGTCCCGGAACCAGAGAATGGACTCGATCGCCCCTGTGGGGGAGGAACTGCATAATACAAGCGACCTGTGACGGAGAAATAGACGCACTCCGCAACCTGTGGACAAGGGGCGCCGCGACACGGGCCCGGGTCCCCGCAGCCGTCCGCACCCGGGGAGACGGGGCAGGTGGCGGCTGTTACCGGCCCCGGGATCCCCTCCCCCTCCATCGCGACCGATCCGTCGGCGTCGGCGCCGGCCGGGCGGAACGATAAGCGGGTGCGCAGGTCAGAGCGGACATATACGCCTTGAATTCCCCGGAGAATCCGTGTCGGCGCACGGAAACCCCCCGCGGACGCCCCCGTCTCATTTCCGGGGCGAGCTCACCGCCCGTCCCCGCGTCCCTCCACCCCGCCGACCACGGCGGACGGTCGGAGGCGTCCGGGAGGAGGGGTGGGAGGACGGGTGGGAGGACGGGGCCCGGGCTCCGGCCCCCGCGACACCCCCTCCGCTCACCGAGCGTGGGTGGCCACATCCGGCCAGTGCCCCGCCCTCACGGCTCCGGTCCGCGCGCAGCGCGCGCCGACGCCTGCCGCACGCTCCCTCCCCGGGGCGGGCCGCTCCCCCCGCACCGCGCTACGGAACCCGTCCGGCGGAACCGCCGTCGTCGGAGCCGCCCGGGGGCCGCCCCGCGCCCGCTCCCGCGGCCGTGCCGCTCCCCTCCCGGCGCCGTTCCGGACGGCCCTGGCCCCGCCGTCGGTGCACCCCGTGGTCCGGGACGATCGCGACCGGGCCCTCACCACCGGTTCGGTAGGGTTCTCCGCGCCAGGTGACACTCCCGAAGGAGCCCTCTTGAGTCACGACGTGGTCGCCCTGCTGACCGAGGCCCCCGCCCGGCGCAGCCTCATCGACGCCCTGGTCGCGGCCGGGCCCGCACTGCGCGTGCGCTCGGTCTCCGAGGGCGCGGTCATCGAACTGCGCGACGACTCCGGCAGGCTCGTCGCCGCCATGCAGGCCGCCCAGCGGCTGGCCCTGTCCGCCGAGGCGGACCGGCTCCTCACCGACGGGGTCAGCGACGACCTGCCCGCCCAGCCCTACTGGGTGGAGGCCCGAGGCGCCGAACTCGCGGACGTCGACACCGCCGCGCTGGTGCTCCGGTTCGCCGAGCACCTGGTCGAGCGGCACGGCGGAGCGGTGTGGGTCCCGGAACCGCGGCTGACCGGGCGCGACGGCAACCTCACCGGCGCCACGGACCACCCCGCCGTCACCACCCTGACGGAGAAGGCGTTCGTGGTGGTCCAGGACCGCCCCCTGGTCCCCATGAGCGGATGGCTCGTCGACGCCACGGCCCGGTACGGCCGTGACGGCCGCCACCTCCAGGTCGTCACCCCCGCGGACAGCAGGATCACCCACTCCCTCCGCTCCCTGCTCACCGACCGCACCGCGCGCTGGGTCGTGCGCAACCGCGACGGGGGCCACCACGACGGGTTCTCCGGCGTCCCCCTCGTGTGGGACCCGGAGTCCGCGTTCGTCGTGGACGGGCCCGCGGCCCCCGGCGCGCAGCCCCATCCCGACTTCCGCTGGTCCGAGGCCGACGGCGCCCCCGGCACGCAGCTCCTGCTCGACTTCCAGCTCGTCCACCCCGCCACCGTGAGCCTCCGGCTGGGCGGGGCCGTGGAGCTGGTCGCCGGCCACCTCGCCGGCTCCGCCCCCGCCCTGTGGGGTACCAGCGAGCCCCTGACGCACGCCTGGGACCGCGGCCGGATCACCGACCTGTGCCGCCGCCGAGCCCCCGGGGCCACATGGCTGACCTTCACGGGCCCGCCGGAGAGCGTGCGCGGGAAGGACGCCCTGCCGTTCACCGGGACCCTGCGGGTCAGCACGGTCCCCGACGGCGTCCGGGAGAGCGTCACCCTCGCCGTGGGCCGTCCTCCCGGTGAGGAGCCGGACTTCTCCGCCCTGAACGCCATGGTCAAGGAGCTCTCCGCGAACGAGGCGCTGCGCAGCCTGACCGTCCAGCGCCTCCTCGGCCGGGGCGACCTCACCTACGCCCCTCGCTGGTCCGGCCTGCCGGTCCCCGTGGGCCTGGCCGTCGGCGTCGACGGCGTCTCCTCGATGGGCACGGACCGCGCCCTGTCCGCGCCCGTCAGGGGCGTGCCCTTCGGCCCTCCGATGACGCCCGCCGTCTGGTACCGGATCGGCGACGGCACCGAGCCCGACTCCTGGGACCGCTTCCGGGCCCTCATGGACCACCTCCGCCCGGCCGACACGGCGTCCGCCTGACCCGGCGCCCCGCTCCGCGGTCCGGGGCGGGGTCGCGGGTCGCTTGGGCGGCCGGGGCCCCCGGCCGCCCGGACCGTACGCCCTCCCCCGCGCCCGTGGCCCAGGTCCCGTGGCTCTCCGGGACTCCTCGCGGGACAACGCTTTCTTTCACCCCGTCGCGGTGGAACCATCGGAGCGGAACGCGCATCACACCCGGTGTCCGAGAAAAGTACGCGGACGCGTGACGACGAGAGGCAGTGCCACGCCGGCCCCGGAGGTCGACCCCGTGACGTCCGACCTGATCGAGCCCCCCGCCCCGGAGTGCCCTCCGAAGGGCGCCGAAGACGCCGCCCCGTCCGCGCGAGCCCCCGCGGACGGCCCCACGGCCGCTCCGGGAGCCGCAGCTCTCTCCGCCCCCGGCGGCTGACCCCTCACCCGAACCGCAGCGACCTCCCACCGCGGCCGACCCCCGCGGCCGACACGCGACGCCAGACCCGCGCCGCCCCCGACGTTCGTCCCCCGGCGGCCCCCGGCAGCACCCCGGCCGCACGTCCGGAAAGGAACAAGTCGTGTCACAGTGGAACATCCAGCCCGCTGCGGTCGGCGGCGTGCTGACGGCCGTCGTCGGACACCTCGGCGAGGAGGGCGGCGGAGACGGCCTCATCGGCGTCATGCAGAAGGTCGAGGAGCACATCGTCGACTCCGGCGACTACTCCAAGAGCCCCATCATCGGCATGGCCCTGGGCGAGTTCGCCGAGCACTACTTCGGGATCATGGGCGACATGGCGGGCCTGACCGTCGCCGCCGTCACCGGCGCCAGCGAGGCGACCACGCACTACGTCGAGGGCGACCTGGAGATGGCCGCGGAGTCCCAGGCCAACGCCGGGGTCATCCCCGAGCCGGAGCCCGCTCCGAACCACGGCCCCAACCAAGCGGTGTAGCGCTCCTCCCCCGACTCCCCCTGCCGGAGCGGTCCCCGCCCCCGGCACGAGGGCCCGGACGCCCCCGCGTCCCGCCCCCCACGTACGCACCCCGGGAAACCCCACGGTCCTCGAACCCGTCCGCGGTCTCCCCAGCACACAGGTAACGGTGGCGACTTTGTCCGACGACGGTCTGATCGACCCCAGTGCGTTCCCCATCCCCGAGACCCTCACCTACCTCCTGGACTCGGTGGCGTCGAAGCTCAAGACCGACGGCACCGACCTGTCCGACACCGGTCACGACATCACCGGCGCGTGGGCCGGCCTGGACGGCATCTACGCCGCCCCGGAGTCGGAGACCCTCTTCGGCGTCCTCGCACCGGTCGCGAGCGACGGCGACGAGGTGTCGTCGGCGCTGTCCGGCGCCTCCGACGCGCTGACGGAGTTCGCCGAGACCGCGCGCGGCATCAAGGACCGCTGGTACACCCTGCGCACCGACTCCTACGCCTTCCTCGCGAGCATCGACTACGGGGACAAGGAGGACTGGGACGAGGGCAGCGGCATGCTCTGGTGGAAGGAGGAGAGCCCCAAGGTCGCCGAGCACAACGCCCTGCTCGAGCGGGCGGCCGGACTCCAGCACGAGTTCGAGGAGGCCGAGCGCACGTGCGCGAACGCCATCACCGCCCTCTTCGGCGGCACCACCTTCATCGCGCAGAGGGCCGACGGCAGCGTCGAGGCGGGCGTGGGCCAGTTCGTGTACGGCTTCGACGAGCCCCTCGAGGGCGTGGAGACGGAGTGGGGCTCCCCCCAGACCACCGACTACGCCTGGTACACCGACGCCACGGACGCGGTCGGGGACTACGTCGTCGGCATGGCGGAGGACCTCGGCGGCATGGTCGGGGCGCACGGCCCCGAGGGATGGTTCTCCGGTTCGTGGGGGGACAACCTCTGGGAGTACTGGGGCGGAACCGTCGAGTCCCTGGGGTCCCTGGCGGGCGTGTCCAAGGACGAGAGCGGCAACTGGGGCTTCTCCTGGGAGACCGCCGGGAACGCCTGGACCGAGGCCGCCCACTCGGTGGTCCCGTGGCGTGAGTGGGGCGAACGGCCCTGGTACGTCATCGGCACCGCGGCCCTCAACATCGGCGCGACGGTGGGCGGCGCCCTGCTGACCGCCACCGGCGTGGGCGCGGTCGTCGGCGTCCCGCTGCTGGCCTGGCGCGGTTCACGCATCCTGGACGGCGTCAACGGCGGCCGGACGGACGCCGACCTGCCCGACGCCGACAGGGTCGACCTGGACACCCTCCTGGCACGCGTGCCCAGGTTCGGCGACGGGTCCGTCACTCCGGTGGACCTCAGCAGGCTCGCCGACCTCGACATCGACTCGGGGAGCTTCGACCGCATGAGCGAGGCCCTCCGACGGCTCGACGCCACGACCGGCGGCGACGGGGCCGACCTGCCGTCCGGCGGGGACGGGCGCCGCACCCCGACGGGCGACACCGACGACGGCGCCTCCCCGGACACGACCCCGCGCTCCGGGACCGACCCGGAGGCCGAGGAGCAGCACGGACCCGCGGGGGACGGGAACGACGGGCGGGCGGACCGGGACGCCGACGAGCCGACCTATCCGACCACCGAGCTGCTCGACTCCAGCCAGGACTTCCTCGACGGCGTCGACCCCGATTCCGTCCGCGGTCTGCGGGAGGGGATGGACGACCAGGAGAACGACTGGGTGACCTCGCAGGTCCCGGACGACCTCTCCTCGCTCGACGACACCCCGGTCCAGCGCTACGAGAACGACCCCTCGCGTGTGGAGGCCGACGCCGAGCGGCCCGAGGAGCTCGCGCGCGTGGGCGGCGGCGAGTACGAGATCGCCGAAGGAGCCGACGGCAACCGCGTCGACGCGCGCAACGACGGCACGGTGAACAACAGCGCGGGCTCCACGACGAACGCCGACACCCCGCGCGGAGGCACCACCGTCATCGAGACCGACTCCGGCCGCGGCGGGTCCGGTGGGGGCGGCGGAGGCGGCGGCACGGGCGGCGGAGGCCCCGGCGGCGGGTCGCCCTTCCTCCCCGACGGCGGGGACGGGTCCGGCCCGGACGGTCCCGGAGACGGCACGAACGGGAACGACGGCGGCGACGGCGACAGCGACCTGCCGAGCAGCGTCGACGACCTGAGGAACCACAGCTGGGGCGACACCCCGGAGGGCAGGAGGCGCTTCTACGCGCACTTCGAGCGTCTCCTGAACGACCGCGCCAACGGGATCTTCGACGAGTTCTACAAGTCGAACGGCCACAGGCTGAGCCGTTTCACCACCGTGGGCCCGGACCGTTTCACCCTGCCGAAGCTCGGCTGGTTCGACGGGGAGCAGAGGTGGGTCGTCAAGGACGCCCTCGCCCCCGCCGACCCTCCGTCCTACAGGGGAGACCTGAGCAAGGCCGACGCGCTCTTCCCGCGCGACCCCGGCAACCCCGCCTTCGACTACCTCGACCGCTTCGCCGAGGACCGGAGGAACGCCATCACCGCGGACACGGGCGCGCAGCGCGAACTCAGCAGGCTGGAGACGCAGTACAAGGACCACCTCGCCTCCGGCGGCGACGTCCCCCAGGACCTCGCCGACGCCAGGACCAGGTACGCCGAGCTGCACACGGAGATGGGCAGGGCCTCGGAACGCTTCGGCGAGGCGACGGCGGACATCGCCGTCCCCGCGGAGTTCGACGGTCGCCCGGTCCTGGACCAGGACGGCAATCCGGTCCTGGACGACCAGGGCGACCCCGTCCACAGGCCGAAGGTCGTCGAGCAGATCGCCCTGCCCGACACGGGGCCCAGGAGCGGGGCCCACCAGTTCGACCAGATCTGGCGCACGGAGGACGGCGGGATCGTCGTCGTCGAGGCCAAGAGCAGCACGAACACCGCGCTCGGCGAGCGTATCGTCAGGGGGGACGGCGGGAAGCCGACGAGGGTCTCCCAGGGCACGCAGGCCTACCTCGAATCCATCATGGAGAGCATGAGGGAACGAGGGGAGAAGGACGGGACCAACTCCTTCACCGAGGAGGACCTGGCCGACGAGATCCAGCAGGCCCTCGACGGAGGCAAACTCCACTATGTGGAGGTCAAGGGCAACCCGGTCACTCAGGCCGATGGCCAGGGAGCCTCTCAGGACCGGAGCGCAGGGTACTCCTTCCGCGAATTCAACCTGACCCGGAGGTAGGAACATTGGCCTATCGCATCGCACGTCACACGATCGACATCCCCGCCTACCGGGCCAAGGAGAAGCAGTTCCCGGAGAAGCGGGCCAAGAAGATCGCCGACCTCTCGCAGCACCCGGAATCCATCGGTATGACCTCCTCCACCGTGTTCCGGTACGCGAAGATCGCCCTCACCCTGGACCCCGAGGGCGGCAGACTGGAGACCTGGGAGGCCTGGACCTCCGCGATGCAGGTCCTCAACGCCGTCTTCGACCTGAGCACCGCCCCGGAGGGCACCGAGATCCAGTGCCTGATCGACCAGGAGGTGCGCACCCTCACCGCCACGGGCCCACGCCTCTTCACGAATCCCGGCAACTGGGAGACGGCGTTCTTCCTCGCCGTCACCTGCCGTGACGAGAAGCGCTGGCGCACACTCTGCGAGATCCCCGTCGACCTCCTCCGCGAGCACGGGGGAGACCGCTACAACGCGTACACCTACCACTGGATCGCCGCGCTCCAGGCGTTCGTGCTCAACCGCCCCGGGCTGGTCGACCACCTCGCCAGAGCCGTGGAAGCGTCCTACCCCCGCAACGGCGCCTTCGGCGGCGACATCCTCGACGACATCGTCCGCCCGGAGATGAACGCCTTCAGGTTCTTCGTCACCGAGGACTCCGACGAGTTCAACAGGGCTCTCGCCCAGGGGCTCGCCAGCTTCCACGCGCACTTCACCGCCGACGCCGAGCGCGCCGAGGACGTCCACGGCACCGTCCCCCTGGGCCTGCTCGCCCTCGCCTGCTGGGCCCACGACCGCAGTCGGCACCACGCCGGGTTCACCCTGGACGTCGAGTCCGGCTACCTGCCCCCCTACATCCTCGACGGCGGCTGGGTCGGAGAGTTCCCCACCTGACGGGCGACGCCCCGGAGGACCACACCGTCGGGCACACCGCCCGGGGCCCGGCGGCCGTGGGGTCGTGGACGGGTCCGCCGGTGCGCGGGCCCGTCCCGCACGGGCCGGGGACGCGAACCACCCGGGCACTCCCGGTATCCCATCCGGTATCGGTCCCCCCGAGTACTGAGGAGGCTCCTTGAGCCACGACGCGGTCGCCCTCCTGGCCGGTCCCCCCGACCGGCGCGCCCTCACCAAGGCCCTGGTCGCCGCCGGCCCCGACCTGCGGGTGCGGTTCTCGGCCGACGGAGCCGTGGTCGAACTGCTCGACTCCGAAGGCCGCCTGTTCGCCGCCATGCAGGCGGCCCAGCGGCTGGCCCTGTCCGCCGAGGCCGAGAGGCTCCTGGCCGACGGCATCGGCGACGACCTGCCCGCCCAGCCCTACTGGGTGGAGGCCCGCGGCGCCGAACTCGCGGGAGCCGACACCGCCGGAGCCGTCGGCCGCTTCGTCAGGAACCTCGTCGAGCGGCTCGGCGGGGCCGTGTGGGAGCCCGAGCCGCGGCTCGCCCGCGGCGACGCCTTTCTGGACGGCACCACCGACCACCCTGCCGTCACCACCCGCACCGACAGGGCCGTGGTCGTGGTCCAGGACCGCCCCCTCGTCCCGCTGTCCCCCTGGATCGTGGACGCGGTCGCCGTCCACGGGCGCGAGGGGCGGCGGCTCCAGGTCGTCACCCCCTCCACCAGCCGCATCACCCACGCCCTTCGCTCGGTCCTGGTCGACCCCACCGCGCGCTGGGTGGTCCAGGCACCCGACGGCGCCTACTTCGACGGCTTCTCCGGGGTCCCCCTCGTCTGGGACGAGCAGGAGGCCTTCGTCGTCGACCGGAGCGCCCGGGTGGAGGACGGGCCGCACGAGGCGTACCGCGCACCGGTCGGCGTCCCGGGCTCCCACCTGCTCGTCGAACTGCGCGTGGAGCACCCCGCGGGCCGCGCCCTCGTCCTGGGCTCCGCGGCCGAACTGCTCGCCGAGCGGCTGGGCGGCTCCCCTCCCTCGCTCTGGGGCACCAGCGAACCCCTGCCCCAGGCGTGGGACCGCGCGGTCGTGACGCGCCTGTGCCGCGAGCGCGCGCCCGGCCAGACCATGTTCGCGTTCACCGGCCCGCCCGAGAGCGTGCGCGGGGAGGGCGTCCTCCCCTTCAGCGGCATCCAGCGGGTGGTCCGTTCGGCGAGCGGGGTGCGCGAGAGCGTCTCGCTGGCCGTGGGCCGCCCCGCCGGGGAGGAGCCCGACCTGGACGTGCTGTCGTCGTTGGTCGCCGAACTCGCCGGGAGGGACGTCCTCCGGACCATGACGGTGCAGCGCGCCGCCGGGCGACCCGATCTCACCTATGAGCCCCGCTGGTCCGGATTCCCGCTGCCGGTCGGCCTGGCCGTCGGGGCGGAGGGCGTCTCGGAGATCGGCGCCGACCGGGCCCTGTCCGCGCCGGTGCGCGGGGTGCCGTTCGGGCCGCCGCTCACCCCCTCGGTCTGGTACCGGGTCGGGGACGGCACCGAGCCCGGCGCATGGGAACGCTTCCGCGGACTCATGGGCCATCTGCACCCGGACGGCGATCCCGCAGGTCCTCCCTCCGGGGGGACCTGACCGGTGCCCGCGCGACGCTTCGTCCCCCGATGGACGGCCAGGACCGCTGAGTCCCGTCTTCGGTAGGGTTCTCCCGAGCACGGGCGCCCCCGCCCCCACGCCCTCGTCTTCCCGCCCCTGCGCCGAGAGGAAAGCCGATGAGCCTTCGCGTCGTGCACCGGCCGACACGAACCGTCCATCCCACTCCGGTCCAGGACCCGCACGAGGTGGAGGCCCCGCCGACCCTCCCCGACGGCAAGGCCCAGGGCAACCCCCTGATGACCATCCTGCCCATGGTCGGCATGATGGCGTCGCTGACAATCATGATGGTCATGCGCAACCCGGCGTTCATGGCCCTGGGCGGCGTCGTCCTGGTCGTCGCCCTCCTCGCCGCCCTGGGCATGCTGTTCTCGCGGCGCGGCCAGGTCGCCCGTCAGCGCCGCAACCAGCGCGAGCTGTACCTCCAGTACCTGGAGGAGCTGCGGGAGGAGCTCGGCGGGTGGGAGCAGCGCACCCGCGCGCACGCCCGCCTGCTCGACCCGCCCCCCGAGGCCCTGTACGACGTCGTCCGCGACCCCACCCGCCTGTGGGAGCGCCGGCGCAGGCACCGCGACTTCCTCCGGGTGCGCGTGGGCAGCGGCCTGACCGAGGGCCGCCCCCTCCGCCTCGCCGAGCAGGGGACCGCCCTCACCCCCACCGACCCGTTCATGCTCTCCGAGGCGCAGGCGGCCATCCGCCGCTTCGAGTCCGTCCCGGAGATGCCGCTCACCCTCCCCCTGGACATGGCCGGGAACGTCAGCGTCATCGGTGAACGCGAGGACGTGATGCGCCTGGTCAGGTCGCTCGCCTCGCAGTTCGGCGCCTTCCACGCCCCCGAGGACGCCGGGCTGGCCGTGTCCTACCCGGCCGAGAACGCCGACGACTGGTCCTGGCTGCCGTGGCTGCCCCAGGCCCTCGACCCGCAGCGGCGCGAGGGCGGCGCCGCCGTCCGCCTCATCGCCCCGACCCCCGCCAAGCTCGGCGGACTCATCGCCGACGAGCTGCGCTCCCGCACCGACTTCGCGTCGGAGGTCCGCCGGGGCATGGGCAAGCGCGAGGCCTACCGGATGATGCGTCGCCTGCTGGTCATCCACGACACCCACGGCGAGGTGGCCGCCGAACTGGTGCGGCCGGACGAGGCCGTCGACCCGGCGGACCTCGGCGTCACCGTCCTGCACCTGGTGTCGCGCCAGGTCGACGAGCCCGGCGACGTGAACCTGCGGGTCACGGTCCGCGGCGACCAGGTGCGGATCGAGGAGCTGCGCGGCGCCGACCCGGTGGTCACCAGCGGCACCGTCGACGACGTCTCCGCCGCGACCCTGACCGGCCTGGCCCGCATGCTGGCCCCGCTCCGCCTGTCCCCGGAGTCGATCGAGGAGACCGCCCAGGAGGGCGGCAGCGTCGACTTCCCCGCGATGATGGGCGTGCAGGACCCCGGCGCCGTCGACGTGCAGCGGCTGTGGGCTCCGCGCAGCGAGCGGGCGTTCCTCCGCGTGCCGATCGGCGTGGACGACATGGGCCAGCCCGTGATCCTCGACCTCAAGGAGTCCGCGCAGCTGGGCATGGGCCCGCACGGCCTGTGTGTGGGCGCCACCGGTTCCGGCAAGAGCGAGATGCTGCGGACCCTCGTCCTGGCGCTGGCCGCCTCCCACCCGCCCGAGCGGGTGAGCATGGTCCTGGTCGACTACAAGGGCGGCGCCACGTTCGCCCCGTTCGAGGACATGCCGCACGTCGCCGGGGTGATCACCAACCTGGAGGACGACGCCGCGCTGATCGAGCGCGTGTACGCGAGCCTGTCCGGCGAGGTGCAGCGCCGCCAGCAGATGCTCCGCGACGCCGGCAACGTGTCCAACATCGGCGACTACACGTACAAGCGCGAGCACGACCCGAGCCTCCCGCCGCTGCCGCACCTGCTGGTGATCATCGACGAGTTCGGCGAACTGCTGACCGCCCGCCCCGACTTCATCGAGCTGTTCCTGTCCATCGGCCGCATCGGCCGGAGCATCGGCGTGCACCTCCTGCTGTCCAGCCAGCGCATCGAGGGCGGCAAACTGCGCGGCCTGGACACCTACCTCTCCTACCGGCTGGGTCTGCGGACCTTCTCCGAGGAGGAGAGCCGCACCGTCCTCAACACCCCGGACGCGTTCCACCTCCCGTCACTTCCGGGGTTCGGCTACCTGAAGGTCGACACCAGCGTCTACCAGCGGTTCAAGGCCGGGTACGTGTCCGGCGCCTACCGCGGCCCGGTGGCGGAGGAGGAGGTCACGGAGGGCACGCCGTCCGTGCGCCCGTACACCGCGTACAACGGCGAGGCCGAGCAGGACCCGGCCGCCGCGACCGGATCCGCCGGCGAGGACACACCGATGCCGACCCGGACGGTCGGCCCGACCCTGCTGGACGTGATGGTCGGCCAGTTCGGCCGCCACGGGGAGCGGACCCGGGAGATCTGGCTGCCCCCGCTGCCGTCCGCGACCACCCTGGACACGGTGGCGGGAGCACCGGAGGAGGGCGAACGGGGGCTGCGCCTGCCCGGCGCCCACGAGCCGATGCACGTCCCGGTCGGGGTACTGGACGACGCCGCCAAGCAGTGGCAGGGCGTGTGGAAGCTCGACCTGACCGCGTCCGGCGGCCACGCGGCCGTCATCGGCGGCCCGCAGAGCGGCAAGACGACACTGCTGCGCACCCTCGTGCTGTCGCTCGCCCTCACCCACACACCGGACCAGGTGACCGTGTACTGCCTGGACCTGATGGGCGGCGGCCTCCAGTCGCTGGCGTCGCTGCCCCACGTGGGCGGGGTGGCGGTGCGGACCGACAACGAGCGGGTCCGCCGCACCGTCGAGGAGATCCAGGGGATGCTGGAGCACCGGCAGACGGTGTTCCGCGACCGCGGGATCGACTCGGTCGCCCAGTTGCGCCGCATGCACTCCCGCGGCGAGGTCCCCGAGCTGGCCAGTGCCGACGTGGTGTTCTGCATCGACGGGTTCGGCGCCCTGCGCAAGGACTTCGAGGACATCGACCCGAAGGTCACCGACCTCCTCCAGCGCGGCGGCGGGTTCGGCGTCCACGTGGTGGCGGGCATGCTGCGCTGGAACGATGTCCGGATCGCCGCCCAGTCCAACTTCGGGCAGAAGGTGGAGCTGCACCTGAACGACTCGTCGGACTCCACGATCGACCGCAAGCTGTCGGAGACGATCAGCGCGAAGGCCCCCGGGCGCGTCCTCACGGACTCCGAGCTGTTCGGCCAGGTGGCGCTGCCCCGGATCGACGGGGTGGCGGACGGCGACAACCTGGGCGAGGTCGTGGAGAAGACCGTCCGGTCCGTGGACCAGGCCTGGCGGGGCAAGCGCGCCCCCAAGGTGCGCATCCTGCCGCACAGGCTGTCCGCCCGCACGCTGCCGACGGTCGAGTCGGAGCCGCGCACGGTGCCGATCGGCGTGGACGAGCGGGCCCTGGAGCCCGTCCTGCTGGACCTGTTCGACCGGGATCAGAACCTGCTGGTCCTGGGCGACGGCGAGTGCGGCAAGACCAACCTCCTGCGGCTCATCGCCGAGGGGATGGTGGAGCGCTACTCGTCGGACGAGGTGGTGTTCGCGGTCATGGACCCGCGGCGCACCCTGCGCAACGTGGTCCCGGAGGAGTACATGGGCGGCTACGCGAGCAGCCCGCGCGTGTGCGCCGGGCTGGCGGGCGGCGTGGCCAAGGAGGTGGAGGGCCGTCTGCCCGAGGACGGGGACGTCGACTCCCTGGAGCCCGGCTCGTTCAAGGGCCCGCGCATCGTGGTGCTCGCGGACGACTACGACGTCCTCACCACCGCGGGTCAGAAGCCGCTGGCCCCGTTCGTGCCGTTCGTGCCGAACGGACGCGACATCGGCCTGCACTTCGTGGTGGCCCGCCGGGTGGCGGGGTCGGGGCGCGGCATGTACGACCCGCTGGTGCAGGCGATGCGTGAGATCGGCACGAGCGCCCTGGTGATGTCGGGCGACCGGAGCGAGGGGCAGCTGCTGCCCCGGGTGTACGCGGCCCCCCAGCCCCCCGGCCGCGGCAAGTGGGTGACCCGCGGGGACACGGGACGGCTGATCCAGACGGCGGTGCGCGAGGCCCCGATCCCGGACCGGGCCTGACGCCCGCGGTGCCGGATCACGGCGGCCGGACCGGGAGCGCGTCCCGGCCCGGCCGTCCCGCCCCGGCACGGCGGTCCCCCGATCTCCCACGGCACCGGTGCCCGTTACATCCGGTCACGGGCGAAAACATCTGGATGGCCGCCGTCCGCAGCTGGTAGCTTCTCGCGATGAAGCGATTCGCAGGGTTTCTCGTCGGTGCCGGATTCGGCCTGGCGTTCGTTCTCGCCAACTCCGGTCCGCCGCTGCCCTCCGCGGTGGCACTCGTCCTCCGCGTCCTCGCGGTCGCCGCGCTGGTCGCCATCGTCGCCCTGGTCGTCTCGATCGGCCGCAGGCCCGTCGGAGAGCCGGGCCCCGACGCCCCGCGGATGCGGTTCGACGCGTTCTTCGCCGTGGTCCTGGTCGTCGAGGTCGTCGCGCTGGTCGGCGGGATCCAGGTGCTGAGGATGCTGGACGCGCCGATGCAGGCCAACGTCGCCTGGATCGCCCTCGTGGTCGGACTGCACTTCCTACCCCTGGCCCGGCACTGGCGGACCCGGTCGTTCGCGTACGCCGCCGCCACCATCTCCGCCCTCGGCCTCGCGGGGCTGGTGATGGCGTTCACCGGGTACCCGGAGTGGGTGCCCTTCGTGAGCGGCGTGGTCAACGGTGCGGGCATGCTCGCCGGGATCGTGGTCTCGCTCACCGCCTCCCACCGGCAGGCCGCGACGGCGCCCGTGGACGCCTGACCGCACCCTCGCCGCCCCCGTCGCACGGCACCGTGCGCGGGGCGCGGGCGCCGGCCGGGGGGACGGCCGGCACCTCAGGACATACCGCGCAGTCCGACGAGGAGGTCCGCCAGCGCCTCGGATGCCCCCTCGGGCGACGTCTCGCGCACCGTCCAGCCGCGCATGCCGGCGAGCCGCGCCACGTGCGCGAGGGCCGGGTCGGTGAGCAGGTAGCCGCAGGGAGCGTCCGGCCAGTCGGCCACCACGGGCAGCTGCTCGGACCGGTAGGCGGGCGGCTCGCCGGAGGGCGGGGCTGCGGGCTCCGCGCCGTCCGGGCTCTGCGAGCGGACGAGGTCCGCCCGGTTGGCGCTGCCCGGCTGGGGCAGGAACGCGTCCACCAGCACGTAGGCGAACACCGGGCGGTGGGCAGCCCGCTGCGCGGCGCCCACCGCGCCCAGCAGCGGCCCCGTCCCGCCCTCGGCGACCAGTGCCGTCGGCGCGTCGGGCGCGACCAGCCGGTTGATCTCCAGGCTGGCGCGTGCGACGTAGCGGGCCGCGTGCGGCGGGAGTTCGTCGCCGCCCACCTCGGGTCGGACGGCGGTCAGCCCGTGCCCGGGCAGACTCCGGGCCAGGTCGGGCAGGCGGGTGGCGGCGCCGAGGGGCGGGGGGAGGAGGACGGCGATCACGCGGTGCCGTCCCCCCTGGTCTCGTCGCGCACCCATGCCAGGTACGAGGGGTTCCCCCCGGTCACGGGCACGGCGACGACCTCGGGAACGTCGTAGGGGTGGATCCCGACGATGTGGGCGGTGAGGTCGTCGAGCCGGTCCGCGGCGGTCTTGGCGACCACCGTCCACTCCTCGTCGTGCTGGACCGCGCCCTCCCAGCGGTAGAAGCTGGTGATCGGCCCGCCCACCTGTGCGCACGCCGCGAGGCGGTGCTCGACGAGGGACCGCGCCACCCGTTCGGCGGCGTCCCTGGAATCGACGGTCGTCTCGACCCGGACGGTCTCGTGCTGCGGCATGGTCGCCCCCCGACCCGGACGCCGCGGTCCGGACCGCCCGACCGGGTGTTCTAGGCTCACTGATCATGAGCGAACGTGATGAACTCCTGCGTCAGATCAACAATAAGGCGGTCGTGCGCGGGAAGGTGACCCTGTCCTCCGGTCTGGAGGCGGACTACTACGTCGACCTGCGGCGGATCACCCTGGACGGGGAGGCCGCGCCGCTGGTCGGATCGGTCATGCTGGACAACGTCGCGGATCTGGAGTTCGACGCGGTGGGCGGCCTGACGCTGGGCGCGGACCCGGTCGCCACCGCGATGGTGCACGCCGCGCACGCGCGCGGCCGCAGGCTCGACGCCTTCGTGGTGCGCAAGTCGGGCAAGGCGCACGGCCTGCAGAAGCGGATCGAGGGTCCTGACGTGCGGGGGCGGCGCGTCCTCGCCCTGGAGGACACCTCGACCACGGGCGGTTCGGTGATGGCGGCCGTGGAGGCGCTGCGCGAGGAGGGCGCCGAGATCGTGGCGGTCGCGCTGATCCTGGACCGGGGCGCCCGCGAGCGGATCGCGGAGGAGGGCCTGGACTACCGGGCGGTGTACGACGTGTCCGACCTGGACGTGTAGCCCGGCCGTCCGTCGCCGGGGTGCCCGGCTCCGGCCGGGGACTCCCGGTTCGGGGCCGTCGGCGTCGGGAGCGGAGCCCGTCCGCCCGACGCCCGGGGGAGCCGTGGTCAGCCGTCTATCGTGAAGCTGTAGCCGGGTTCGCGGTCGGCGATGTCACGCGGGTTGCCGTTGACGAAGACGTCGACGGCGGCGGGTTCTCCTATGGTGACCTCGAGCCCGCCCTCGGCGCTCGCGTAGTTGACCGACTGGCCGTGGGTGACCTCCTGGTCGAGGAGGACGTCACCGCCGGGTACGCGGACGAAGACGTTGCTGGACTCGCCGGTGACACGGATGTGCAGCACACCCATGTTCTCCGGTTCCTCCGCTTCCGCCGCCGTTCCCGAGGCGTTGGCGCTCACTCCGGTGCCGGTGCCCGGGATGGAGCGGTACAAGAAGAATCCGCCGAGGGCCAGGAGCGTCACCAGGAGCACGACAGCCCCGACGATGGCCATCACCTGGCCAACGCCGCGAGGGTCATTCCTATGCCTTCCCACGGCGTTGAATGTAGCGTGTATCACGACAAAAAGCGACAGTGATCAGCCTTCTGTCCTGGGCTTCCCATGATGCGTTCATATTCGACCGTCGAACGCACAACTTTTCACACCGATCGCTCGGGCCCGGAATCGCCCACCCCGCCAGCTGCGAGGACGCCGACACCCTCGGACAATTTGGTCTAGACCTTTTCAAGAGCTCCGTGAATTCGGGATACTTGGGTGACACCTGGTGGACACGTCCGGACGCACGGCCCTCCCCATGGGCCTTCCTCCGCGCTCCGGCCCCCACCGGGAACGCACGTGGGGTGCCGTCGGCACGAGACCGGCGGCCGCTCGCTCCAGGCCGAATCCAGGGAGAGTCAAGCCATGCCCATCGCCAGTCCCGAGGTCTACACCGAGATGCTCAGCCGCGCGAAGTCCGAGGGCTTCGCCTACCCGGCGATCAACGTGACCTCCAGCCAGACGCTGCACGCCGCCCTGCGCGGCTTCGCCGAGGCCGAGAGCGACGGCATCGTCCAGATTTCGACGGGCGGAGCCGAGTTCCTCTCCGGCGCCTCGATCAAGGACATGGTCACCGGTTCGGTCGCCTTCGCCGAGTTCGCCCGCGTCGTGGCCGACAAGTACCCGGTGAACGTCGCCCTCCACACCGACCACTGCCCGAAGAACAAGCTCGACGCCTTCGTCCGTCCGCTCCTGGAGATCTCCAAGGAGCGCGTGGCCAAGGGCCAGGAGCCGCTGTTCCAGTCCCACATGTGGGACGGCTCGGCCGTCGAGCTGGAGGAGAACCTCCAGATCGCCGAGGAGCTGCTGGCGGCGTCCAAGGCGGCCCGCACGATCCTGGAGATCGAGGTCGGCGTGGTCGGCGGCGAGGAGGACGGCATCGTCGGCGAGATCAACGAGAAGCTCTACACCACCCCGGCCGACGCCCTGCGTACCGCCGAGGTGCTGGGCCTGGGCGAGAAGGGCTACTACCTGACGGCCCTGACCTTCGGCAACGTGCACGGCTCCTACAAGCCGGGCTTCGTCAAGCTGCGTCCCGAGGTGCTCAAGAACGCGCAGGAGGCCATCGCCGAGAAGCACGGCAAGGCCCAGGCGTTCGACTTCGTCTTCCACGGCGGCTCGGGCTCCAGCATCGAGGAGATCCACGAGGCCATCGGCTACGGCGTCGTGAAGATGAACATCGACACCGACACCCAGTACGCGTACACGCGCCCGGTGGTCGACCACATCCTGAAGAACTACGACGGCGTGCTGAAGATCGACGGCGAGATCGGCAGCAAGAAGGTCTACGACCCGCGCTCCTACGGCAAGGCCGGCGAGGTCGGCATGGCCAACCGCGTGGCGGAGGCCGCCCAGCAGCTCAAGTCGGCGGGCAACAAGATGAAGTAGGGGTCCGTCGCCCGCCGCCGCGGCGGGCACGACCCGGCGCACGGTGCCCGGCGGCCGTTCACGGCAGCCGGGCGCCGTGCGTCACGGCACCGGGCCGTGCCGCGCCCTCCGCGCCGTGCCGCGCCCTCCTGAGCCCGCCCCCGGACATCCGCCCTGTGGACGACCCGGAGACGTGCCCCGACCGGGGCATCCTGAGGGTCCGGACCGGAGGAGGGGCGGATGCGCGACGTCGTGGGAGGCACCGTGAGGGGTGTCGTACCGGTGGCAGGATGGGGTCATGAACCTGCACCAGAACCTGCTCAACGAGCCGCCCGAGACGCGTCTGGCCGACAACCCCGAGGCCCGGGAGGCCCTGGCCGCGGCGGACGACCCCACTCCGGTCGCGGGACGCTTCCCCGAGTACTCGGCCGCGTGGGCGCGACTGGCCGAGCTGGCCCTGGCCGACGGCGAGCCCGTCGCCGCCTACGCCTACGCCCGCACCGGCTACCACCGCGGACTGGACCAGCTGCGCCGCTCCGGCTGGAAGGGCCACGGCCCGATCCCGTGGGAGCACGAGCCCAACCGGGGCTTCCTGCGTGCACTGCACGCCCTGAGCAAGGCCTCCGAGCAGATCGGAGACGCCGAGGAGTCGGAGCGCTGCGCCACCTTCCTGCGCGAATCCAGCGCCGAGGCCGCCAAGGCCCTCAACGCCTGACCCACTGCCGCCGGGGTCCCGCGCGGACCCCGGCGGTGAGGGCGGCCCGGCCGCGGGCCCTGCCCCGAGCCGGGCGGCTCTCTCCGCCCCGCGGTCGGCACCTCGGGGCGGGGCGTCGGTCCGCCCCGGCGCTCCTGCCCGAGGCCGACCGTCGGAGCGACCGCCCTCAGGAGCGCGGAGCGGCCGCGTAGAGGCCGACCAGCCGGGCCAGGTGGGCTCCGGCGATCCGCAGCGGCGCCTCGTCCCGCGCGACCTGGGCCGCCATCTCGGCGCCCTCCAGGGTGCTGATCACGGTGTACGCCAGTTCCCGGGCGTCGTCCCCGGCGAAGCCGTGCTCCCGCAGCCGCTCGGCCACCAGGCTGCGCCAGTGTGTGAAGGCCTCGTCCGCGGCACGCCGGATGTCGGGCACGCTGCCCGTCACGCCCAGGGCCGTGGAGGCCACGGGGCACCCGTCCGCCCAGTCGGACTCGCGCATCCCCTCGGCCAGGCTCCGGGCGCAGGCGGCGATCCCGTCGGCCGGGTCCTCGGCCGCCGCGAGGCAGCGGGCCAGCTCTTCCGCGAACTCCCTCTCCCCGTGCCGGATCGCGGCGACCGCCAACTCCTTCTTCCCGCCGGGGAAGAAGTGGTACACCGAGCCGAGCGTCGCAGCGGCCCCCGCGGCGATCTGCTTGACGCCGGTGCCCGAATAGCCCTGTCGCTGCATCAGCCGTGACGTCGCCACGACGATCCGTTCACGGGTGCCGGGCCCGGCGTCCCCTTCGTCGTCGCTCTCGTGTCGCGCGTTGGTTGTCACCCCCGCACTTTAGCGAATAGAACGCTCGTTCTAGAGCCGTGCTATGTTTTCGCCACTAGATAGAACGTTCGCTCTAGAAAGGGGCACGCATGGAGACCCAGCAGGAGCCGGCGGGAGTGACCGTGATCGGCTTGGGCCCGATGGGGCGGGCCATGGCCGCGGCCTTCCTCGATCGCGGACACCCCGTCACCGTGTGGAACCGCACGGCCGCCCGCGCGGACGGCCTCGTGGCCAGGGGCGCGGTACGGGCCGCGGACGTCGGGGAGGCACTGGCCGCGAACGAGGTGGTCGTACTCAGCCTCACCGACCACGCCGCGATGTACGCCCTCCTCGGACCCGCGGCCCCCGCCCTCCACGGCCGCGTGATCGTCAACCTCGGCTCCGACACCCCGGAGCGCGCCAGGGAGGCGGCGCGCTGGCTCACCGGCCACGGCGCGCACCACCTGACCGGGGGCGTCCAGAGCGACCCGTCGGGCATCGGCTCCCCCGGGTCCTCCACCTTCTACAGCGGCCCCGAGGAGGTGTTCCGACTCCACCGGGGGACGCTGCGGGTCCTCACCGACACCACCTACCTGGGCGAGGACCCGGGACTGGCCGCGCTGTACTACCAGCTCCAGATGAACCTCTTCTGGACCTCCCTGCTCGGCTGGCTCCAGACCCTGGCCATGGCCGGGGCACACGGCATCACAGCCGCGGACCTGCTCCCGCACACCGAGACGGAGTCCCTCGCGGCCATGTTCCGGTACTACTCGCCGCGGATCGACGCGGACGACCACACCGGCGGCGCCGAACGGCTCTCCATGGAGGTCGCCAGCGTCGGACACGTCGTCGCCACCGCGGCGGAGGCCGGTGTGGACACCACCCTGCCGTCGGCCCTCCTCGCGCTCTCGCGCCGGGGGTTGGACGCGGGCTACGCCGAGTCCAGCTTCACCAGCCTGGTGCGGATCCTGGCGAAGCCCTCCGACGCGCGGGACGTCCCGCCCCCCGCCCGGGAGGTGCGGGCCTGGGAATGAGCCCCGGTCAGGAGGCCAGGGCGGAGCTCCGCGCCGGTGTCCGGCTCCGGCCCGGCCGGCTCCCCGCGGGCGGCCGGGCCCCTCCGGCCGCCGGGAAGGGCGGCCCGGCCGGCGTCGGGGCGTGTGGCGAAGGTGCCACAGCGCCCCACTTAACCCGGATGCGCAGGTCGTGTACGCTCAATACGCAACGGCCCCTGTCGCTGCCTTGCGCCAGGGGTTCATCCATGTTCGGGGTGGAACCCCGGCCAGGTGTCGAGCGAAAAGGTAGAGATCCAGATGCCGGCGATCACGCTCGTGGGTGCCCAGTGGGGCGACGAGGGCAAGGGCAAGGCGACCGACCTCGTCGGCGACCGCGTGGACTACGTGGTGCGCTACCAGGGCGGCAACAACGCCGGCCACACCGTCGTCATCGGCGACAAGAAGTACGCGCTCCACCTGCTCCCGTCGGGCATCCTGTCCCCCAACGTGGTGCCGGTGATCGCCAACGGCGTCGTCATCGACCCGGGCGTCCTCCTGGAGGAGCTCCGCGGCCTCGACGAACGCGGCGTGGACACGTCCCGCCTGCTCATCTCGGCCAACGCGCACCTGATCATGCCCTACCACCGGGCCCTCGACAAGGTCAGCGAGCGCTTCCTCGGCAAGGGCAAGATCGGCACCACCGGTCGCGGCATCGGCCCGACCTACGCCGACAAGGTCTCCCGCCAGGGCGTGCGCGTCCAGGACATGTTCGACCCGTCGATCCTGCGCAAGAAGATCGAGCTGGCGCTGCACGACAAGAACCAGCTGCTCACCAAGGTGTACAACCGGCGCGGTCTGGAGGCCGAGCCGATCATCGAGGAGTACCTCGGCTACGCCGAGCAGCTGCGCCCGTACGTCGCCGACACCTCGCTGATCCTCAACAAGGCGCTCGACGAGGGCAAGACCGTCTACCTCGAGGGCTCCCAGGGCACGCTGCTGGACATCGACCACGGCACCTACCCCTTCGTGACCTCCTCCTCGCCCACCTCGGGCGGCGCGGCCGCGGGTTCGGGCATCGGCCCCACCCGCATCACCAAGGTCGTGGGCATCCTCAAGGCCTACACGACCCGTGTCGGCTCCGGCCCCTTCCCCACCGAACTGCTCGACGAGCAGGGCGAGTGGCTGCGCACGCAGGGCGGCGAGTACGGCGTGACCACCGGGCGCAACCGCCGCTGCGGCTGGTTCGACGCGCCCATCGCGCGCTACGCCACCCGCATCAACGGCATCACCGACTTCTTCCTCACCAAGCTCGACGTGCTCACCGGTCTGGAGCGCATCCCGGTGTGCGTCGCCTACGAGGTCGACGGGGTCCGCCACGACGAGATCCCGATGACCCAGACCGACTTCCACCACGCGAAGCCCGTCTACGAGTACTTCGACGGCTGGTCCGAGGACATCACCGGCGTCCGCGAATTCGACGAACTCCCCAAGAACGCGCAGGCCTACGTGCGTACCCTGGAGGAGATGGCGGGCGCCCCCGTCTCCGCCATCGGTGTCGGCCCCGGCCGAGACGAGACGCTCCAGCTGCGTTCCCTGGTCTGACCCCGCCCGTCCGCCTTCAACACGAAGAGGCCCCCTGTAGTGAAAGCCCTCGTTCTCGGCGGCGGAGGCCGCGAGCACGCACTCGTCCGCGCCCTCTCCCTGGACCCGGGTGTCACCGGCATCCACAGCGCGCCCGGCAACCCGGGAATCTCCGAGCTGGCCGAGAACCACGTCATCAACGTGACCGACGGTCTCGCCGTGACGGAGCTGGCCGCGCGCATCCGCGCCGAGCTGGTCGTCATCGGCCCGGAGGCCCCGCTGGTCGCCGGCGTGGCCGACGCCCTGCGCGAGCGGGGCATCCCCGTGTTCGGCCCCGACCAGGAGGCCGCTCGGCTGGAGGGCTCCAAGGCGTTCGCCAAGGAGGTCATGGAGGCGGCGGGCGTTCCCACCGCCAAGGCGCGCGTGTGCCGCTCCGCGAGCCAGGTCTCCGAGGCGCTCGACGAGTTCGGCGCCCCGTACGTGGTCAAGAACGACGGTCTCGCCGCGGGCAAGGGCGTCGTGGTGACGGACGACCGCGCCCTCGCCGAGCAGCACGCCAGGGAGTGCGGCCGCGTGGTCATCGAGGAGTTCCTCGACGGCCCCGAGGTCTCCCTCTTCGTGCTGAGCGACGGCGTGCACGCGCTGCCGCTGCTGCCCGCGCAGGACTTCAAGCGCGCCTACGACGGCGACCAGGGCCCCAACACCGGCGGCATGGGCGCCTACGCGCCGCTGCCGTGGGCTCCGGCGGGCCTCGTGGACGAGGTGATGGAGTCGGTCGTGCGGCCGACCCTCGCCGAGATGAACCGGCGCGGCACCCGCTACCAGGGCCTCCTCTACGTGGGTCTGGCGCTCACGTCGCAGGGCCCGCGCGTGGTCGAGTTCAACGCGCGGTTCGGCGACCCGGAGACCCAGGTGGTCCTCGACCGGCTCGCCACCCCGATCGGCGCGGTCCTCCAGGCCACCGACACGGCCGGGCTGGGCGGCATCGGCTCCCTGCAGTGGAAGTCGGGCGCGGCCGTCACCGTGGTGGTCGCCGCGGAGAACTACCCGGGCGACCCGGCCAAGGGCGATGTGATCGGCGGCCTGGCCGCCGCCAACGCGCTGGAGGGCGCGTACGTCCTGCACGCGGGCACCGCGTGGGAGGGCACCGACGGCGTCAAGGCGAACGGCGGCCGAGTCCTCAACGTGGTCGGCACAGGCTCCGACCTGCGCCAGGCACGCGAGCGGGCGTACGAGGCGGCGTCCCGGATCGAGCTCCGCGGCTCGTTCTACCGCACCGACATCGCCGAACGCGCCGCAGCCGAGCTGTAGAAGGACCGGAGAACCCACATGAGCGGCTTCGTCGTCACCCCTGAACCAGTCCGCGTCGAAGGGCTCACCCACCTGCACACCGGCAAGGTGCGCGACCTGTACGCGGCGGCGGACGGCAGTCTGGTGATGGTGGCCAGCGACCGCGTGTCGGCGTACGACTGGGTGCTGCCCACCGTGATCCCGGGCAAGGGGCGCCTGCTCACCCAGCTGTCCCTGTGGTGGTTCGAGCAGCTGCGCGACCTCGTTCCCGACCACGTCCTGTCCGACGTCCCTCCGGAGGGGGCCCCGGCCGACTGGGCGGGGAGGACCCTGGTGTGCCGCCGGCTGGACATGGTCCCGGTGGAGTGCGTGGCACGCGGCTACCTGACCGGTTCCGGCCTGGCCGAGTACCGGGTGGACGGCACGGTGTGCGGGGTGCCGCTCCCCGACGGGCTCGTCGACGGCTCGGAGCTGCCCGAACCGATCTTCACCCCGGCGACCAAGGCCGAGGTCGGCGACCACGACGAGAACGTGTCGTTCGAGGTCGTGGCGGACCGGCACGGGGCCTCCCTGGCCGCCGAGCTGCGCGACCTCACCCTGCGGGTCTACCGGCGCGGCCGGGAGCTCGCGAGGGAGCGCGGCGTCCTCCTCGCCGACACCAAGTTCGAGTTCGGCCGGGACGCCGACGGCGCCCTGGTGCTGGCCGACGAGGTGTTCACCCCCGACTCCTCCCGCTACTGGCCCGCGGACTCGTGGGCTCCGGGGCGCCCGCAGACCTCCTTCGACAAGCAGGTCCTGCGGGACTGGCTGTCCTCACCCGAGTCGGGGTGGGACCGGGCGTCGGAGACCCCGCCGCCCGCGCTTCCCGAGCACGTGGTGGAACGCACGCTGGGGCGCTACACGGAGATCTACGAGCGCCTGACCGGCCGGAAGCCCAGCCTCTGAGCCAGGACTCGGCAGTGATTCGGCGCACGCGGCAGTCGTTTCACGTTCGAGACCACGTATGGTGGTGACGTTGTGCGCGGCGCCCCGCCGGTGCTCAGCCACGTGCACGGCATCCCTGAACTTTCCCTTGGGCCGAATACCTCTTTGACTGTTTGGCCGGTCTCTATGCACGATCGGCGGGTATACCACGTTCTGTGCCGGTACAGGCGGGTGGGTGCTATAGAGTCGTCGCGAGCACCGGTTCACTGGCCGCGCAGGTCACGCGTGAGATGGTCGCAACGTTTCAGGGGAAACCAGCGTCTCAACGCACATAGGTGAAACCCGACGAGGGTGACCTATTTTCACATCTGCCTCACGAAGGAGCACATGAGCATGGGCCAGGAGGTTCGTTACCGCGTCCGCGGCGGACGCCCCCTCAGTGGAACGGCGTTCATCCAAGGCGCGAAGAACGCCGTCCTGCCGATGATCGGGGCCGCTCTACTGGCGGCCAAGGGTCGTACCGTGCTGCGGAACGTGCCCGTCATCGAGGACGTCTACCGCGCACTTGAACTCGCCGACCACGTGGGTGCCAAGGTCGAGTTCCACGAGGCCGAGCGCACCGTCGTCATCGACGCGTCCCGTCTCAACGACCCCGAACGCGCCGTCCTGCCCGCCGAGATCGCGGCCCGCTTCCGCGGCTCCGTGCTCTTCGTCCCCGCGCTGATGCACCGCACCGGACGTGCCCGCATCGAGGGCGTCGGCGGTTGCAACCTGGGCAGCCGCAACCTGGACTTCCACTACCGGGGCTTCGCGCGCCTGGGCGCCGAGGTCACCGAGGACCCCGAGCGCAACCACATCAACGTCGAGGCCAGCAACCTCCGCGGTGGTCGCCTCTACCTGGACACCCCGTCCCACACGGGCACCGAGAACCTGCTCATGGCCGCCGTCCTGGCGCCGGGCACCACGGTGATCGAGCACGCCGCGCTCGAGCCCGAGGTCATCGACGTCATCAACTTCCTGAGTGCCATGGGCGCGAAGATCAGCGGTGGCGGCACCGGCCTCATCACCGTCGAGGGCGTCGAGGAGCTCACGGCGGTCGAGCACACCATCATGTCCGACCGCATCGACGCCGGTGTGTTCGCGATGACCGTCGCCGCCACCGGTGGCGAGGTCAGCCTGGTGGGCGCCCACCTGGACCACCTGGGCGTGGCCCGCTGGAAACTCGAGCAGATGGGCGTGGGCTTCTCCCAAGAGGGTGCGGTCCTGCACGTACAGAGGGACCCCTCTGTTCCGCTGCGCCCGATCAACGCGGTCACCTCTCCGTTCCCGGGCTTCGCGACCGACCTCCAGTCGCCGCTGATGGCCCTGGCCACCCTGGCCGACGGCGAGAGCTACATCCATGAGGCCATCTACGACGGCCGGTTCGCCCTGGCCGACGAGCTCAACAAGATGGGCGCGAAGATCGAGGTCGAGGGCACCCGCGCGATCGTGCACGGACCGACCAACCTGCGCGGGGCCGAGGTCATCGCCCACGACCTGCGCACCGGTGCGGCCCTCGTCCTCGCCGGACTGGTCGCCGAAGGTGAGACAATCGTGGCGCCCGGATACCTGGTGGACCGCGGTCACACTCAGTTCGCGACGAGGCTCGCTGCGCTCGGTGCGGACGTGGAGCGCCTCGGCGACTCGTAGGAAGCCGAAAGCGCAGTTCAAGCCGGGGTGGGGGCTTGTCTCCCACCCGGGCTTTCGGCGTTGATATCGAAAACGATCTTCTTTGGCCCCGCACAATGGGTACGATCTCGGCAATCATGCCGTGACAGAGATCGGGTCGGGAAACCAGTGGGCGCACATAGTGAAGAGCGTGGAATGGTAGCGGGGAGCAACCCGAGGTGAGTGCCCAGCGTACTGGCGATTTGACGATCGGCGTCATAGGGCCCCATGAGGTGGTCGAACGGGTCATGCTCATGGGCCCGGGGTCCACTGGGCCCCTCAACGCCAGACTCATCGCAGCCGCGTACCGAGATGAGCAAGAGGCGACGGACAAGGTCGTCAGACTGGGTTCGGCGATCGATGCCTATCTGTTCGCCAGCCCTGTCCCCTACGAGTTCGCGCGCAAGGCCGGGGTCCTGACGATGCCCGCCACCTTCGTGCCGCTCGGCGGGGCCAGCCTGCACGAAGCCCTGCTCCGAGCGACCCTGGACGATCGCTACGACCCGACCAGAGCAAGCCTGGACGTGCTCAGCCGTGCCGACGTGGTCGAGGCCTACTCCGAGGTCGACCTGCCCGTGGACGGCATTCACGTGCACGAGGAGCTCACGAACACGGCGCAGCTCACGTCCTTCCACGAGGGCCTGTGGCGGCGCAAGGCCACCCGCATGGCCATCACCTGTGTACGCGGTGTGGCCGAGCGCCTGGAGGCCATCGGCGTGCCCGTGATCCGGCTGCGGCCCACCAACGCCGGCGTGCGCAGCGCCCTGCAGACCGCGGGTCTGCTGGGCGCACACCACCGGCTGGAGGAGGCCCAGCTGGGTGTCGTGGTGGTGGACGTGCCCACACTGCGGGACTCGTCGCGCAGGTCCACGCCCCGGTACTGGCGCGAGGAGCTGCGGCTGTCCCTGCACCGGCTGCTCCTCCAGGAGGCCCACCGGATCAACGCCACCGCGCACCGCCTGGACGATCATTCGTTCATGGTGACCGCGACGCGGGGTTCGCTGGTGACCGCGACCGAGGGGTTCCGGCAACCGCCGTTCGTGGAGCGGATCAAGGCGGAGCTGGGGATCGCGATCGAGGTCGGGATCGGCATGGGACGCACCACACAGGACGCCGAGGCGCACGCCCGGGCCGCCCTGAACCGCGCCCAGGCGTCCCGTCAGAGCTTCGCGGTGGACCGCGAGGGTCGTTCCCTGGTCCCGGCGCAGCGCGCGCCCGCACGGCAGTCCTCCGAACCGCTGCGCACCAAGGGTCGCGAGACGTTGATTCGGCTTTCGGAGAAGATCGCCGAGGAGGACGGCCCGCTGGTGGTCGACGCGGAGAACGCCGGGCGCATGCTCGGTGTCACCTCCCGGACCGCGCGCCGACTCCTGCGCACCCTGGTCGAGGAGGGGCTGGCCTGGCCGCTGCCCCCGAACCGCACCCTCCAGCCCGGCCGTCCGCGTCAGCTGTACCGGCTGATCGTGGAGAAGCTGGACAAGGACGCGGCCGGCAAGTAGGCGGCAGGCCTGTAGGCGTCACACGTGCGCGAACGGGGGCGGTTCCGATCGGGACCGCCCCCGTTCGCGTGCCGCCGCGGAGGCGATCTCAGGCCCGGAACGTCCGGCGGTAGGCGTCCGGCGGTACGCCGATCGTCTGGTGGAAGTGGCGGCGCAGCGTCGTCGCGGTGCCCATGCCCGCGGCCGAGGCGATGGTGTCGACGCTGTCGTCCGTGGTCTCCAGCAGCTCCTGCGCGCGGCGGATCCGCTGCGCCAGCAGCCACTGGAGCGGGGTGGTGCCGGTCACCGAGCGGAAGTGGCGGGTCAGGTGGCGCGAGCTCATGTTCGCCCGGCGGGCCAGGTCCTCCACGGTGAGCGGCTGGTCCAGCCTCCGCATCACCCAGGTGAGCAGCTCGGCCAGGGGATGGCCGTCCCGGGCCGGCACCGGTGTGGTGACGAACTGGGCCTGGCCGCCGGCCCGGTGGGGCGGCACGACCAGGCGGCGGGCGACCACGTTGGCGACCGCCGAGCCGCGGTCTCGACGGACCAGGTGCAGGCACAGGTCCATCGCCGCCGCCTTGCCCGCGGAGGTGAGCACACGGCCGTTGTCGACGTAGAGCACGTCCGGGTCGACCTCCACGCGGGGATGGCGCGCGGCCAGTTCCTCGGTGTGGGCCCAGTGCGTGGTCGCGCGCAGCCCGTCAAGGAGGCCGGCTGCGGCGAGCACGAACGCTCCCGTGCACAGGGAGACCACCCGCGCGCCCGCCTCATGGGCCGCGCGCACCGCCTCGACCAGGTCGGCCGGCGGGTCCTCGTCGACGTCCGCCAGGGCGGGCACGATCACGGTGTCCGCCCGCACCAACCGGTCGAGCCCGCTGTCCGGCTCCAGCAGGAACCGGCCGACCCGGACGGGGTGCGTGCCGCACACACCGACGTCGTACCAGGGTCCCGGCAGGGCGGCCGGGGCCGAGCCGAAGACCTCGTAGGCCAGGGCCAGTTCGAAGTGCAGCATTCCGTCGGTGGCGGCGACAGCGACAGAGTGCGGGTCAGACGTCATGTCGGGAATTGTACGGGCCATGTCGTTCCGGACACTGTCGGCGAGGGGGCGATCGGGACAGGATTTCCCTCGTGGATCACTTCGAGCACACGGGAGCAGACATGGCATCGGGTCGGAACGTGGCGGTGTACGGCGCCTACGGGCACACCGGGCGGTTCGTGGTCGAGGAGTTGCGCGAGCGCGGACACGTCCCCCTGCTCCTCGGCCGCGACAAGGACAAGCTGCTGGCGCTGGATCGGTCCCGACCGGGCCCCGGGACGCGGCAGGCGTCGGTCGACGACGCGGCCTCGCTCGACCGCGCGCTGGACGGCGCGGCCGCCGTGATCAACTGCGCCGGGCCCTTCGCCACGACCGCCGCCCCTCTGATCGAGGCGGCGCTGCGCGCCGGCATTCCGTACGTCGACGTCGCGGCCGAGATCGAGGCGAACCTCGACACGTTCGCGCACTTCGCGGAGCGCGCCCGCGCCGCGGGCACCGTGGTGGTCCCGGCGATGGCCTTCTTCGGCGGTCTCGGCGACCTGTTGGCCACCATCGCGATGGGCGACCGGGCGGCGGCGGACGAGGTGCACATCGCCTACGGCCTGAGCAGTTGGCACCCCACCGCCGGGACGCTCGACGCGGGCGCGGTCTCGAGGCGCCGAAGGGACGGCCGCCGTGTCCGCTACACCGGTGGGCGGCTGGAGTACCACGACGACGCCCTGACGACCCTGGAGTGGCCCTTCCCCGCCCCGCTCGGCCCCCGGAGCGTCATCGGGGAGTTCACCATGGCCGACGTCGTCACCGTCCCCAGCCACCTGGACGTCCCGGAGGTGCGCACGTACATGACGGCCCGGGCCGCCGCGGACCTGTCCGCTCCCGACGCCTCGGCGCCGACCGCCGTCGACGGGCGCGGCCGCTCGGCGCAGACCTTCGCCGTCGACGTCCTCGTCCGCTCCGGCGGTACGGAACGCCGCGCGTCCGCCACCGGCAGGGACATCTACGCCGTCAGCGCGCCGCTCGCGGTGGAGGCCGTCGAGCGCATCCTCACCGGTCGGACCCGGACCACCGGCGTCGTCTCCGCGGGCGCGGTGTTCGACGCCTCGGACTTCCTCCGCGCCCTGGCCCCGCACCTCTCGCTGCACCTCCCGCCCGACACGCACGGCTGACCTGTGTCCGTGCCGGGACGCGGCCGGTGCGGCCGACCGCACCCACGGGCGCCGGGCCGTCCGGGTCGGGCGGACAGGTCGCCCGGGGGCGGGGAGACGTGGTTGTCCACAGGCGGCGGGGGAACCTTGCCGGCCGAACCGCCTGGTGGGAGCCTCGAACACGGAGGCGCCGCGCGCAGGCCTCGGGCCGGTGGGGCTTCCGCGGGCCGACACCCACCCGCAGCGCTCCTTTTCCGCCCTTTCCATCCACAGGCTGTGGATAACCACCTGACCCGCGCCGCCTCCGACTGTCGGACTCCCCGGCACGAACGACGACGGGACGCCCGTGTCCGCGGACTCCGGAAACGGCGGCAGTGGCAGCGACGGCGGGAGGATCAGCGGAAGGGACGGCGCGCACACGGCTCCTCCTCGTCGGCGGCCGTTCCGGGTCGGCAAGACCACGGCCGCGTGGGAGGTGTCGGCGATGCTCCGGCGGCGCGAGGTCGCGCACTGCCTGGTCGAGGGCGACTTCCTGGACCAGGCGCACCCCGCCCCGGCCGACGACCCGCACCGGTCGCGGATCACCGAACGCAACCCCACCGCGGTCTGGGCCGGCTACGAGGCGCTGGGCCACCACCGTCTGATCTGCACGAACACCGTGAGCGTCCTGGAGGAGGACATGGTCATCCGCGCCATGGGCGGCGGAGGCACCGGGATCACCCGCGTCCTGCTCGGCGCGGGCGAGGAGACGGTCAGGGGGCGGCTGACCCGTAGGGGGTCCGGCTCCCAGCCGCTGCCCCACCTCGAACGGAGCCGACGGGCGGCGCGGCTCCTGGACCCGGAGGCGCCGCCGGGCACCGTCCGCGTGCCCACGGGCGGTCTCACCGCCGAGGAGGTCGCCGCACGGATCGTGGCCGCCACGGCCTGGTGACACGTGGGGCCGCCGACCGCTCCGGGCCCCTCCGGCCGTCCCCCGCCGAGGGCGGCGGGACGGCCGGGTCAGGGGTCCGGCGGCCGGCGGTGTCGCCCCGGGACCCCGGAGCCCGGGGCGACGCGGCGAAACCCCTAGCGGCGCTTGGCGTAGGAGGTGGCGGCGGCCAGGAACACGTCGTTCTCCTCCGGCGTGCCGAGGCTCACCCGCGCGCCCTCACCGGCGAACGGGCGCACCGAGACGCCGACCCGCGCGCACGCGGCGGCGAAGTCGAGCGTGTCCCCGTCCACCCGCAGCCACACGAAGTTGGCCTCGGTCGGCGGCACGGTCCACCCGGAGGCGATGAGCGCGTCGCGGACGCGGTCGCGTTCCTTGACGGTGGCCGCGACCCGCTCCATCAGCTCGTCCTCGGCGGCGAGGGAGGCGATCCCGGCCGCCTGGGCGAGGTGGTTCACCGCGAACGGCACCAGGGTCTTGCGGACGGCGTCGACCACCGGCGGGTGGCCGACCAGGTAGCCCAGGCGCACCGCCGCCAGGCCGTAGGCCTTGGAGAACGTGCGCAGCACGGCGACGTTGGGCCGGTCCCGGTACAGGGTGATCCCGTTCGGCACGCGGGGGTCGCGCACGTACTCCAGGTACGCCTCGTCCAGGATCACCAGCACGTCGTCCGGGATCCGGTCCAGGAAGGCGACCAGTTCCTCCTCGCGGACCGTGGTGCCGGTCGGGTTGTTGGGGTTGCACACGATGACCATGCGGGTGTCGGCGGTGACCGCGTCGGCCATCGCGTCGAGGTCGTGCGTCTCGTCCCTCAGCGGGACGTGGACCGGCGTGACCCCGGCGAGCCCGGCGAGCAGCGGGTACGCCTCGAAGGACCGCCAGGCGTAGACGACCTCCGCCCCGGGTTCGCCGACCGCCTCCAGGAGCTGCTGGAGCATGCCGACGGAACCGGCCCCCAGTGCCAGGTGCCCCTCGGGGACGCCCAGGTGCCGCGCGAGCCGGGAGGTGAGCTCCTCGGCGCCCGGGTCCGGGTAGCGGTTCAGCTCGGCGGACGCCTGGGCGATGGCCTCACGCACCGACGGGAGCGGACCGTACGGGCTCTCGTTGGAGGAGAGCTTGATGGACCGGCCCTCGGGGCCGACGACCTTCTTGCCCGGCTTGTACGGCGGGATGCTCTCCAGCACCGACCGCAGATATGGCGATTTCGACTCCGACACCATTGTCCTTCCTCAATACTTTGTGCTAACCCCGCGACACGCTCAGCGATCTCGCGCCCGGGTCGATCACCGCTCCCAGCGGAAATATCGCACAAACGAGGAGATAGCACCATGCGCTTGCGTCCCTGCCCTGCCAGCTCAGCTCAGATTTCGGCTGGTCAGAACCCCCACCTGAGGGGAGGGCGCGCATACGTCCGGCCATTGGCTCTCCCCATGGTCCTACCCGTGGTGCTCATGCTCAGCGCGTGCGGTGGCGGGGCCGAGGAGAGCGACGATCCCAACGCCGAAGCCGCCGCCGCCCTGTACGACGCGCATCCGCTGCACGTCCGCGACGCCACCCTCGTGCCCGAGGGAAGCGAGAGCGGTACCTACTCCGAGCTTGTCACAGTGCAGTACAGCGCGGATGTGCGGGCCTCCACCGAGCTGGACAAACCCGAGTGCATGGACGCCGCGAACGCCTGGGGGGAGCTGGACGGGGTGCAGGAGGCTCCCGCCTCCGTGGCCGCCTACGAGTGGGCCGAGGGCTCGGTGTCGCACATGCTGGTCCAGCTCGACGAGGGCACCGCCGCGGGGGCGCTGGCCGCCAGGCCGCCGGCGAGCTGTGCCGCGTACACCGCCACCTACGAGGACGGAACCACCACGGACTACGGGGTGAGCGACCTGGAGGAGGTGGCGGGGATCGGCGACGAGTCGCGCGCCTACTCCATCGAGGTGGTCACCGGGGAGGAGGAGAACCGCATGTTCAGCCTCATGTACCGCAACGGCGGCCTCGTGGGCACCACGTCGATCCTCGGCCCCGGCGAGCTGGAGGACTACGAGGAGATGCTCGTGGACTTCAGTGAGGCCGCCGTCGAACGCCAGAACCAGATGCTGGGCTGACGCGCACCGGCCCTACAGCGCCGCCGCGTGCCGGGCCCCCGCCGCCCGGGGCCGGGCGGGTGTGCGCGCCCGGTGACAGGACCCCCGGGGCCGGGCCGGTGTCCTCGGACGCCCCGACACGGGACCGGCTCCGGCCGGAGCCGGTCCCGTGCGGGCTCCGCTCACACCGGCTGGCCGGTGTCGGCGTCGCGCTCGTCGGGGATCCGGCCGGCCGGGTGCTCGCGCGCCAGCTGGAGCGTCTCCGCGGCCCTGGCCGCGTCGTGCCGCTCCGCGTCCCGCCTGGCCGCCTGGCGCGGTCGGGGCAGCTTGCGGGGCGGCCCGAGCAGTTCGAGGCTGGTCACGGCGCCGAAGGACGCGATCACCGCTCCGCTGCCCCGGTCCACGAGCACCGCGCGCACGGCGGTGCGGCGCCGCCCGCCGACCCGGACCGCGTACACCACGTCCATGCGCCGCCCGTGCCGCATCCCGTCGTAGCGCAGGAACCGCCAGCACCCGTGTCGCCACACGTCGTCCGGCTCGGGCTTGATCATCACGTTCTCGTTGGTGCGCCACACGTCGCTGCGGCGCAGCCTCCGCATGGTCCGGCGCATCGAGAACTCGCGCTGCTCGCACGGCTCCCGATGGAAGGTCCGGGCGGCGACCTCCCGCAGCTCGGGGCTGAGCGCCGCCAGGAGAAGCAGCGCCGCGCCGAGGACCCAGGCGTGCAGCGGCGCGGGAGCGGTGGCCACCTGCCATCCGTTGGGTTCCAGGCCCAGTGTGGCCAGGGCGGCGACGGACAGGAGCCCGGCGCGGGTGAGCGTGCGCCAGCCGATCGGGGCGCGGCTCAGTCCCCCGAAGCAGCCGCAGCCCGCCTCCGGGTCGCGTCGGCGGGCCAGGACCAGGACGACCACGGACGCCGCGAACACGGCGGCGGTGCCCGCGCGCACCGCTTCGCCCAGCACGCCGGTGAGGGTCAGAAGGCCGACGGCGAGCCCGACCTCCATCAGGCCGGTCCCGACGGTGACGGGGCGGCGCAGGCGCTCGGGCACCAGGACGGCCAGGCCAGAACCGGCGGCCTGCCTGGTGGTCTTGCTCACGGCGCCGAGCAGGAGCAGGACCGCCAGGAGCGGTAGCTGGACCTCGCGGACAGCGTCGACGATCTCCGGCAGCATGGTCATCCCTCCCCGTTGTGAACCGTCATGGTCGCGTTGAAGCAGCCGTCCTCCAGGCGCCCTCCGAGTGCGACGAACGCGGTCATGGTGAGGGAGGCGATCCGCCCGGCCCCCTGCCCCCCGCAGGTGGGGCACAGGTCGCACATCCAGCTGTCGGCGGCGGCACAGTCCACGACGGGGAGCACGGCGGTGCCCCGCGTGCAGTCGTTGCGCAGGCTCAGCGTCGCACCCGCGGACAGCAGGGGAAGCGGGACGCAGGAGGTGCGCCGGTCGCACTCCGCGTCGTGGCCGACGGGGTCGAGCGCCGGATAGGCGACGCCGTCGACGCGGGCGCGCGGGTCCAGGTGGGACGAGCGCCCCCAGGCGGGGTCGTACCAGGTGGCGATACCGCTCAGCGTGGTGGCGTGGCGGGGCGTGGGCGGCCTGGGCGGTGTGGCTCTGAGCGGATAGGGCGGTTGCGTGGTGGCGGGCCGGGCCGCCCACACGGCCCCGTCACGCCAGACCCCGACGGCGTCGAACACGTAGCCGGGTTCCAGTCGCGGGTGGCGGACCGTGATCCGACCGGAGGTGCGGTAGGGCAGGACGACGGTCAGGTGGGGGCGGCCGTGTCCGGGGTCGATCTCCAGGCTGTCGTCGTCGCGGTCGACGATGACTCCGGTCGCCCTGGCCGCCTGCGCCCACACGCGTTCGGCGACGAGGCGGCCGTCGTGCGAGCAGAGCACCACGACGTCGTCACCGTTCCTCAGGTCGCTGGACTGGACCTCGCCGCCCCGCCAGAACGAGGTGACGCGTTCGTACAGGAACCGCGACTCACCGCCGGGCGTGGCCAGGCAGAGCATGTACGGGGTGGCTTCGACGATCACGCCGCGCACGACGCGGTCGCCCACCGGTGTGGGTTCGAGCGCGGTCTCGGGGCCGAGTACCGCCGCGGTGAACCTTCTGCGGTCCCGTCCGCTGTCCGTCATCACTGACATGTCGTCTGCGCCCCCTTGTCACCCGACTCGTCACTCTCTGCCCATTGTCCCGATCCGTCCCGCGCGGCACTGCCCACACGCCGACACGCACCTGTTCGTGTCGTCGGCATGTCCTGGCCATTGCCCGCGGCAACGCTCCGGGATCCACATGCGACCGGCGGGGAACTCCACGCGGATCTCCCGCCGCACCAGGACAACGCCTGCGCACGACCGAGTCCAGCCTGTGGCCGCAAAGGTGCGGATAGACCCTATACACACCGAATGATCCATAAAAATGACCAAGAACCTGCGCGGGGCGATCAACCCCGCCCCGCCGTCGTGGGCGTCCTGGGCGACCGTTTCCCCCGGCGGACTCGGCCGCCGCCACGCCTCGCGGGCGCCGTCGACCGCCCTGCCACGGCCGTCTCCGCGGGGGATCGCGGGCAGCCCGACCCCCGCACACCGGGACTCGCCCCCGGACTCCGCGCCCGCAGCGGAGGAGCCGGGAACCCCTGCCGTCCCGTTTGTCGGCTCGTGGGGCACAGGTGCCTGGATGTTTGCTTTCGCTGTGTGAGAGTGAGGGGGAGAAAGCATGACAGAGCAGCACGCAGCACCTGTGAGAGTCGGTGGTCGGCGTGACGGGAACTACCCGGACCCCCAGGTACGACGAGTTCAGCCGTTACGTGGCCGAGCGGGGCCCCGCCCTGCTGCGCATGGCCCGATCCCTCACGAACAACCTCGCCGACGCCGAGGACCTGCTCCAGGCCGCCCTCGTCAAGACGTTCCTCTCCTGGGAGCGGATCGCCAACCCGAAAGCGCGTGACGGCTACGTGCGCCGGGCGATGGTGAACACCCAGATCTCCGAGTGGCGCCGCAAGCGCCTGGACGTCTACCCGACCGACGACGTCCCCGAGCAGCGCGTGGACGACCCCACCTGGCGGAGCGACCTCGCCGACGTGGTCGGCCGTGCCATCGGGCGGCTCCCCGACCGCCAGCGCGCCACGGTCGTGCTCCGCTACTACGACGACCTCACCGAGGTGCAGATCGCCGAACGCATGGGTGTGACGCTCGGGACCGTGAAGAGCACGCTGTCCCGTGCCGTGGACAAACTGCGCCGCGACGCCGACCTCATCATCGAGCGCACCACCGGCTGAACCCTCCGCCCCGTCGGCGCGGTCTCCGCGTTGGCCCACCGTGCTGGCCCGCACAGAACCGCGCGGGCCCTTCGCACGCCGCCCGGGCGCGGCCGACGACGGGCCACGGGGTCGAGCGCATCCCGCCCCGGGGCGACGACGATCTGGGACGCCGTACCGTGACGCACGGCCCGGTGCCCTCCGGCGGAACCGCCTGCGGACTCGACTCCCCCGCCCGCACCGCGCGCCCTCCGTCACCCTCGGTCGCACGACAACCGCCCTGGGGCATGATTATTGGGGTTCTCGGCGGGAATGTCCTGGTCCGGTAGGTGGAACTGAGGACCAGCGGCATGCGACCGCGCGGCCCGGTTCCCGTGAACAGGGCGTCGACGAGGCAGGACCGGACACCGCCGTCTCCGACAGGAGCCGACGGTGTCGACGGATCCGGTGCGCGTCGGCGCCCGGCGCGGAACCGCACCGGGCGAGGGCCGCACTGCGGCGCCGCCGCACCGCGTCCACGACGACTCCGGCAGACCGGGCGGAACCCGGTTCCGCACGACACGGGGGTCGTGGCACGGAGGCGCGGCGCCACGGTCCGCAGCCGCCCGCCGACGAGGGAAACGACGGACACCGAGAAAGGAGAGGCGTCCCATGACCCTGGTAGACGTCCACATCCAAGATCGATATCCGACGCGCGTGGACTCCGGCTCCGGCCGGGCATGGATCGTCCGCGACGAGCCGGCCGTCCGGCCCGGAGTGCAGAAAGGCCCTGCCTCCGCCGCCGAACTCACCGACCACGCCCGCGACGGGTTCCACATCCAGCGGGACCTGCTCTCCGACCAGGAGGTCGCGGGCTGCCTGGACGAGCTCCGGGAGATGACGAACGACCCGGCGCTCCGCGCCGACGAGCGCACGATCATCGAGCCGGGCTCCGACGAGGTCCGCTCGGTCTTCGACGCCCACCTGATCAGCGACCGGATCGCTCACCTGATCCGGGAGCCCCGCATCCTGGACAGGGCACGGCAGATCCTCGGGTCCGAGGTCTACGTCCACCAGAGCCGGGTCAACTTCATGCCGGGTTTCCGGGGCAACGGGTTCTACTGGCACTCGGACTTCGAGACGTGGCACGCCGAGGACGGAATGGCCGACATGTCGGCCGTCAGCCTGTCCATCGGACTGACCGAGAACCACGCCTTCAACGGCGGGCTCATGCTCATGCCCGGCGCCCACAGGACGTTCGTCCCGTGTCTGGGCCGAACCCCGGACGAGAACTACAGGTCCTCGCTCCGGGCCCAGAAGGTCGGCGTCCCGCAGGAGGAGGACATCGCCGAACTGGCGCACCGCCACGGGATCGAGCAGTTCACCGGTGCGAGCGGTTCGGCACTGTGGTTCGACTGCAACAGCATGCACGGGTCGGGCAACAACATCACGCCGTACCCGCGTTCGAACATCTTCGTCGTGTTCAACAGCGTGGAGAACGCTCTGGTCGAGCCGTTCTCCGCGCGGGAGCGCCGGCCCGGATTCGTCGCCTCGCGCGACTTCACGCCGCTGCGTCCCTGACAGGAGAGCCGCGCCCGCGGATGACCGTGCGCGCGTCCGTCCGGCCCGTCCCACGGCGGGCCGGACCCGTGTGTCCGCGATGACGCCGGCGCACCGCTCGACGGGTGGGGTCCGGCCGGGGACTCCGCCGCTTCCCGCGCCCCGGGGCAGGACACTTCCTCCCGTGGCGGCCACGACGTCGCCGGTCTCCACGATCAGTGGACCGAGGCGGCGCCGGTCCCTCCGCCGTGGAGGGAGTCGGCCGGCGGCTGCCCGGCTCGGCTGCCCGCCGGGGCTCCGTCGGTCCGGCCCAGCCAGACGTCGGCCTCCACCACTCCGGAGGAGTAGGAGCGCTCCGAAGCGACCCGTCGCGCCCGCTCGTGGAGGTGGCGCGCGCGGGAGTGCTCGCCGCGCGCGGCCGCGAGGCGGCCCAGACGGAACAGCGTCTCGATGGCGTCGACCCACAGGCCCAGTTCCTCGGCGGCCCGCAGATCCTCCTCCAGCAGGTCGGTGACACCGAGGTCGTCGGGACCGATCTCCGCGGCCCGGGCCAGCGACGCGTTCGCCCGCAGCAGCCCCCAGCGGTCCGCCAGGTCCAGAAAGGTCCCGGCGCTGCGCCGGGCGTCGGCACGCGAGGCGGACACGTCGCCGTCGTCGAGGCGGTGCCCGGCGCGCTCCGCCAGCGCCGCGGCCTCCACCCAGCGGTCACCCGTCTCTCCGGCCCGGGCCAGCGCCTTCTCCACGAGGCCGCGCCCGGCCTCCCGCTCACCCGCGCGGTAGAGGACCGACCCCGCGAACCAGAGCAGCCGCGACGCCGCCGCATCCACGAGGCCGTCCTCGCGGAGCACGCGCCCCTCGAAGGCAGCGAGCCAGCCCTCGGCGAGGCACCGTGCACGCGGGGGCCCGCCCGGGATCCGCAGCGCTGCGTCGAAGGAGCGTCGCGCCTCGGCCACCCGGTTGCGCAGGCGCCAGTACCACGCCAGCGCGTCGACCAGCCGCAGCGCCGCGTCGGCGTCCTCGCCACGCACGGCCAGCTCCAGCGCGTGGCGCAGGTTGACCGTCTCGGCGTCGAACCACGCCAGGGCCCGCCGCTGCCGGGCGCCCCTCAGGAGCGGGTCCTTGCGCTCGGCCTCCCGAACGTGGAAGGCGATGAACCTGCGGCGCGCGTCCTCCAGTTCGCCGGACTCCGCCAGCCGTTCGAGGCAGTACGCCGCGACCGACTCCAGCAGCCGGTACCGCTCACCCTCGCGCACCACGAGGGACCGGTCGACCAGACGCGACAACACGTCGAGCACGTCGTGCCCGTCAGCGCAGACGGCCCGCGCCCCCTCGAGCGTGCACCCGTCGCGGTGCACCGCCAACAGGCGCAGGACCCCGCGCTCTCCGTCGGCCAGCAGGTGCCAGCTCCAGTCGATCATCGACCGCAGTGTCTGCTGCCGGGTGGGCCGACCGCGTCCCGGCCCGGTCGGCAGGGCGAAGCGGTCGTCCAGACCGGCGGCGATCTGCTCGGTCGTGAGCGCGCGCAGCCGGGCCGCGACCAGCTCGACGGCGAGGGGGATGCCGTCCAGGCGGCGGCAGATGGCGGCGACGGCGGGGGCGTTCTCCGCCGTCAGCGCGAATCCGGGCGACGCTGCCCGGGCCCGCTCGACGAAGAGCCGCACCGCGCTGGAGGAGGCGATCATCTCCCGCGGATCGCGGACGCGCTCGGGTAGCGTCAGCGGCGCCAGCGGGAAGACGGTCTCCCCGGGCACGTCGAGCGACTCCTGCGTGGTCACCACGATGCGCACGCCGTCGACGGCCAGCAGCGTCCCCGCCAGCTCCGCGACCTGTGCGACCACGTGCTCGCAGTTGTCCAGGACGACGAGTGTCCGCCGACCCTCCAGAGCCCCGCGGAGCCACTCCACCAGGTCGGAGCACGGGTCCGTGACTCCTTCGCACAGCCCCAGCGTGGTGATGACACGCTCGGTGAGCTCGGCGGCCGTCGCCCCGCGGTCCACCCCGGCGAGTTCCACGATCCACGCGCCGTCGGGGAAGCCCTCGGCCAGCGACCTCGCGACGGCGATCGCCAGGCGGGTCTTGCCCACGCCCCCCGGGCCGGTCAGGGTCACCAGGCGGTCGCCGTGGGGGGCGGAGAGCAGCTCGCGAACGTGCGCGCTCTCGGACTCACGGCCGATGAGCGCCGTCGGCGGACTGGGCAGGTTGCTGCGAGGTCGGTCCGCGACGCGCGGAAGCACGCTCGCCTCCGGTTCCTGGCGCAGGATCGAGGTGTACAGCGCGCTGATCGCCGGGTCGGGGTCGACCCCCAACTGGTCGCGGAGCCTGGTGCGCAGGTCGTGGAAGACCCGTAGGGCGTCCCCCTGCCTCCCGGCCCGGAACAGGGCCAGCATGTACAGGCCGTGGAGCCGCTCCCGCAGAGGGTGCTCCTCCACCAACTCCCGCAGCCCGGCGACCGCCCCGGCCCCCTCGCCGGCTTCGATGCGCGTCTCGCCCAGGCGCTCCGCGGCCCCGACCCTCAGTTCCTCCAGACAGGCGGCCTCGGCGCGGACGAACGGCTCGTCGGCGAAGGCCGGCCCCCTCCACAGGCCCAGCGCCTCGGCGAGCAGCCGCGCGCGGGCACCGGGGTCGTCGGTCCGGTCCGCTTCCTCGACGGCCCGCCGGAACCGGGCGGAGTCGAGCTCGCCCTCCTCGACGCGGACCCGGTAGCCGGCCGGGGAGCGGAGCACGCGTTCGGCTCCCAGGGCCCTGCGCAGCTGGGAGATCTTGGTCTGCAGGGTGTTCAGGGGACGGCCGGGCGGGAGCCCCTCCCACAGGTCCTCGATGAGCTGGTCCGCGGAGACGGGACGGCCGTGGTGCACCAGCAGGTCGGCCAGGACCCTCAGGACCTTCGTCTCGGTGATCGGGACCTCGTCGCCGTCGGAGTCCCGCACAGTGAGCGAACCGAGCACCCCAAAACGCATGGCGTCAGCATACAAGTCGCTCTCGGACCGCCGTGCGCGCCGCGTGCGGGCGACGTGCGCGGCCCCCAGGAGGCTGGAACCGTTCCGATGACGAGAGGAGCCGTGACATGACACGCCCCAGCAGTGGAAGGGCCGGCCCGGTGGAGTGGGCCGGGTTGGCCGTGCTGGCCCTGCCCACCGTTCTCCTGGGTCTGGACCTCACCGTCCTGCACCTGGCCCTGCCTTCCCTCGCCGTGGACCTGAGCCCCAGCGGCACACAGGAACTGTGGATCGTGGACGCCTACGGCTTCCTGGTCGCCGGGTTCCTCATCACGATGGGCACCCTCGGGGACCGCATCGGCCGCCGCCGGCTCCTGATGATCGGTGGGGTCGCCTTCGTCGCCGCCTCGTTCGCGGCCGCCTACGCGCCCACACCCGAGGTGCTCATCGCCTCCCGCGCCGCGCTGGGCGTGGCCGGGGCCACGCTGATGCCCTCCACGCTCGCGCTGATCAGCAACATGTTCCACGACTCCCGTCAGCGGGCGCTGGCGATCGGCCTGTGGGCCACGTTCTTCGCCGGCGGCATGGCGGCCGGGCCGCTGGTCGGCGGTGTGCTCCTCCAGTACTTCTGGTGGGGTGCGGCCTTCCTGCTGGCGGTCCCGGTGATCGGCCTGATGCTCGTGCTGGCACCGGTCCTGCTGCCCGAGTACCGCGCCCCGAGCAGTGGCCGCTTCGACCTGCCCAGCGTGCTTCTGTCACTGCTGGCCCTCCTGCCGGTCGTCTACGCGGTCAAGGAGTTCGCCAAGGAGGGGCCGAGCCTGCCGGTGCTCACCGCGGCGGCGGCCGGCGCGGTCTTCGCGGTGGTCTTCGTCCGCCGCCAACTCCACCTCCGGAACCCGCTCCTCGACGTGACCCTCTTCGGGAACCGCGCCTTCAGCGTCTCCCTGGGGATGATGCTCGTCGGTCTGGTGGGCGTCGGCGGAACCATGTTCCTGACCACCCAGTACCTACAGCTCGTCGAGCGGCTCCCTCCCCTGGTGGCCGGCCTGTGGTACGGGCCGCCCGCGCTCATGATGATGCTCTCGTCGATCCTCGCTCCGGTCCTGGCTCGGCGCGTCCGCCCGGGGTACGTGGTGGCGGGGGTGTTGGGGCTCTCCTCCGCGGGCTATGCGCTGATGGGCCTCGTGGGACCGTCCGGCGGGCTGTACCTGGTGGTCGGGGCCTTCTCGCTGGTGTACCTGGGGCTCGGCGCGATCGCGGCCCTGGGCACCGACCTGGTGGTCGGTGCGGCTCCCCCCGAGAAGGCCGGGTCCGCGTCGGCCATGTCGGAGACCGTCCAGGAGCTCGGACTGGCGGCCGGTATCGCCCTGGTCGGCAGCCTGTCCGCCTCTCTCTACAGCAGCAGGATGGACACGGAGGCGCTGGCCGCCCTCCCGGCGGACACGGCACGGACGGTGGAGAACAGCCTTTCCGGAGCCGCCTCCGTCGCCGAGGAGATCCCCGCGCCGGTGTTCGGGCAGGCGCAGGAGGCGTTCATCGTCGGCCTGAACACGGTGGGCTGGACGGGTGCCGCGGTCGTCCTCGTCCTCGCGGTGGTGACCGCGGTGATGCTCCGGCACCTGGGCGCAGGGGACGCCGTCGGCCCCGAGGACGGCGCCGGGGAGATCCGGTCCGACCCCGGTGGGGCCGCCGACGCCGCGGGCCGTACCGCCGCCGACTCCGCACGATGAGGCCGCGGCCTGCCCCGAGGCCGTGCCACCGAGCGGAGCGCCTGTGACGGAAGGCACCGCGGACGGGAGGGGCACCGCTGGAGGGCCCTACGGCGGGCCATAGGGACCTCCTGAATCTAGTCGTGCTCCTGGGTTCGCTGACCCTCACGAGCACTCGCTCGAAGGGCTTGAACCAAGCCGACAATGCCGCCGGCGCCGCTCGCACCTAACGGGACAGCGAAGGCGGCCCACAAGCCGCCGGCTACGAGCGCCCACACGGCCAGAGCCTCGAACAGGCAGCAGATCAGGATGGCAATCGCTATGGCGATACTGCGGGGGAAGCGACGCGGTGTGCCCCTAGGGCAATGATCTCCGACCCGTCAGGGGCGCGGGCCGGGGACTTCGGTGGGCGGGGGCGTGGGGACGTCGCCCTCGGTTGGCGTGGGCTCCTCCGATGGGGGCGTCCCGATGGGCGTCTCGAACTCGTCGGCCATGGTGCGCATGAAGAGCGCGGTGTCGGCCGCGGCGGTGTCGGGGTTGTCGAGTTCGGCGGTGCCGACCTTGGCGATGGGGCCGTCGCCGACCTGAACGTAGACGTGCACGGGAACCATGGGTGCCTCCGAGGGTGAGAGTGGGGTGCCCCGGTCGGCCGCCCCTCAAGCGGCCAGCCGGGACGTGCCCGGACCGGGTCGACGCGCACGACCTCCCAGAGGTGCGCGGGCATCGGGTCTCGGGCCCGAGGCGCGGCCGGGGTTCACCCGGGTTTGCGCCGGTCTCCGGTGTAGACCCCGGTGACGTCGTGGTGCCAGGTCTGGCAGATGCGTCGGGCCCTGTCGGGGTCGACGTACTCGGTGAGGTGGCGGACGCACCGGGTCCAGTCGCCCGGGGTGCCCCAGCGGATGCGGAGTGCCCCGGGGCCGGTCGTCCAGTAGAGCTTGAGCTGGTTCGTGGCCACACGCACTTCTCGACGCTGCTGTGCCTTCCCGGTTGTCCTGGTGTCCGCCTGTGGCCAAACGTCCTGAGGGGGTCTTGGCGCCCGTCTACGGTGGCGGCATATCCCAGCGCTGCCTTCGGAGACGCCTGTGTCGTACCCCCCGCCCCCGGGCCAGGACCCCTATGGCCATCATCAGCAGCCGCACCACCAACAGCCGTACTACCCGCCGCCCCAGCAGCTTCCGCCGCCTCCGCCGATGCCCCGGTACTCCAAGAGCGTGGAGAAGCGGCGCGGCCTCGGTGGGCTGGCGAACTCGACGCACCTGCTGCTGACGATCTTCACCTGCGGCATGTGGCTGATGATCTGGATCCCGTGGTGGATCTTCCGGGTGATCGTGCCTCGGCGGCGCGTCACGAAGACCTACTACCGGTGAGGGCCGCCATGCGGCACTCCACGAAGCTGTTCATCCTGGTCGGCGTCGCCCTCGTGGTGACCGGTGTCGTCGCGGGGCTCCTACCCATCGAGCCCATCGCCCCCGTCCAGTCCGGGCCCCTGGCCATAGGCGAGTGCGGGAAGGTGTTCGATCGCGAGAGCAGCTACCTCGGAGGCCCGGAGTGTGCGGCCGCTTGGTCGAACCGAACTCTGCTTGTGTGGGGGTCGATTGTCCCGGGCGCCGTGCTGGCCTTCGGTGCGCTGATCATGGACCCGTCGGTCGGCAAGAAGCGGGACCCGGCGGTGAGGTAGTCGCCCGCCCCGCCAGCCCCCGCCATTGAGGAGAGTTCCGTGACCCCTGTTCAGGTCATCCGCACGGTGGCCATCGCGCTGATCGCTGGCGGCGCAGCCCTCGGGCTGGTTCCCAGCGGGTCCTGTGGGGCTGGGTGGTGGTCCCCAGCGAGCATCAATGCTTCCTACGGGTGGTTCGCTTACACGCAGGAGCCGCCGCCCATGATGATGGCCGATGTGTGCGGGACGGCCATGGCACCGGTTGGTTCGTGGGCGATCGCGCTGATCGTAGGCGGGGTGGCCCTGTTGGTCTCGGTGTGGATCAACACCTCGTACCAGGTGAGGGGCGAGCCCCAAGCGAAGTAGTCACCCGCCCCGCTCGACGCGCCTCCCCCTCAGGGACGCGGAGCAGGGCGGGACGTTGGGCGCCCGGCAGTCGGGGACGCATCACGGGGTGGATGCTTCCTGCCAGGCGAGTCAGGTGGAAGGGACAGATGGTTTCTGCGTCCCGCGTGAGCGTGGTGGGCTTCCTGGTGGCGGGCGATCGACTGGAGGTGGCGCGCGTCTCAGCCCCATGGCTTCCGAATCGGCCGAGGGCATGGTGTCTGCCATGTGACCCGATCGGGCGTCCTAGCGGAGGACCCTGGGCCAATAACGGCCATGTAAGGATCCTTCTGAAACGCCACTTGGCGTGAAGGATCGCTACAGGGAGACTCATGGGCGCGGTCAAGAAGACGTTGGCGACCATCGCGGCGACGAGCATGCTGCTGGCCGGGGGCGTCGCGACAGCAGCACCAGCATCGGCGGCCGACATCGATAGCGGCATCTGGTCGGTGGCCGGCGAGGCACAGCCGCCCACCACGCTGCAGACCTGGCTCGACTGGAGCTACATGACGTCGACCACGAACCGGCACAGCCCGCGATCGATTAATTCTGGTGGCGCCACGATTGAGGTCCGCTCGGGCACCTACAACGGTGTGCAGTACGGGTGGGGGCGCGTAATAAACGCGCTCGCACTTAGCTACATTCGGTTCGAGGTCGACACCAACGGTGACCGCCGACCCGACCTCCAAGATTGGGAGAACGCGCAGAACGGATCCACTAAGTGGACCGATGGCTACCCCACCTCTTCGTCGAGCAACCGGGCCTTCCGCGCCTGCGCAACTTGGGGCTATGACGTCACCTGCAACCTGGCCGGCCCGTCCAACACCACCGACTGGTGGTGACATCTGGGAGGCAGTAGGTGAGCCCCGTTCCGTCTCGACGTGCTTCCCTCTCAAGGACACGGAGACAGGGGCGGGACGTGGGGCGACCGGCGGTGGGGACGCGCTGGCGGGGCCGGTGATGGGCTGCAGGGCGGGGCAGTGAAGGACGGATTGTCCGGCCCCCGGCTTACGCTGCTCGCAAGTGCATTGGGAGGAATTCAGATGGCCAAGTACAAGATCAACGAAGGCGTTTCCGGTCTCCCCGACGCCTTGAAGCCAACGGTTGAAGCGGACTTCTTCGATATCGACGAGAACTTCATCACCTTCAGCCGCTTCGGCGATCCGAATTTCGAAGTCTTCGCGATTCGACAGTCCCGCGTTGAGGTTCTGAAGCGCATCGAGGAGTAGGAACGACGACGGCCCCGACCGTGTCCCGGTCGGGGCCTTCTGGCGTCTTCAGGCACAGCTTCGCCACTGCTGTGAACCCGTCAGATAGAAGACTACCACCTGTAATGGGTATTGTGTGCTCACTCCTTACGGTGCTTGTAGTGGATCCGGCGGGCGGCCTCGGCGGTGTACACCTGCGACAGCCAGAATTTCCGGGGCCTGCCGCTGCCGGGGATCGGGCGGAGCTGTCCGCGGCGTACCCACGTGTCGATGGTGTCCGGGGAGACCCCGACTTCCTCGGCGACTTCCTTGCCGGTCATCCTCGCGTCGCCCTGGTGGCTCATGCGCTGATCCCTTCGGTGATGGTGTGCCATTGGGTGGCGTGCCACTGGTGTCGGCGGGGCGCGGTCTCGTCGTCGCACGGGCAGGCGGGGTCATCGCACCAGCAGGCCGTGTTGGAGCACGTGACCACGCCCCGGTCGGCGAGCTCCCGCAGGCTCTTCGCCCCGCAGTACGGACACCGGGCGGTGAGGCGGCGAACCTCGCCGAAGTCGCCGAGCGCCCACCGGGCGCGCGCGCGGAGCCGGTAGGCCTCGGCGAGCACGTGCGTCATGAGGTCGTCGACGGCGCCCACCTTCGGGAACAGCTTGATGATGTTGCCGATCCTGCGGTTCGTGGTGGCCGCCCCGCGCACCTGCGGGGCGACCCGTTCCCGGACGGCCTCTTCGAGGTCGGCGATGTCGGTGTCGATGTCGCGGCGGGTCTGCATGACGGTGAGGTCGCCGGGCGCCGGGGATGCGCCGAGGGGCTTGAGTCCGCGGGCGAGCTGGGTGAGGGCGTCGTGCCGCTCCTGGGCGTGCACGCGGTGATCTCCTCGGCGATGGGCACGGCCAAGAAGAAGAAGCTCATCACGGTGAACCCGTGCGACTTCTTGGAGTTGCCCAAGGCGAAGAAGTCCCGTCCGCTGGCGTGGACGGCGGAGCGGGTGCGCCGCTGGCAGGAGAACCGGAAGCGTCCGGCGCGGGTGATGGTGTGGACGCCGGCGCACGCGGGCGCGTTCCTGGACTACGCCGAGTCGACGCACGAGCGGCTGTTCCCGCTCTTCCACCTGGTGATCACGCGGGGCCTGCGTCGTGGGGAGGTGGCGTCCGCGCTGTGGGTGGACACCGACCTGGACGACGCGAAGACCATGAGCGTGCTCGCCGGACCGGACGAGGAGGACGAAGGGCCCAAGACCGAGAAGTCGGTCCGCACCTTCAGCCTCGACGAGGCGAACATCGCCCTGCTGCGCAAGTGGCGCGCGGCCCAGAACGCCGACCGTCTGGCGGCCGGCGAGAACTGGGTCGACTCCGGGCTCATCTTTGCCCGCCCGGACGGGTCCGCGTTCCGCGACGAGTATCTGAGCGAGCGCTTCGCGGCCGTGACGAAGGCGGCGAGGCTGCCCCCGATCCGGTTCCACGACGCGCGCCACTGTGCGGCGAGCTTCGCCCTGGCGGCCGGGGTGGACATGAAGGTGGTGTCGGCGACGCTGGGGCACTCCCGCTACAGCTTCACCGCGGACACGTACACGTCGGTGGTGCCGGAGGTCGCGGCTGCCGCCGCGGAGGCGACCACGGCGATCATCCCGCGCCGGAGCAGCTTGGGCGCGGTGTAGGCCGTCTCAACCGTTTGGCCTCACGTTGGCCTCACATCGGGGCCCAGAGAAGACTGAAGGGGTCCCGTACCGAAGCACGGAACCCCTTCCACCTGCGGAGGATCGGGGATTTGAACCCCGGAAGGCGTTGCCACCTAACCGCATTAGCAGTGCGGCGCCATAGACCTGACTAGGCGAATCCTCCTGGCTGGGACAAGACTACAGACACCACGGACCGTTGCGCAAAACGAATGCCCGGGGAGCACCGGGACCGCGGGCTCCGGAGGGCCGGTCGGCCGTGCGGAACCGCGGTCGGGGCGGTGGCGCCGCCGGACGGCGCTCCCCCGTCCGCCCCTGGCAGGACGGGGCCCGCGGCGGGCCCCGTCCTCGGGGTCACGGGCTGCGGGGCGTACGCCCCGCGGCCCTCACGGGGGTCAGCCCGTGTAGTTCGGGTCCCGCTCCACCGGGGGAGCCGGAACAGCTTCGGGCGCGCCCGAGCCCGGGTTGGGGGGCGACGCGACGGGGCTCTCCTCGTCCGGGGCCGGCGCCGGGGTGCCGGGCTCCTCGCACGGCTCCTGCGTCCAGGGGCCGTCGGCCTCGTCGGGCTCTGCGGCCTCGGACCCGCCCTCGGTGGGCTCTGCGGGGACGGCGGTGGGCTCCTCGTAGCACTGGCCGGGGGAGGGCGGGGCGGACGGGTCGTCGGCGGCGAACGCAGGGGCGGCGCCGAACAGGGCGAAGGCCGCGATACCGGTGGCGAGCAGGCAGGTCTTCAGACGCATGGTGGGTCCTTCGGGTCGGTCGTTGTGCGCGGGGTACCGCCCCGCGCGGCGGTTCGGAGGCCGGGTTCAGCCGGAGATCTCGACCGGTGTGCCGATCGGCAGGTTCTCCGCCATCCACGTGACGTCGTCGTTGGAGACCCGGATGCACCCGTGGCTGACCTGGCGTCCCAGGGCGTCCTCGTCGTTGGTGCCGTGGACGGCGAGCTGGCCGGGGCCGCCCGCGAAGGTCTCCAGCGTCTCGGAGAAGCCGCTCAGCCCGAAGGCGTAGACGCCGTAGTCCCCGTCGGGGTCCGGGGGCTGGAGCAGCTCGGTGAAGTAGTAGCGGCCGGGCGGGGTGGGGGTCTCGCTCTCCCCCGTGCCGATCACCCCGGCGCGCACCTCTTCCTCTCCGTCGTGGACGGTGAACTCGAAGGCCTCCGTGTCGATCTCGACGCGGAACCTGGTGGTGGACAGCTCCACCTCGTCGCTCCTGATCCAGCCGGTGGTCCCGTTGGGCCGGACCGGGAGGAGCACCTCCAGCCACTCGCCCTCGTTCTGCTCGACGAGGAACGTCCGGTCCACCCCGAAGTCGTTGGGGCTCTCGAGGGTCTGCGACACCTCGTCGCCCCCCTCCTCGGTGTGGACGTCGATCGCGTCACCGACGACCGTGGCGAGCTCGGCCCCCTCGGCCCCCTCGGCCCCGGTGGTCCCGGCGGCCGGTTCCCCGGTCTCCGGGACGTCCTCGGACGCGGGGGCGGACGAGCAGGCCGTGAGCGCGGCCAGGGCCGCGGCGGCCGCGAGTGACGGCAGGGCCCCGGCGGTTCGTCGGGGCGGCGTGGATCGACGCATGGATTTCATCCGGCTTCGTTCGGGAGGCGTCCGGCGGACCGTTCCGTGCCGGACGAGCTCGAAGACTGGCGAACGAATGTGAAGAACCCGTGTTCCCGTCGTGTGTGTCCTGTGTGGTGACCTGGAGCGGCCCGAAACCGCCGGTCCGGGTCCCGTGGGGGGCACATACGATCGAGCCGCGGCCGCCCCCCCGGAGCCCGGCCCGCCCAACCGAGTCGAGCGGAGGTCGCCGTGTGCGCGCATGTGCTGGTCGCCGAGGACGACGTGAACCAGGCCGACCTCATCCGGCGTTATCTGGAGCACGAGGGGCACTTCGTCCGCGTCGTGCACGACGGCCGCGCGGCGGTCGAGGAGCACCACCGCGAACGGCCCGACCTGGTCGTCCTCGACGTGATGATGCCGGTCATGAGCGGCCTCGAGGCGTGCCGGACGCTCCGGGCCGAGTCGGACGTCGCGGTCCTGATGCTCACCGCGCGCTCCACCGAGGAGGACCTGCTGACCGGGCTGGACCTGGGTGCGGACGACTACGTGACCAAGCCGTACAGTCCGCGCGAGCTGATGGCGCGGGTGCGCACGCTGCTGCGCCGGTCGCGGAGGGACCCCGACGAGCAGGACCGGGTGCTGCGCGCGGGGCCGGTCGCGGTGGACCCCTCGCGTCACGCCGTGCGGGTGGACGGCGCCCCGGTGGAGTGCACTCCCGCCGAGTTCCAGCTGCTCGCCGCGCTCGCCGCCCAGCCGGGACGGGTCCTCACCCGGGCCCAGCTGCTGGAGTACATCCACGGCATGAGCCGGTTCATCACCGAGCGCACGATCGACGTCCATGTGAAGAACCTGAGGAAGAAACTGGAACCGAACCCCCGCCGGCCGGTGCGGCTGGTCACGGTCTACGGCGTCGGCTACAAACTCGTCGGGACGGGCGATGGCTCGTCCCAGGGTTAGGGGCGCCCTGCGGCACAGCCTGCTGGCACGCCTCCTGGCGAGTTCGGTGCTGGTGGCGGTCTGCTCGATCACCGCGACGGCGTGGCTCGCGGTGCAGGGGACGTCGGAGTCGATCAACGTCCAGCAGGGGGAGACCCTCGCGGTGGACACCCGTATCCACGACACGCTCGTCGCGTACGCGGCCACCCATCCCGTGTGGGAGGGGGTGGGGGCGACGGTGGAGGAGCTGGCGGACGAGACGGGTCGGCGGATCGTGCTGACCACCGAGAACCACGGCCTTCTGGTGGACTCGGCGGGCGGGGAGCAGCCGCTTCCGTTCCGCACGTCCTCGGTGGTCGACCCGCTGGCGGTGGACGTCACGCTGGCGTCCGACCTCTCCGGGCGCATCGACCCGCGCGCGGTCGGCCCGTTCGCCCTGCCCGAGGAGGATCGGGCGCGGCTGCTGGAGGTCGCGGAGTCCGGAGCGGCCTGCCTCAACGAGGTGTACGTGTTGGCGGTGGAGGTGGAGGCCGGTCCGAGCGGGCGGCCCACCGTGACCGGGGACCCGGTGGACGAGTCGGTGTGGGCCGCCTGCGGGCTCGACGCGTTGGACGAGCCGACCGAGGGCGAGCAGGAAGCCCTGGCCGAGCTGAACAGCCTGGTCCTGGCCTGTCTGGACCTCGGTGAGGACGAGCTCCCCGAGGCCGGGTTCCGGATGGACGGCGCCACCGGGGTCCCCGTGGCCGAGCCCTTCGCGGCGTGGGACATGCCGGACGCGGACGAGGCTCGCGCACCGCGGGAACCGGAGGCGGGCGGGCCCACGGAGACCGACGCCGACCCCGGCATGCCCCAGGCTCCGAGCGACGCACCCGCGGACGGCGGGGCGGGCTGGGGCGGAGCCGAGGAGCCCGCTCCGGCGGACCCCCCGATGGAGCAGGAGGCCCCGGCCCCGCCCCCGGGCACCGCGATTCCGTACGCGATCCCGGACCCCTCGGATCCGCAGTCCTTCGGTTCGCCTCCGCCGCCCGCGCCCCCGCGGTTCGACGCGCGGACCTCCGCCTGCCTCGACTCGGGTGTCCGCGAGCAGCTCGACCCCTACGTGGCCCCGGCCGCGCTGCTGTTCATCGACGACCCGTCGGAGGAGCCGGAGTCCGGGCTGTCGCTGTCCCGGGAGGGCCTCCTGCGCGTCGCCGGGGTGGTGTTGCTGGTGCTGGTGCTGACGGTGGTGGTGAGCGTGGCGGTGTCAACCCGGCTCGTCCGGCCGGTTCGCGCGCTGACCGACGCGGTGCGGCGCATGCGCGCCGGTCAGGGGACGACGCGGGTCGAGGTCCGCGACTCCGGGGAGATCGGGCAGCTCGCGGCCGCGTTCAACGAGATGTCGGAGCACCTGACGCGTCTGGAGGACCAGAGGAAGGCCATGGTCAGCGATGTCTCCCACGAGCTCCGGACCCCGTTGAGCAACCTGCGGGGCTGGCTGGAGGCCGCCCAGGACGGGGTCGCGGACCTGGACCGGGAGCGCATGGGGATGCTGGTCGGCGAGACGCTGCTGCTCCAGGACATCATCGACGACCTCCAGGACCTGGCGTTGGCGGACGCGGGGAAGCTCCGGCTGTCCCCGGAGCCGGTGGACGTGGGCGCCCTGGTGCGCCAGGTGGTGGACGGTCAGCGGCTGCGCGCGGAGACGGCGGGGCTGCGGCTGCTCGCGGAGGTCGAGGACTCGGTGGCCGTGGTCGACAGGACGCGGGTGCGCCAAATGGTCGGGAACCTGGTCGGCAACGCGCTGCGGCACACACCCGCGCCCGGGACGGTCGCCGTGCGGGTCCGCCGCGAGGGCGGGGCCTCCGCCGGGTCCGCGGACACGGGTGCGGGTACGGGCGGGCCGCACGGGGGCACGGGCGGCGAGGTGGTCGTGGAGGTGGAGGACACGGGGGTCGGCATCGCCGCGGAGGACCTCCCGCACGTGTTCGACCGGTTCTGGCGTGCCGACAAGTCCCGCAACAGGCGGACCGGCGGCAGCGGGTTGGGCCTGGCCATCGTGCGGGGCCTGGTGGAGCTGCACGGGGGCTCGGTGTCGGTGGAGAGCGTGCGGAGCGTGGGCACCGTCTTCACGGTGCGGCTGCCGATCGCGGGGCCGCCGGAGCCGCCGGGGCCCTCGGCGCCCTGAGACGGGGACCGGTGCCTCCGGCCCCGGCGGTCGGCCGGTCGTGGCGCCCGGGCTGCGGCCCGGACGCCACGTGGGCGCGTGCCGGATGCGCACGGCCCGACCGGCCCCACCCGTCCCCCGGTGTCCGGGCGCGCCCCGACCGGCTCCCGGGGCCCTCGCGGTCTACTCCAGTCCGCGGCGGCGCAGCAGGGGCCCCATCTGCGGGTCGCGGCCGAGGAAGCCGCGGAAGGCGCCCATCACGTCGGTGCTCCCTCCCACCGACAGCACCCGGGAGCGGAAGCGGTCGCCGTTCTCCCGGGTGGGCCCGCCGTTGGCGGCGAACCACTCCTCGTTCTCGGCGGCCAGGGCCTCGCTCCACACGTACGAGTAGTAGCCGGCGCTGTAGTCGTTGGAAAACACGTGCATGAAGTAGGCGCTGCGGTAGCGGGGGCGCACCTGCGTCAGGGCGATCCCCCAGGACTCCAGGGCCCGTTCCTCGAAGGTGGCCGGGTCCACGGTCTCCCCGGCGCCGACGCGGTGCCAGGACCAGTCGAGCAGCGCGGCCGCGAGATATTCGACGGTCGCGAAGCCCTGGTTGAACCGCGCGGCCGCGGTCATCCGCTCGACGAGTTCGGCGGGCACGGGCTCGCCGGTCTCGTGGTGTCGCGCGTAGTTGGCGAGGATCTCGGGCCAGTGCGCCCACATCTCGTTGACCTGGGAGGGGTACTCGACGAAGTCCCGGGGGACGCTGGTGCCCGAGAAGCGGGGGAAGCGGACCGCCGAGAACAGGCCGTGCAGGGTGTGGCCGAACTCGTGGAAGGCCGTGCGGACCTCGTCCAGGGTGAGCAGTGTCGGCCCGGACGCGGGCTTGGTGATGTTGAGGTTGTTGACCACCACGGGCCGTTCGTCCATGAGGTACGACTGGTCGACCAGGTTGTGCATCCAGGCGCCGCCGCGCTTGGTGGGGCGGGCGTACGGGTCGAGCAGGAACAGCCCGAGCGCGGCGCCGTCCTCCTCGAACACCTCCCACACGCGCACGTCGGGGTGGTAGCCGCGCAGGTCGGCGCGTTCCGTGAAGGTGATCCCGTACAGGCTGCCGGCGGCGTGGAACACGCCGTCCCGGTAGACCCTGTCCAGCTCGAAGTAGGGCCGCAGGGCGTTCTTGTCGAAGTCGTGGCGCGCCTTGCGGACCTTCTCGGCGTAGAAGGACCAGTCCCACGGCTCGATGGGGTGTCCGGCCTGTTCGGCCAGCGCCTCGGCCTCCTTCAGGGCGTTGCGGACGGCGGGGCCGACCAGCTGCCCGAGCCGGTCCTCGACCGCCCCGACGGTCTCGGCCGTCTGGTCGGAGACCTTGTGGGCGGCGTGGTCGGGGTAGCCGAGGAGGTTGGCCCGCTCGACCCGCAGCTCGGCGATCCGCGCGGCGAGGTCGAGGTTGGCCGGCGCGCGCTCCACGCTCAGGGTGTACAGCCGCTCGCGCGTGGCGCGGTCGGTGAGCTGGGCGAGTGCGGGCTGCATGGTGAAGTTGAGCAGCGGGAGGACGTACTCCCCGTCCTTCTCGATCGCTCTGATCTGGGCTTCGTCCAGTCCGTCGAGCTGGGCGGGGTCGCGGACGACGAGCGCCGACTCGGAGGTGGCGCCGAGCACGTTCTGCGCGAAGTCCGTGGCGAGTCCGGCGAGCGTCTCGTTGAGCTGCCGCAGCCTGTCCTGCTCGTCGGCGGTGAGGTCGGCTCCGGCGTTGACGAAGTCGGTCCGGTACCGCTCCAGGAGGCGGGCCTCCTCCGGGTCGGAGGCGGTGACCCGCTTGATCCTCTCCCACAGTCCGCGGTGGAGCGAGATCGCGTCGCGGTGGTTCGCGGCTCTGGGCGCGATCTCCTTCTCGATCTCCCTGATCCCGTCGGTGGCGTCGGAACCGGCGAGGGTGTGGAACACGGTCTCGACGCGGTGGAGGGTCCGGCCGGACCGTTCCAGGGCGACGAGCGTGTTGTCGAAGGTCGCGGGCTCGGGATCGTTCGCGATGGCCTCGACCTCGTCGAGGTGTTCCGCCATGCCCCGCGCGAACGCCGGGACGAAGTGCTCCTCGCGGATGCCGGCGAAGTCGGGCAGCTGGTAGGGCAGACCGCTGGGAGCGAAGAACGGGTTGTCGGTCAAAGCTCGGACTCCTCGTGTTCGTGCGCGTGGCCCGGAGATCCGCGTGCCGGGAATGCCGGTGCTGTTCTATCGTGACCGGCCTGCCCTGTCACGCCGCATATGCACCTCACCCGGGGAAACCGCGCGAAATCCCGGCCCTGTCGGGCTTCAGGGAACCCCATTCCTGTCCAGAACGTCCGACAAGGGGCCGATGATGCCGGATTCGTCCGGTCTCTTCCACGGCGGGCGCGGCTCCGGCCCGACCGCGTTTCCCCCACTCGCGGACCCAGGGGAGGACCCTGTGCAGCATCCCCCGTCGCCCCCGCCCCCTCCGGTCGGGACGCACGCGCACGGCGCCCGGAGCTATGTCCGGGAGTACGAGCTCCGGCTCGTCACCGGGTACACCCTCATAGGTGTGATGTCCACGTTCCAGCTCGCGAACTTCGCGGCGGTGGTCGTCGCCGCCGAGACGCAGGGCCCCTTCGGGCTTCTCAGGGGCATGGCATGGGCGCCGTACGCCCCGGCCTGGGCCGACGCGATCGGCGTGCTCACCCTGGTGGCCGTTCCGCCGCTCGTGTGCGTGTTCCTGGTGTGGCTGCTGAACCTGTGGCCCGCACCGAACCTGCTTCCCCCGTGGACGACGCCGGAACACCTGCGCGCCGCCCGGGTCCTCCACCGCCACGGCCGGCTCGGCGGCGATCCCCGCACCGCCATGGTGGCCCGGTCCCTGTCGGAGGCGCTCCTCGTTCACGCCGACCTGATCACCCCGCGGTTCCGGTTCGCGTTCACCGCCGTGACGATCGCCTGCTCGGCGTTCATGGTCGCGGTAGGGCTCTACCTGACCGTGCGGTACCTCGGACAGGACGACCTGAACGGTCTCGCGTCCGGGGCGAGCGCCCTCGCCTTGTTCGTCGGCTTCCTGTGCCTGGTCCCCCTCCCGATCGCCACGCGGTCGAGGGCACGCCGGTACCGCGACCTGTACGACGCGGCCCACCGCGGACCGCTCCGCCGGGGGGCGCCCCGGTGAGCCGGGGGCCGGGTCCGGGTCCGGCCGCCGATCCTTCACGACGCGATGTGCCCCGGCCCGGCTACCGGGCCATGTCCCGGTACCGCCGGACGCAGAGCGGGAAGAAGACCGCGACGATGAGCAGGGGCCACACCACCGCCATGAGCAGGGCGTTCTGTGCGATCCAGGTCTCACCGCCACCCCACCCCGGGTTGCCGAACAGCTCACGGGTGGCCGTGACCGTGGACGACAGCGGGTTCCAGGCCGCGACGGTTCCCAGCCACAGCGGCATGGTCGCGGTGGCGACGAACGCGTTGGACAGGAAGCCCAGCGGGAACTCCAGGGTGTGCACGGCCGTGACCGCCCCCTCGCCCCGGGCGAGCAGGCCGACGTAGATGCCGAGCCACACGAGGGAGAAGCGCAGGAGCAGGAGCAGGCCGATCCCGGCGGCGGCCTCGCCCCCGGTGCCGTTCCACTGCCACCCCGCCAGCAGGCCGCAGCCGACGAGGACGGCCAGCGTGATCGTGGACTTGAGCATGTCCGCGGCGCACCGCCCCACCACGACGGCCGACGGCGCCATGGGCATGGAGCGGAAGCGGTCGGTGACGCCGCGCGCGACGTCGCCGGACACGGCGGTGACCGTCTCGCCCACGCCGAAGACCATCGTCATGGCGAACATGCCGGGCATCAGGAACTCGCGGTAGTCCCCGCCTCCGGGCACGGTCATCGCCCCTCCGAAGAGGAACCCGAACATCAGCAGCATCATCACGGGAAACAGCAGCCCCGCGACGAGCTGGCCCGGTCGGCGCAGCCAGTGGAGGAGGTCGCGCCGGGTGATGGTCCACCCGTCCGCGACCGCCCAGCGGACGCGGTGGGCGATGCCGCCGTCCTCCTCGTGGGCGACGCCTCCGGCGGTCGCGTCGGCCGGGGCCGCCGGGGCGGCGGTGGCGTTCATCGGACGGGTGCCTCCTCGTTCTCCGTGAGGTGCAGGAACACCTCGTCCAGGCTGGGTCGGCGCAGGGCGATGTCCTCGACCTCGACCCCGTGGTCCTCCAGGGCCCGCGCCACCTCGGTGAGCGCGGCGACCCGGTTCTCGACGCCGACGCTGATCCGGCGGTTCTCCGCGTCCGTCTCCGGCCGCGCGCCGACGACCCGTCGGACGAGGCCGGCGGTGGCGTCGAGCTCCGCCGGGTCGCGGACCACCAGGTCGAGCCGGTCGCCGCCCAGGCGGGACTTGAGCTCCTCGGGGGTGCCCTCGGCGACGACCCGGCCGGAGGAGACCACCGAGATCCGGTCGGCGAGGCGGTCCGCCTCCTCCAGGTACTGGGTGGTGAGCAGGACGGTCGTGCCGCCCGCGACCAGTTCGCGCACCGCGCCCCACACCTCGTTGCGGCTGCGCGGGTCGAGCCCGGTGGTGGGCTCGTCCAGGAACAGCACGGGCGGCGCCAGGATCATGCTCGCGGCGAGGTCGAGACGGCGCCGCATGCCGCCGGAGTAGGCGCCGACCGGCTTCCTCCCGGTGTCGGCGAGGCGGAACCCCTCCAGCAGCTCGTCCGCCCGCGCGGCGGCCCGGCGGGCGCCCAGGTGGTGGAGGCGCCCGAACATCTCCAGGTTCTGGCGCCCGCTCAGCACCTCGTCGACGGCCGCGTTCTGTCCCACCAGCCCGATCCGCCGACGCACCCGGCCCCCGTGGGCGGTCACGTCGTGGCCGGCGACGCGGGCGGCGCCCTCGTCGGCGCGCAGCAGGGTGGTGAGCACGCGCACGGCGGTGGTCTTGCCCGCCCCGTTGGGTCCGAGGAGTCCGCAGACGCTGCCCGCGGGCACGTCGAGGTCGAACCCCCTCAGGGCCCAGCTCGTCCCGTACCGCTTCCCCAGACCGCGCGCGGTGACCGCGCTCTCGGTCGTCTTCACGGTGTTCCCCTCTCCGGCAGCCGTCCCCGATTTTCCGTACGCCGTACTGTACGGCTTACGTTTCGAGGAACACAAGGACTCCGCGGATAATTCCGTACGGAGTAAGGTATTTCTCGGAGGGCCGCTGACAGGCCCCTCGCCCGGCCCCGGCGAACCCGGACCCGGCGCCCACGGTGAGCCGGTCGGCACGGGCGGGCCCTGCGCTGCGCCCCGGGATCGCCGCACGGCGGCGCCGCGCGACCCCGCGCCCGGCCGACGGCGGCCGTCCGACCGCGACACGCCCACCCGTCCCCCGGACCGTCGGCGGCCTCCGGAACAATGCGGGGGACCGCAGTCGAGACCGGAGGAGCACCCATGCCCGACCAGGACCAGCGCTGCGCCTGGGCCAGGAACGCGTCGGAACTCATGACGGCCTACCACGACGAGGAGTGGGGCCGGCCGTCCCGGGACGACGCGTACCTGTTCGAGATGCTCGTTCTGGAGGGCGCACAGGCAGGGCTCTCCTGGTCCACCGTGCTCAACAAGCGGGAGAACTACCGCCGCGCCCTGGAGGGCTTCGACCGCACCCGGGTGGCGGAGTACGGCCAGGAGGACACCGACCGGCTCCTCGCGGACCCGGGCATCGTCCGCAACCGGCTCAAGGTGGCCTCCGTGGTGCGCAACGCACGCGCCTTCGAGCGCGTGCGCGGGGAGTACGGAACCTTCGCCGACTACCTGTGGGGGTGGGTCGAGGGCGAGGTCCTCGTCAACCGCTTCACCGACGCGTCCCAGGTGCCGACGAGCACGCCGCTGTCCGACCGCGTCGCCAAGGACCTCAAGAAGCGCGGCTTCAACTTCGTCGGCACCACGATCGTGTACTCCTACCTCCAGGCCGTCGGGGTGGTCGACGACCACCTGGTCGGGTGCCCCGCCAAGCCGTCCTGACCCACTCCCCCGCGAGGTCCGCCCCGGCCCTCCCACGCCCGTTTCCGTACGGTGTACTGTACGGCATACGGCAACGGCGGGCCATGCCGCCGCCCCACAGCAGAAGGAGAGCCATGACGTTCCTCGTCGCGGGAGCCACCGGCACGGTCGGCCGCCACGTCGTCGGTCAACTGCTCGACGCCGGACATCCGGTGCGCGCGCTCACACGGGACCCCGGCCGGGCCCGCCTGCCGGAGGGGGCGCAGCCGGTGCGGGGCGACCTCACCGAACCCGACAGCCTCCTCCCCCACTTGGAGGGGGTCACCGGCCTGCACCTGATCACGTTCGGAGGGGACGACTACGCGCCCCTCACCACGGCGGCACGGCTCGTCGAACTCGCGACCCGGGCGGGGGTCCGCCGCGTGACGGTGCTGTGCGACTTCTACCCCGGCCCCGTCGAGGAGGCCCTGGCCGCGAGCTCCCTCACCTGGACTCTCCTGCACCCGGTGGAGTTCATGGCCAACACCCTGGACTGGGCGGAGTCCGTGACGGGGGACGGCGTGATCAGGGAGGCGCGCACGCACCCCAGCGCCCTCGTCCACGAGGCGGACATCGCCTCCGTGGCGGTCACGGCGCTCACCGGGGACGGCCACGGAGGCCGCGCCTACGCCCTCACCGGCCCGGAGGCGCTGACACCCGGGGAGCGGGTGGCAGTGCTGTCCCGGGTGGTCGGCCGGGAGATCTCACTGGTCCGCATCGGCCCCGAGGAGGAGGCCGAGCGGCTGCGCGCCCTGGGCCACGACGAGGAGTACGTCCGGTTCGCGGTCCAGCTGGCCACGGAGCCCCCGGAGGTCGGCACCCGGGTCGTGCCCACCGTCGAGGAGGTCACGGGCAGGCCGGCACGCGGGTTCGAGGCGTGGGCCGAGGAGCACAGGGACGCGTTCCTCCCCCGGGGCTGATCGCACGCCGGAGGTCCTGCCCGGGGAGGGCGGCGGCCCGCGCACGGGAACCCTGACGGGGCCGGAACCGGGGACCGCGGGGCATGACCGCCCTGCCGTACACTGACCGGGCACCGGACCGGAAGAGCAGGGCCGTCAATGTCCACGCAGCACACCACGAGCGGCGACCCCGCGCGCAGCCTCGCCTTGCTGTGGCGCACCCAGGAGCCCACCAGCAGGCGCAACAAGCCGGACCTGAGCGTGGACCGGATCGTGTCGGTGGCCTCCGAACTCGCCGACTCCGACGGGCTCGGCGCGCTCTCCATGCGCAAGGTCGCCGAGCGCCTGGGCGTCGGCACGATGTCGCTGTACACCTACGTCCCGGGCCGGGGCGAGCTGGTCGACCTGATGCTCGACGCCGCCTACGCGGGCCTGCACGCGGGCGGTGCGCGGCCCGACGGATGGCGGGACCGGCTGGACGCGATCGCGCACGCGAACTGGCGGCTGTTCCTGCGCCACCCGTGGATGCTCCAGGCCTCCCGCGGACGCCTGCTGGGCCCCCACCTCGTCGCCAAGTACGAGTACGAACTGGCCGCCGTCGACGGCCTGGGCCTGACCGACGACGAGATGGACTCCACCGTCAGCCTGGTCAACAGCTACGCGGAGGGCGCCGCCGGCCAGGCCGTGGCGGGCAGTGAGACCGAGCGGGCGTCGGGCATGACCGACGGCCAGTGGTGGCGGACGCACGGCCCGATCCTCGCGACCCTGGTCAGGGAGAGCGACTATCCGATCGCCTCCCGCGTCGGGAGCGCCGTCGGGCGTGAGCACCGGGCCGTCTACCCCGCCGAGCACGCGTTCGCGTTCGGCCTGGAGCGCGTCCTCGACGGAGTCCAGGTCCTCGTGGACTCCCGGGCCCCCTCGGCACGGGACACGTAGCCCTCGCGGGGCACGCCGCCCGATCCCGCCGACGCGTCCGCCGGGCTCGCGCGCGGGCGCGGTCCCGCCGCCGCGTGACCGGTCCGTCCGGTGTGCGCCCTCCTGCCCGCGACCCGCCGGGGGAGCCGACGCGCTTTTCCCGTCCGGAGGCGCCCGGATCGATACGGTGAGGTCCGGAACCACACGGAGCGAACCCGGGGAGCGGTATGGGGGACATCGGCCTGACGTTGATCGGGGACCTGTACCGCAGGTACCGCGAGCCCCTGGCGAAGGTGCGCGACGCGCAGCGCGGGTTCCTCCGGGACATGCGGGGCCGCATGACCCCGCAGCTCGACGACCTGGAAGCGGAGATCACCTATCTGCTCCTGCGCGAGACCCGGCCGGACACGGTGATGGAGCTGGGCACGTTCCACGGCTGGTCCACGACGTGGATCCTGTCGGCGCTGCGCGACAACGGGGCGGGGACCCTGCACTCGTTCGACATCGTGGACAACGTGGTGGAGAACGTGCCCGCCGACCTGTCGCTGGGCCGCTGGGAGTTCCACCAGGGCGACGTCCGGGAGAACATGTCGCAGGTCCCGGAGGGGATCGGCTACCTGTTCGTGGACGCCGCCCACAACGGCCGGTTCGCGCGGTGGTACCTGTCCGAGCTCTTCCCCCGTATCGCCCCCGGCACCCCGGTCAGCGTCCACGACGTCTTCCACGGGAAGCGGGCCCTGCCGCTGACCGAGGGCGCGGTCGTGCTGGCGTGGCTGCGGAGGACGGGCACGGACTTCTTCACACCCTCCCGCAGGAGGGCGCCCGCCCCGTACACGGCGCTCCTGGAGCTCAGGGAGGACCTGGGACTGGGAGAGCCCGTGCGCACCAGCACGGACAACCCGATGATCTACTTCCGGATGCCCGGACTCCCGCCCGCCGCCTGAGCCGCGCCCCGGCTCGTTCCGGGCACGGCGCCGGGGCCGCCGGGCCTCCGCCGACCGCGCGGCGCGTCCCCCTCGGACGGGCGTCCCGTCGGGGCCGGCGCCCGGCCGCCCCCTCGGCGGCCGCGGGCAGGACCCCGGTCAGGGGGCGACGGCGCCCCGCTCCTTGACGAACTCGGTGATGGAGGAGACCACGTAGTCGATCATCTCGTCCGTGAGGCCCGGGTAGACCCCGGTCCAGAACGTCTGGTCGGTGGCGATGTCACTGTTGTCCAGGTTCTCCGCCACCCGGTGCGGGCGGTCGAGGTAGGCGGGGTGACGGGTGAGGTTTCCCGCGAAGAGCAGCCGGGTGCCGATTCTGCGGGATTCCAGGAACTGGACCAGCTCCGCCCTGCCGAACGGCGCCTCCGGATCGACGGTGAGGACGAACCCGAACCAGCTCGGGTCGCTGCCGGGTGTGGCCTCCGGGAGGATCAGGCCGGGGACTCCGTCCAGGCCCTCCCGCATCCTGCGCCAGTTGCGCCGCCGGGCCTCCCCGAAGGAGTCCAGCTTCTCCAGCTGGCTGAGGCCGAGCGCGGCCTGGAGGTCGGTGCCCTTCAGGTTGTAGCCGACGTGCGAGAACGTGTACTTGTGGTCGTACCCCTGCGGCAGGGTGCCCAGCTGGTAGCTGAAGCGCTTCCGGCAGGTGTCGCTCTCACCCGGCTCGCACCAGCAGTCCCGGCCCCAGTCGCGCATGGACTCCACGACGCGCGCCAGCATGAGGTTGGACGTCAGCACGCACCCGCCCTCACCCATGGTGATGTGGTGTGCCGGGTAGAAGCTGACCGTGGAGAGGTCCCCGAAGGACCCCGTCACCTGGCCGTCGTAGTACGAGCCCACCGCGTCGCAGTTGTCCTCGACGAGGAACAGGCCCCGGTCCTCGGCGATCTGCGCGATCTCCCGGGCCTGGAACGGGTTGCCGAGCGCGTGGGCGATCATGATCGCCCGGGTGCGGGGGCCGATCGCCCTCTCCACGCGCTCCGCCGTCGTGTTGTACGTGCGCAGTTCGATGTCCACGAACACGGGAACGAGCCCGTTCTGGAGGATCGGGTTGACGGTCGTGGGGAACCCGGCCGCGACCGTCACGACCTCGTCGCCGGGGCGCAGCCGGTCGTCCTCCAGCAGGTGGGAGGTCAGGGACGACAGCGCCAGCAGGTTGGCGGAGGACCCCGAGTTGGTCAGGTGGGCCTTGCGCCTCCTGAGCTTCCTGGCGAACACCGACTCGAATCGGCGCGCGCTCCTGCCCGCCGCGATGCGCATGTCGAGGGCGGCCTCGGCGAGCGCCACCCGGTCGTCCTCGTCCAGGACGGCGCCGGACGGCCAGATCTCCGTCACGCCCGGCACGAACTCGCGCTCGGTCCGCCTGGACCGGTGGTAGGCGCGGACCGCGTCGAGCACGGCCGCGGCCTCGTCACTCGTCTCCATGCGTGGTTCTCCCCTCCTGGGCGGGCGGTGCGGGAGGGCGCAAGCGCTGCCGACCGCCCCCGTGGACACCGGACCTCGACCGTCCGGGGTCTGTGCGCCCCGGCACGGCGCCGGACACACTAGGGCATGTTCCGCGGAAGCCCACCCGCCGCGCGGGTGCCGGCGCCCGCGCGCTCCGGGGGGAGCGGGGACCGCCCGGCCTCCGGCGGGCCGTCCCCTGGCCGGGCCCGGGTACGGCGGTGTCCCCCTCCGTCGCGCTCTGGCAGTATGTGCGGCGGCGCGACCGGAGTGGGCCGCGGCAGCCGGCGCTCGGGAGCCGGCCGACACGAGGGAGGTCGTGTGTCCTCGACGCTCGGAAGGACGGGAGCGCCGGTGCGGCTCGGGGTGCTCGGCTGCGCCGACATCGCGTGGCGGCGCGTCCTGCCGTCCGTCGCGGCGACGCCCTCGGTGCGGCTCGTCGCGGTCGCCAGCCGGGACGCCGCCAAGGCGCGCCGGTTCGCGGACCGCTTCGGCGGCGAGGCGGTCACGGGCTACGCGGACCTCCTCGCGCGGGACGACCTCGACGCCGTGTACGTGCCGCTGCCCGTCGGCCTGAGGCACGAGTGGGTCGGGCGCGCCCTGGCGGCGGGTCTGCACGTCCTCTCCGAGAAACCCCTCACGGTCGGCCCCGACACGTCGGCCGAACTGCTGACCGAGGCCGGGCGGCGCGGCCTGACCGTCATGGAGAACTTCGCCTTCCGGTACCACCGGCAGCACCACGAGCTGAGGCGGCTGGTCTCGGAGGGCGCGATCGGGCGCCCGCGCGCGCTCATGTGCGAGTTCGGGGTGCCCGAGCGCGCCCCCGGGGACATCCGGCACGACCCCTCGCTGGGCGGCGGGGCGCTCCTGGACGTGGGCGTGTACCCGCTGGCGCTGGCGCAGTTCCTGTGGGGCGACGGGCTCCGGGTGAGCGGCGCGGTCCTGGAGCGCGGCGCCGACACGGGGGTGGACGTGCGCGGCTCGGTGCTGCTGCGCGCACCGGACGGCGGGACGGCGCAGGTGGGGTTCGGGTTCGGGCTGCACTACCGCAACGAGTACACGGTCTGGGGGGAGGCGGGCGCCGTCCGGCTGGACCGCGCCTTCACCCCGCCGGAGACGCTGGAGCCGGCGTTGGAGCTGCGGACCGGGGCGGGGGCCGAGGACCGGCTGTTGGAGCCGGACCACCAGTTCCGCAACCTCCTGGCCGCCTTCGCGGAGGGGGTGCGCGGTCCGGTGCCGGTGGACACGGCGCCGGTCCTGGAGCTGGCCGACCTCGTCGACCGCGTCCGCCGGAGCGCGGCGGAGGCCGTCACCGGCTGACCGACCCGGGGTTCAGCCGCGTGTGAGTCCCACGAGCGCGTCCGCGAGTTCGGCCGGGGACGGCAGGGCCGCCATCGCCTCGCGCACGCCGGCGGCCCCCTGGGCGAAGGACGGGTCGTCCAGGAGCCGGGAGGCCGACCGGCTGATCGTCTCCGCGGTCATGGCCCGGTGGGGGACGGTGATGGCCGCTCCCCCGTCGGCGAGCATGTCGGCGAGCATCGGGTCGTCGAACCAGCTGGGGACGATCACCTGCGGGATGCCGTACGCCAACCCGGTCAGGACCGTCCCCCATCCTCCGTGGTCGACCATGGCGTCGCAGGTGGGGGCGAGTGCGTGCAGGGGCACGTACTCGGTCAGGCGGGTGTTGGCGGGGACGGGGCCGAGGGCGTCCTGTTCGTGGGCGGGCAGGGTCGCCACGACCTCCACGTCCAGGTCGGCCAACCCCTCCAGCAGTGCGCGGAACAAAGCCTTGCCCCCGCTGTCCTGGCCCATGAGGGTCGTGCCGAGGGTGAGGGCGACGCGGGGGCGTTCGGGTGGGGTGCGCAGCCAGTGGGGGACGACGGCTCTGCCGTTGTAGGGGACGTAGCGCATGGGCAGGTAGGTGAGGTCGTGGGGGGTGGGGACCCTGAGGGAGGCGGGGATCTGTTCGAGGGTGGCCTGTCCGTGGACGAGGGTCTCGGAGTACTCGACGCCGTGGCGGGCGGCGCGGGCGCCCAGCCAGGCGGACAGGGGGTCCTCCCGCTCGGCGGCGGGCTGCTCGGCCATCCGCGCCAGGAAACGGCGGCGGGTGCGGGCGAAGATGTCGGCTCCCCACAGGTAGCGCACGTGGGCCGCCCCGCACGCCTGCGCCGCGATCGCCCCCGCGAAGCTCACCGATCCCCAGACGACCAGGTCGGGCCGCCACTCCCGGCAGAACGCGACCAGGTCCTGCTCCATGGGGTCGTTCACCATCCGCCACCACCACGGGACGACCGTGCGGTAGCCCTCCAGCAGGTACTCCCAGGAGACCTCGTCGTCGGGGGCGGTCACCCGCCCGAACAGCGGGGCGTCGTTCAGGGTGTCGTGGAGGTCGAAGACCTTCATCGTCCGCCAGAAGCCGTGGTCCCGGCCGACCGGGACGAACGGCAGACCGGTGTGCCGGACGACGGGAGCCAGCGCGGGCTGGCTCGCCACCCGCACCTCGTGCCCCGCGGCCCGCAGGGCCCACGCCAGGGGCACCATCCCCAGGAAGTGCGGCTTCTCCGCAGCCACCGTCAACAGCACACGCAACGTCCCGCACCTCCTCGAAGCGCTTCGGAGACTAGGGGAGGGGACGCGGCGCGTCCACCCGGGGCGGTCGGTTCGGGCCGAGTGGCGCCCCGGCCGGAACTGGTAGACATGGCGCCGCGCCGCGGGATGCCCCGCGCGTCGTCCGAACCCCCCCAGCGCCGACGTCGGCCGCGACCCGAGGAGAGCCCACCGTGCGCATCGTCGTGGCGTCCCTGGCAGAGAAGACGAACTTCCTGAGCCTGGTCCCCCTGGCCTGGGCCCTGCGCGCAGCCGGGCACGAGGTGCGGGTGGCGAGCCAGCCCGCGCTGGCTCCCGTCGTCCGGCACACCGGTCTGCCGTTCGTCCCGGTCGGCCGGGACCACGGCTTCTGGCGGCACCTGACCGCGCGCTCCTCCTTCGACGGGCTGCGCGGAGGGGTACCCCTCTTCTCCGCCTTCGGCAGCGGGCGCGGGCAGCGCCCCTGGGCGGAGGAGCTGGAGGACTACAAGCAGGTCGTCACCTGGTGGTGGCGGATGGTGAACGACCCCATGGAGCAGGACCTGGTCGCGTTCTGCCGGGAGTGGCGGCCCGACCTCGTGGTCTGGGAGCCCATCACCTTCTCCGCGGCGATCGCGGCGCAGGCCTGCGGGGCGGCCCACGTGCGCCATCCCTGGGGCGCGGACGTCTTCGGCGCCGTGCGCGCGCGTTTCCTGGCGCGGATGGCCGAGCAGCCCGCGGCCGAGCGGGAGGACCCCCTGTCCGCCTGGCTGGGCGCCCGCGCCGCCCGCCACGGCGTCGAGTACTCCGAGACCCTGGTCCACGGACAGGCCACCCTCGAACAGATCCCCGCCTCCCTCAGGGTCCCCACCCCCCACGACCTCACCTACCTGCCCATGCGCTACGTCCCCTACAACGGCAGAGCCGTTATCCCCCACTGGCTGCGCACCCCACCCGAACGCCCCCGCGTGGGATTGAGCCTCGGGTCGAGCACGGCGGCGTGGCTGGGCCGTTCCGGTGTGGACGTGCCCCTGGTCCTGGAGGGGTTGGCCGACCTGGACGTGGAGGTCGTGGCGACCCTGCCCGCCCACGAGCAGGACGCCCTCGGCCCCGTCCCCGCCAACACCCGCCTGACCGAGTACGTGCCCCTGCACGCACTCGCCCCCACCTGCGACGCCATGGTCACCCACGGGGGGACGGGCACCGTCCTCACCGGGCTGGCGCACGGGGTGCCCCAGCTGGTCTCCCCCCGGCCCACGTTCGACGAGTCCCTGCTGGCCTCGTCCGTGGCCGGTATCGGTGCGGCCCGGGTGCTGGATCCCGACCAGGTCACCCCCGACGCCGTGGCCGCCGGGGTGCGCGCACTCCTGCACGACCCCCGCCACACCGGAGCCGCCGACGCCCTGCGCCAGGAGATGGCCGCCATGCCCTCCCCCGCCGACCTCGCCCACACCCTCACCGCCCTCACCGACCAGCGCTGACC